>NZ_JBEOXT010000039.1:0-86795 GCF_040296685.1 Streptomyces sp. NPDC002054
CGCTGATCGCCATGCTGTCAACGGAATTCGGCCACGCCTCCGCTCTGAACGGTTTTCAACACTCGACGTCTGGTCCCCCAGTCCTTCGGCTCGGGGGTGGCACAGGTCGGCGGGGCTCGCCGCCAGGCGGACGGCACAATGGGCCGGTGCTGTTCAATGACCTCTTCCCGCCCGGCGTCCAGCACGCACTGGACCTCGCGGGCATCTTCGTCTTCGCCACCGCCGGCGCGCTCCTCGCTGTCCGCAAGAACTTCGACGTCTTCGGCATCGCCGTGCTCGCGCTGGTCACCGCCCTCGGTGGCGGGCTCTTCCGGGACCTGGTCATCGGCGCCGTGCCGCCCGCCGCCTTCGGGGAACTCAGCTTCTTCGTCACCCCGCTGATCGCCGCCGGCATCGTCTTCTTCCTGCACCCCGAGGTGCAGCGGATCAACCGGGCCATCAACGTCTTCGACGCGGCCGGCCTCGCCCTGTTCTGTGTGACCGGCACGACCAAGGCCTACGCGTACGGCCTCGGCCTGACCGCGTCCGCCGCGCTCGGCGTGGCCACCGCGGTCGGCGGCGGTGTGCTGCGGGACGTCCTGGTCAACGAGGTGCCCTCGCTGCTCCGGGACCGCGAGATGTATGCCGTGCCCGCCCTGGTGGGGTCCACGATGGTGGCCCTGTGCATCGCCTTCGAGATGCTCAACCCCCTCACCAGCGGGATCGCCGTGGTCACCACTTTCCTGCTGCGCCTGCTCGCCATCCGCTTCCACTGGCGCGCCCCGCTCGCCTGGAACCGCCGGTCCTCCGTCTCCGAGGAGACCCCGTAAGGGGAGTCGGCAAAGAAAGCTACCGCTTAGTAGCGTGCCGGTGTACCGTCGAGCCATGTCACATGCAGCGGCCCAGGCATCCATCGGCGACAGCGAATTCGACCGCGACACCACCGTCACGCCCCGTGCGGACGAGCCCGGGGTGTACGACGCGGACCTCTCCGCCGGCTGGACGATCATCACTGCGGTCAACGGCGGATACCTGCTGGCCTTGGTCGGCCGCGCCCTGTCCGCCGCCCTGCCGCACCCGGACCCCTTCACGGTCTCCGCGCACTACCTGAGCGCCTCCGCCCCCGGCCCCGCGGTGATCCGCACCGAGGTCGTCCGGATCGGCCGCACCCTCTCCACCGGCCAGGCCTCGCTCCTCCAGTACGACCCCGAGACCGGCGCCGAGATCGAGCGCATCCGGGTCCTCGCCTCCTACGGCGACCTCGACTCCCTGCCCGACGACGTCCGCACCACCGCCGTGCCCCCGGTGATCCCCGCGTACGAGGACTGCCTCGGCCCCGAGGCCGGCCCGGCCCCGATCCCCGGCAGCTCGGCGATCGTCGACCGGCTCCGGCTCCGCCTGGATCCGGCCACCGCCGGCTGGGCGGTCGGTGCCCCCTCCGGCAAGGGCGAGATGCGGGCCTGGTTCGAGCTCGCCGACGGCCGCGACGCCGACCCGATGTCCCTGCTGCTCGCCGTGGACGCCCTGCCGCCCACCGCCTTCGACCTCGGACTGCTGGGCTGGACCCCGACGGTGGAGCTCACCACCCACATCCGCCGCCGCCCCGCCCCCGGCCCGCTCCGCGTCTCGATCACCACCCGCAACCTCGCGGGCGGCTTCCTGGAAGAGGACGCCGAGGTCTGGGACTCCGCGGACCACCTGGTCGCCCAGTCCCGCCAGCTGGCCCGCGCCCCGCGCACCTGACGCCCGAGCCGGACCGCGGGCCGGAGCACGAGCCGGACCGCGGGCCGGACCGCGGGCCGGTCGCCCTGGGCCGGAAAAGGCCTGGCGGCGTTCCGGGCCCGCGGGGCCGACCGTAGAATCGGGGGATCATGGCCTACCTCGACCACGCCGCGACCACCCCCATGCTGCCGGAGGCAGCCGCCGCGATGACCGCGCAGTTCGGCATCACGGGCAACGCCTCCGCCCTGCACGCCGCCGGCCGCCGGGCCCGCCGCACCGTCGAGGAGGGCCGGGAGGCCCTCGCCGAGGCGCTCGGGGCCCGGCCCAGCGAGGTGGTCTTCACCGCCGGCGGCACCGAGGCCGACAACCTCGCCGTCAAGGGCCTGTACTGGGCCCGCCGGGACGCGGACCCGGCCCGGACCCGGGTGCTCGCCAGCCCCGTCGAGCACCACGCCGTCCTCGACGCCGTGCACTGGCTCGCCGAGCACGAGGGCGCCACCGTCGACTACCTGCCCGTGGACCGCTACGGGCGGGTCGCGCCCGAGGCCTTCCGCGCCGCGGTCGAGCGCAGCCCCGGCGATGTCGCCCTCGCCACCGTCATGTGGGCCAACAACGAGATCGGCACCGTCCAGCCCGTCGCCGAACTCGCCGCCATCGCCCGCGAGTTCGAGATCCCGCTGCACTCCGACGCGGTCCAGGCCGTCGGCCAGCTCGACGTCCGCTTCGGGGGCAGCGGCCTCGCCGCCATGACCGTCAGCAGCCACAAGATCGGCGGCCCCTACGGCATCGGCGCACTGCTGCTCGGCCGCGACCAGACCCCCGTCCCCGTCCTGCACGGCGGCGGCCAGGAGCGGCACGTCCGCTCCGGCACCCTCGACGTCCCCGCCATCGCCGCCTTCGCGGTCGCCGCGACCCTCGCCGCCGAGCGGCGCGAGACCTTCGCCCGCGAGATCGGCGCCCTGCGCGACGAGCTGATCACCGCAGTCCGCGCGGCCGTCCCCGACGCCGTCCTCGGCGGCGACCCGGACGACCGGCTCCCCGCCAACGCGCACTTCAGCTTCCCCGGCTGCGAGGGCGACTCCCTGCTCCTGCTGCTCGACGCCCAGGGCATCGCCTGCTCGACCGGATCCGCCTGCACCGCCGGCATTGCGCAGCCCAGCCACGTCCTGCTCGCCACCGGCACCGACCCCGATCTGGCGCGCGGCACCCTCCGCTTCTCCCTGGGCCACACCTCCACCAAGGAGGACGTGGCCGCGCTGGCCGCCGCCATCGGCCCGGCCGTGGAACGCGCCCGCACCGCCGGCCTCAGCTAGCCGGCTAGCCAGCGGCTGACTGCTGCGCGAGCCGGTCCCGGACCAGCTTGAGGTACCGGTCCCAGTCCCAGTGCGGGCCGGGGTCGGTGTGGTCGGCGCCCGGCACCTCGGAGTGGCCCAGGATGTGCTTCCGGTCGGCGGGTATGCCGTACCTCCGGCAGATCGCCGCGGCCAGCCGCGCCGAGGACTCGTACATCGCGGGCGTGAAGTCCTTGGGGCGGTCCACGAACCCCACGTGCTCGATGCCCACGCTGCGCTCGTTCATCGAGCGGTTGCCCGCGTGGAAAGCCACGTCCAGCTCGCGGACCATCTGCTCGATGTGCCCGTCCCCGCGCACGATGTAGTGGGCGGACGCTTTGTGCCAGGGGTTCTTGAAGGCGTCCACCGAGGACGCGAAACCGCCCTGGGTGACATGCACCACGATCCGGTCCACCCGGTAGTCGTCGGGCCGGTCGGCCAGCCGCCAGTTCGCCGGGGAGGCCGCCGTCCACCGCGCGCCCGGGTGGTCCAGCTCGCCCTCTTTACGGGGCTTGGCGACCCCCGGCAGCAGCCAGTACCCGCGCTCGATGTCCTCCCGGGCGGCCACCGCTGCCGCCGTGACCAGCCCAAGCCCGGCCAGCAGCACCGCCCGCCTGGTCTTCTTCGGCTTGTTCGGCTTCTTCGACTCCGTGGCGCCCTTGCGGCCCATACGCCTCACCCCCCGTCACGGAACAACGCGCTGGGACCCCCGCGCGGTTCCCCGTACCCTGGAAGGCGCTATGACTGAGACCCTGCCGCGCACTCCCCGCCCCCTTCGCGTCCTGGCCGCCATGTCCGGCGGCGTGGACTCCGCCGTCGCCGCCGCCCGCGCGGTCGAAGCCGGGCACGACGTGACCGGCGTCCACCTCGCCCTCTCCGCGAACCCGCAGTCCTTCCGTACCGGCGCCCGCGGCTGCTGCACCATCGAGGACTCCCGGGACGCCCGCCGCGCCGCGGACGTCATCGGCATCCCCTTCTACTGCTGGGACCTCGCCGAGCGCTTCCGCGAGGACGTGGTCGAGGACTTCATCGCCGAGTACGAGGCCGGGCGCACCCCGAACCCCTGCCTGCGCTGCAACGAGAAGATCAAGTTCGCGGCGCTGCTGGACAAGGCCCTCGCGCTCGGCTTCGACGCGGTCTGCACCGGCCACTACGCCACGGTCGTGGAGCGGCCGGACGGCTCCCGCGAGCTGCACCGCGCCAGCGACATGGCCAAGGACCAGTCCTACGTGCTGGGCGTCCTGGACGAGAAGCAGCTGGCCCACGCCCTCTTCCCGCTCGGCGACACGATCACCACCAAGGACGAGATCCGCGCGGAGGCGGAGCGCCGGGGCCTGGCGGTCGCGAAGAAGCCGGACAGCCACGACATCTGCTTCATCGCCGACGGCGACACCCAGGGCTTCCTGGCCAAGCGGCTGGGCAAGGCGGAGGGCGACATCGTCGACGAGTCCGGCGCGAAGCTCGGCACGCACGAAGGCGCCTTCGGCTTCACCATCGGCCAGCGCAAGGGCCTGCGGATCGGCCACCCGGCCGCCGACGGCAAGCCGCGCTACGTGCTGGACATCTCCCCGGTGAACAACACGGTCACGGTCGGCCCGGTCGAATCCCTCGACGTCACCGCCCTCACCGCCATCCGCCCCCGCTGGTGCGGAACCCCGCCGTCCGGCCCGGCGACGTACACCGCCCAGCTGCGCGCCCACGGCGGCGAGACGGAGGTCTTCGCCGAGCCGGTGGACGGCGAAATCCGCGTCACCTTCACCGAGCCGGTTCGCGGCGTCGCCCCCGGCCAGGCGATCGTCCTCTACGACGGCACCCGCGTGGTCGGCTCCGCCACGATCGCCACAACCACCCGAGCCACGGCCACGCTCTGACCGACAGGACCCGGTCCGGCGCGGCCCCGCCGGGGTTCGGGGCGGAGCCCCGGAGACGGGTGCCGGGCGGAGCCCGGGCACCCGGGGTGTGGGGCGCAGCCCCACGGGCGGGGTCCGGGGCCGCAGGCCCCGGTTTCGGGAAGGGGCGGGGTGGGGACATGGCCCCGCGCAGCGGCAGCGGGTCAGACGATGGTCAGGACGATCTTGCCCGTGGTGCGGCCCTGTTCGCCGAGTTCGTGGGCCTTCGCGGCCTGGTCCAGCGGCAGGACCGTGTCCACGGCCGGCCGCAGCCTGCCCTCCTCGACCAGGGCGGCGATCGCCCTCAGGCCCCCGAGGTCAGGCTCGACCAGCATCCAGCCGGTCCGGTGCTGGTCCCCGCCGTCGGCCGGGACATCGTCGGGGCCGTTCAGGGTGATCAGCCGGCCGCCGGGGCGCAACACCTTCAGGGAGCGCGCCCCGTACTCGCCGCCGATCGCGTCGATCACCACGTCCACGTCGGAGACCACGTCCTCGAAGTCCGCGCTCCGGTAGTCGATCACCTCGTCGGCGCCGATCGAGCGCAGGAACTCGTGCTTGGGCGCGCTCGCCGTGCCGATCACATACGCGCCGAGCGCCTTGGCGATCTGGACGGCGAAGTGCCCCACGCCGCCCGCGGCGGCGTGGACGAGCACCCGATCGCCCGGCCGTACGTCCGCCGTGTCCGTCAGGGCCTGCCAGGCGGTCAGCGCGGCCAGCGGCAGCGCAGCCGCCTCCACATGCGTCAGGGCGGCCGGCTTGCGGGCGAAGTGCCGGGCGGTGGCGGTCACGTACTCCGCGTAACCGCCCGCCTGCCGCGGGAAGCTCGGCATGCCGAAGACCTCGTCGCCCTCCCGGTAGAGGGTCACGCCCGGGCCGACCGCCTCGACCGTGCCGGAGACGTCCCAGCCGACCATCGGAACCGGCCCCCACGGGATGAGCGCACCGCTGGCCCGCGTCTTCCAGTCGACCGGGTTCACGCCGGCCGCGTGCACCCGGACCAGGATCTCGCCCATGGCCGGCTCGGGCCGCTCCAGCTCGGTTTCGGTCAGTACCTCGGGCCCGCCCCACTGGCTGACGACGACGGCGCGCATGGTGTTTCTCCTCAGGTCGGTACTTCGGTGCTTCGGTGCTGCTGATGGCACCAGCTTCGGCGGCCGAGCAGCCCCACGGTGCTGGCCGGACGGCCAGCATGTGTCAGGATCTGGCCATGGAGTCTTTGCGCAGCCACGCCCGCCACCGGGTGGCCGTCCTCGCCCTCGAGGGCGTCCCCCCGTTCGAGCTCGGCATCCCGTCCCGGGTCTTCGGCAACGCCCTCGACGCCGAGGACCGGCCGCTGTACGAGGTCACGGTCTGCACCGCCGACGGCCAGCCCGTCACCAGCGACGCAGGCTTCGGCATCGCCGTCTCCGCAGGCCCCGAAGCGCTCGCCGCCGCCGACACCGTGATCATCCCGCCCACCCACGCGATGGACGAGCTGGCCCAGGGCGCCCCCCTCGGCCCGGAGCTCGCCGCGGCGATCGCCGGCATCCGGCCCGGCACCCGGCTGGTCTCCATCTGCACCGGCTCCTACGTGCTGGCCGCCGCCGGCCTGCTGGACGGCCGGCCCGCCACCACCCACTGGATGAAGGCGCAGGAGTTCCAGCGGGCCTTCCCCCTGGTCCGGCTCGACGAGGAGGTGCTCTTCGTCGACGACGGCGACGTCCTCACCTCGGCCGGGGTGGCCGCCGGCGTCGACCTCTGCCTGCACCTGATCCGCCGCGACCACGGCAGCACCGTCGCCAACCGCGCCGCCCGGCTGTGCGTCGTACCGCCGTGGCGCGACGGCGGCCAGGCCCAGTACATCGACCGCCCGGTCCCCGAACCCACCGTGGCCTCCACCACCGCCACTCGCGCCTGGGCCCTGGAACGGCTCGGCGAACCGCTCTCGCTCGCCGAGCTCGCCACGCACGCCCGGATGAGCCTGCGCTCCTTCACCCGGCGGTTCCGCGACGAGGTCGGCATGACCCCCGTCCAGTGGCTCACCGCCCAGCGTCTGGAACTGGCCCGCCAGCTGCTGGAAACCAGCGATCTGCCGATCGATCTGGTCGCGCACCGCGCCGGATTCGGATCCGCGAACTCGCTGCGCGCCCACATGCGGACCTCGCTCGGCGTCTCCCCGAACGCCTACCGCCGCACCTTCCGCCCCAACGACCTTCTCCCGACGCATGGTTGATCACACGTCAGACCCCGGGTGATACTCGCATTCCGCAGAGCGAGATCCGCTCTGCGGGCGATAACGCCTTTTCCAGGGGGAATTGACGTGCCTTCACATCGCAACAGGCGTACGGGGGCGGCGGCGTTAGCCACGGCTGCCGCCCTCGCGCTCGCGGCGGGTCTGACCACACCCTCCGCAGCCGCACCAGGATCAGGATCAGCAGCCACACCCACCTCCGCAGCCAAGCCGTTCGCAGCCAAGCAGCGGCAGCAGACCTCCCCGGGCCTGACCCACCTCACGCTGATCACCGGCGACCGGGTCACCGTCGATGCCAAGGGCAATCCGGTCGGCTTCCGCCCGGCCAAGGGCCGCGAGAAGATACCCGTCTCGGTGCAGCGCCAGAACGGCCGCACCAGCATCGTCCCCTTCGACGCCCAGCGTCTGATCGAGGCCGGCCGGCTCGACCCCCGCCTCTTCGACCTCACCGAGCTCGGCCGCCCCGAGTACCGCAAGGCCCGCGGCGACCGCCTGAAGCTGATCGTCCGCTACGAGGGCGGAGCCGCCCCCGCCGCCAAGGCCGGCCTGCGCGCCACCGGCGGCACCGAGGTCAGCCGCACCTTCCCGTCCCTGGGCGCCGAAGCCGTCACCGCCGGCCCGGACCGGGCCGCCGCCCTCTGGGAAACCCTCACCGACGCCCAGGCGGGCACCGGCCGCCGCGCCACCGCCGCCGGCATCGCCACCATCTGGCTCGACGGCATCCGCAAGGCCCACCTCGACAAGAGCACCAAGCAGATCGGCGCCGACAAGGCCTGGGCCGCCGGGTACGACGGCAAGGGCGTGAAGATCGCCGTCCTCGACACCGGTGTCGACTCCACCCACCCCGACCTCGCCGGACAGGTCGTCGCCGAACAGAACTTCTCCGCCGCCCCGGACGCCAAGGACCGGTTCGGCCACGGCACCCACGTCGCCTCCATCGCTGCCGGTACGGGCGCCAAGTCGGGGGGCGTACTCAAGGGCGTCGCCCCCGGTGCCAAGGTCCTCAACGGCAAGGTCCTCGACGACTCCGGCTCCGGCGACGACGCGGGCATCCTCGCCGGCATGGAATGGGCCGTCGCCCAGGGCGCCCAGGTCATCAACATGAGCCTCGGCGGCCCCGACGGCCCCGACACCGACCCGCTCGAAACGGCCGTGAACAAGCTCTCCGCCGACAAGGGCGTGCTCTTCGCCATCTCGGCCGGCAACAGCGGCTACGACGGGCCCGGCAGCATCGGCTCCCCGGGCAGCGCCCAGGCGGCCCTCACCGTCGGCGCGGTGGACGACGGCGACGCCCTCGCCGACTTCTCCAGCATCGGCCCGCGCACCGGCGACGGCGCCGTCAAACCGGATGTCACCGCCCCCGGCGTGGACACCACCGCTGCCGCCGCCCCGGGCAGCGTCATCGAACGCGAGGTCGGCCAGAGCCCCGAGGGCTACCTCACCATCTCCGGCACCTCCATGGCCGCCCCGCATGCGGCCGGCGCCGCGGCCCTGCTCAAGCAGCAGCACCCGACGTGGACCGGCGCCGACCTCAAGGGCGTCCTCACCGCCTCCACCAAGCCCGGCGCGTACACCCCCTTCCAGCAGGGCAGCGGACGCATCGCGGTGGACCGGGCGCTCGGCCAGAGCGTGTTCGCCGAACCGGTCTCGCTGGCCTTCGCCGGGCAGCCGTGGCCGCACCACGACGACACCCCGGAGACGAAGAAGCTCAGCTACCGCAACCTCGGCGGAGCCCCGGTCACCCTCGATGTGGCCGTCACCGCCACCGGCCCCGACGGCAAGCCCGCCCCGGCCGGCTTCCTCACCGCCGACGCGGCCAAGGTGACCGTCCCGGCCGGCGGCACCGCCTCGGTCAACCTCACCCTGAACACCCGGCTCGGCGGCCAGGTCGACGGCGCCTACACGGCGTACGCGACCGCGACCGGCGGCGGCCAGAGCACCCGGACGGCCATCGCCGTCGAACGCGAGGTCGAGTCCTACAATCTGACGGTCAAGCACCTCGGCCGCAACGGCAAGCCGACCGCCGACTACGGCACCACCGTGCTGGGCACCACCGGCCTCGCGGTCGGCAAGCGGTTCCAGCAGTACGACGCGTCCGGCACCGTCACCGTCCGCGTGCCCAAGGGCGGCTACCTGCTGAACTCGGACGTCGTGGCCGACCCGGAGGACTTCAGCAAGGGCATCGACTGGATCGCCCAGCCCAAGCTCGACGTCACCGGCAACACCACGGTGACCGTCGACGCGCGCACCGCCAAGCCGGTCGCCATCACCGTGCCCTCCCGCACCGCCGTCGAGAAGTTCGCCATGCCCACCTACGACGTGCGGGTCGGCAACTCCGGCTACGCCTTCGGCTGGTGGCTCGACTCCTACGCGCCGCTGCGCACCGCGCACATGGGCCCGGCCGCCCCGGCCGGCACCCTGCGCCAGCAGTGGGACGCGCACTGGCAGGACGGCGCCAACGACGAGTACCACGCGGCCCTCGGCGGACCGGTGACCCGGCTCGCCACCGGCTACACCCGCCACCTCAAGGCCGCCGACCTGGCCACCGTCTCGGTGGAACAGGGCGCCTCGGCGACCGGCAAGCAGGGCGGCCTGACCGTCCTGGGCTGGCTGCCCGACCCGACCGGGGCGAGCGGCATCACCATCCCCAGGCCGCTCCCGGCCACCGCGAAGCTCCACCTGTCCACGCTCGACGGGGCCACCTGGGAGACCCTCTTCGGCCAGACCGGCGGCACGGACGAGAACGGCTGGCCGATCGAGGAGACCACCTACGTCAGCGACGGTCAGCGCAGCTACCAGGGCGGCAAGAGCTACCGCGAGCGCTACAACGCAGCCGTCTTCGGCCCGCGCGTGGACACCGCGGCCCAGCTCGGCATCTACCGCGAGGGCAACAAGCTGTACGGATCGCTGCCGCTGCTCGCGGACGGGGCCGGCCACAACGGCGCGTCTTTCCTGGCCAAGGGCAGCACCGTGCTCTACCGCAACGGCGTGGTGGCCGGCAGCAGCAACACCGAGCTCCGGGACTCCGACCCCTTCGAGGTGCCGGCGGCGGACGCCCCGTACAAGCTGGTCACCAAGACCACCGTGCCGTCGGCGGTCTCCGGCACCTCGGCGAAGGTGACGGCCACCTGGTGGTTCCGCTCGAAGCAGACCGCTGAACCCACCCAGGTCCCGGCCTCGGTGGTCCGCTTCACCCCCGAGCTGTCGCTCACCGGGACCTCCCCGGCGGGCCGTACGGTCCAGGTCCCGGTCACCGTCCAGGGCCCGGCGGCCGGCGCGGGCCTCGCCTCGCTGACCGTGCAGGTGTCGTACGACGACGGCTACACCTGGCAGACCCTGCCGGTCCAGGCCGGCAAGGTGAGCGTGAAGAACCCGGCGAAGGGCGGCCACGTCTCGCTGCGCGGCGTGACGGTCGACAAGTCCGGCAACAAGTCCGACATCACCATCACCCGGGCCTACCTGGCCGGCTGACGCCACTGCCCTGACCGGGCCCCTGCCCGGCATGACCCCGGAGTCCGACTCCGGGGTCATGCCGACGCAGTACCCGGGGTCCTCCCGGCCGAGCCCGGGAAGCGGGACTCCGGGCGGAGTCCGGCCCCCCCCGGGGTCCGGCCCCCCCCGGGGTCCGGCCCCCCCCGGGGTCCGGGCACCCTACGGGGTCCGGGGCGGAGCCCCGGTTTCGGGAAGGGGCGGGGTGGGGGAATGGCCCCGCAGGGCCCGCCCCGCAGCTTCGCGCTCCGCCCCCGCGAGCGGGGTTCCGCCCGCGGGTCACCCCCGATGCACGGGAACCTGCCGCTGCGGGGGCCGTTCGTACAACAGGCCGGTCGGGACTCGGGGCCCGGCGCGGGGGAGTGCGAGCATGGGGCCATGGCTACTCATCTCATCACCGGTGCCGGCTCCGGCATCGGCGCCTCCGTCGCGGACCGCCTCCACGCGCGCGGAGACGAGCTCATCCTGCTCGCCCGCGACGCCGCCCGCGGCAAGCAGCTCACCGCCCGCTACCCCGGCGCCCGGGCACTCGTCGCCGATCTCGCCGATCCCGACCGGATCTCCTGGGCCTTCTCCCACCAGGCGCTGCCCGACCGCCTCGACTCCCTGCTGCACATCGCCGGGATCGTGGACCTGGGCCCGGTGGGCGAGCTGCGCCCCAAGACCTGGCACCAGCAGCTCAACGTCAACCTGATCGCCCCCGCCGAGCTGACCCGGCTGCTGCTGCCCTCCCTGCGCGCCGCCCAGGGCCAGGTGGTGTTCGTGAACTCCGGCGCCGGACTGAACGCCCACCCCGAGTGGGGCGCGTACGCCGCCTCCAAGCACGGACTGAAGGCCCTCGCCGACTCCCTGCGCGGCGAGGAGCGGGCCAACGGGGTGCGGGTGACCTCCGTGTACCCGGGCCGGACCGCCACCCCCATGCAGGCCAAGGTGCACTCCCAGGAGGGCAAGTCCTACGACCCGCAGGCCTGGATCGACCCCGAGTCCGTGGCCACCACCATCCTGATGGCCGTCGACCTGCCCCGGGACGCCGAGGTCAACGACCTGACCGTGCGGCCGGGCCGATGAGTGCCGGCACAGGCGTCGGCGCCACCGGCATCGGCTCGCTGCCCGGCGGGGACGCGAGGGAGGCGGCGAAGACCGTCACCGGCACCTTCGAGGAGTTCCCCTACCTCGCCGAACTGCCCGCCCGCGGCCCCGGCGCCGACATGATCGGCCGGTCCCTGGGCCTGCTCGTCGACCTGTTCGCGCATGTCGAGCCCAGCGGCTGGCGGATCAGCGACCGGCCCGGCCGGGACACCAAGCGGGCCCGGTCCTGGCTGGGGGAGGACCTCGACGCCCTGGAGGAGTTCACCCAGGGGTACCAGGGGAGGCTCAAGGTCCAGGCCGTAGGGCCGTGGACGCTCGCCGCGGCGCTGGAACTGCGCAGCGGCGAGGCGCTGCTCCAGGACGCCGGCGCCTGCCGGGACCTGGCCGGCTCGCTCGCCGAAGGCCTCCGCGACCACCTCGCCGACCTGCGCAAGCGCATCCCCGGCGCCCAGATCGTGCTCCAGCTCGACGAGCCCTCGCTGACCGCTGTCCTGCTCGGGCGGGTCCGGAGCGCCAGCGGCTACCGCACCTACCGGGCCGTGGACCGGCAGGTGGTGGAGGGGGCGCTGCGGGACCTCTTCGCCGTGCACGACGGAGAGGTGATCGTGCATTCCTGCGCGCCCGAGGTGCCCTTCGCCCTGCTCCGCCGGGCCGGCGCCACGGGCGTGTCGTTCGATTTCTCGTTGCTCACCGAGCGCGAGGACGACGCCATCGGGGAGGCGGTGGAAAGCGGCACGAAACTCTTCGCCGGAGTGGTGCCGGGCACCGACGTCCCGTTGTCGGACCCTGCCGGTAGCGTCATGGGTGTCAGGAAGCTTTGGCGCAGGCTGGGGCTGGCCCCGGGGACTCTGGCCGAGTCCGTCGTGGTCACTCCGTCGTGCGGTCTGGCGGGTGCTTCGCCCGCCTACGCCCGCGCGGTGCAGGCGCACTGCGTCAGGGCGGCGAGATCACTCGCCGACAACCCTGAGTGATCGAAACGGGAGGATCAGGGGCATGGCAGCCGAACAGCAGGAGACGGTACCGGCGGAGCTGCGCGAGCAGCACCAGCTGCTGGCCGAGCAGGTCGAGGAGCACCGCTTCCGGTACTACGTGAACGACCAGCCGGTCGTCAGCGACGCCGAGTTCGACAAGCTGCTGCGCTCGCTGGAGGCCCTGGAAGAGGAGTACCCGGAGCTGCGTACCCCCGACTCGCCCACCCAGAAGGTGGCCGGGGCGTACCAGACGGACTTCGCCTCGGTCGAGCACCGCGAGCGCATGATGTCCCTCGACAACGCCTTCGACGACGAGGAGCTCTCTGCCTGGGCCGACCGGGTCGCCCGGGACGTGGGCTCCTCGGCCTTCCACTACCTGTGCGAGCTCAAGGTGGACGGCCTGGCCGTCAACCTCACCTACGAGAAGGGGCGGCTGACCCGCGCCGCCACCCGCGGCGACGGCCGCACCGGCGAGGACATCACCCCCAATGTGCGGACCATCGCGGAGATCCCGGACCGGCTGACGGGCGATCGGATCCCCGACCTGGTCGAGATCCGCGGCGAGGTCTTCTTCCCGATGGAGAAGTTCGAGGAGCTCAACGCCCGCCTGGTGGAGGCCGGCGACAAGCCTTTCGCCAACCCGCGCAACGCCGCGGCCGGCTCGCTCCGCCAGAAGGACCCGAAGGTCACGGCGACCCGCCCGCTGCACATGGTGGTGCACGGCATCGGCGCCCGCGAGGGCTTCGAGATCGACCGGCTGTCCCAGGCTTACGGCCTGCTGCACGAGTGGGGCCTGCCCACCGCCCAGCACAACAAGGTGGTCTCCTCCCTGGCCGAGGTCCGCGAGTTCATCCACCACTTCGGCGAGAACCGGCACTCCGTCGAGCACGAGATCGACGGGGTGGTGGTCAAGCTCGACGAGATCCCGCTGCAGGGCCGGCTCGGCTCCACCGCGCGCGCCCCGCGCTGGGCGATCGCCTGGAAGTACGCCCCGGAAGAGGTCAACACCAAGCTCATCGACATCAAGGTGGGCGTCGGCCGGACCGGCCGGGTCACCCCGTACGCGCAGGTGGAGCCGGTGACGGTGGCTGGCTCCGAGGTCGAGTTCGCCACCCTGCACAACCAGGACGTGGTCAAGGCCAAGGGCGTGCTCATCGGGGACACCGTGGTGCTGCGCAAGGCCGGCGATGTGATCCCGGAGATCCTCGGCCCGGTGGTGGACCTGCGGGACGGCAGCGAGCGGGAGTTCGTCATGCCGGCGCAGTGTCCCGAGTGCGGGACGGAGCTGCGGCCGATGAAGGAGGGCGATATCGACCTCCGCTGTCCCAACGGGCAGACCTGCCCCGCCCAGCTGCGCGAGCGGCTGTTCTACCTGGGCGGCCGGCAGAGCCTGGACATCGAGAACTTCGGGGCGGTGGCCGCAGCCGCGCTGACCCGGCCGCTGGAGCCGGCGCAGCCGCCGATGGTCGACGAGGGCGACCTCTTCGGCCTCACGGTCGAGAAGCTGCTGCCCATCAAGGCGTACGTACTGGACCCGGACAGCGGGCTGCCCAAGCGGGACCCGAAGACGGGCGAGGAGAAGATCGTCACGGTCTTCGCCAACCAGGAGGGCGAGCCGAAGAAGAACACCCTGGCCATGCTCGCCAACATCGAGGCCGCGAAGACCCGCCCGCTGGCCCGGGTCATCAACGGCCTGTCGATCCGTCATGTCGGCCCGGTCGCCGCCGAGGCGCTGGCCCGCGAGTTCCGTTCCATCGAGCGGATCGAGCAGGCCACCGAGGAGGAGCTGACGGCCACCGAGGGGGTCGGCGCGATCATCGCCGCCTCGCTCAAGGAATGGTTCGCCGTCGACTGGCACCAGGAGATCCTCCGCAAGTGGCGGGCGGCTGGGGTCCGGATGGAGGAGGAGTCCTCCGGGGAAGAGGAGGGCCCGCGTCCGCTGGAGGGTCTGACCGTGGTCGTCACCGGCACTTTGCAGAGCCACACGCGGGACGGGGCCAAGGAGGCCCTGCAGAGCCGTGGCGCGAAGGTGACCGGCTCGGTGTCGAAGAAGACCTCCTTCGTCGTGGTCGGCGAGAACCCCGGCTCGAAGTACGACAAGGCCGTGCAGTTGAAGCTCCCGGTGCTCGACGACGCCGGATTCGAAGTGCTGCTCGCGGACGGGCCGGATGCGGCCCGCGAGGCGGCCCTCCCGGTGGCCGATTCCGGCGCCGCGCAGTAGGACTCGCGCGGGGGCGTAGCGAAGGCGAACGGATGCGTGGCGTGCGGCTGCTCGGGCGGGCGCACGCCGGGCGCGGAAGGCGGTCGCAAACGGCCGGCAGAGGGCTGGCCACAGGGCGGTGACCTGTCGGATCATCGGACGGGTGACAGGGGGACCCCCGGGCCGATCTCACCTGTTCGGCGGATACCGTACTGATGAGGATGGCTGGGTCGCATTCGGGCAACCGCCGCCGACCGCTGCCCCTGGGAGCCTCCCGCGTCCTACTGTTGAGGGGTGCTCCTGTCGTGCACGGCTGCGTGGTGCGATGCCGGCCGTGATGGCATGACATCGGGGCCATCGCGTGGCATCGGCATTGCCGGCTGTGAGAGGGACGGGCATGAAACCCACCGAAAGCGCCGACCCGTCACCTGATTTCGGCGGGGATCTCCCGTCCGTACGGACGGGCCGGTTCGGCATCCTGAGATCCAGGACGCCGGACACCCATCCACTGGACGACGGCACGGCCGCCGGCGGTTCCGGCTGGCGCGCCGCGCTGCCGATGGCCATCGTGGCCTCGGCCGGCATCGTCCTCCTCCTCGGCTTGGCCACCGTGCTGACCAACCGTCACGACCTGTTCCCCGGCGGCAGCGTGGGCTGGGCGCTCGCCCTGCTCACCGGCATCATCGTCGGCCACCTGGTCGCCCTTGGCCGGGACCGCTGGTGGGGCGGCACCGGATCCGGGGCCGCCCTCACCCTGGCCGTGCTCATCCTCTACGGGTGGATCCCCGCCGGACTGGTCTCGCTGGCCGTGGTCGCGCTGGTCGGCGCGGCCCGCCGGCACCGCTGGCGGCAGAGCCTGCTGCACGGCTCGGCCGACATCCTGGGCATCGGCGCCGGAGCCCTGGTCCTTGCCGTCGTCGGCGAGACGCCCACCGTGGAGTCCCCCTGGGGGCCCGGGGAATGGGGCCCCGCCGCCGTCCCCGAGGTGGTCCTGGCGGCCCTCGCCTATCTGGGGGTGACCCGGCTGCTGCTCTGGCTGGCCCTGGCCCCGCGCGGCGGCGGACTGCCCACGGTCGCCCGTACGGCCCTGCTGCGACAGGGCTTAGTCGCCGTCGCCCTGCTCGGCATCGCCCCGCTGATCTGCGTGGTCGCCGTCACAAGTCCCGTGCTCCTGCCGCTGTTCGCGGTCCCGCTGATCGCCCTCGACTCCACCCTGTGGATCGCCCGGGCCCGCGCCGAGGAGCAGCTGCGGGACCCGCTCACCGGACTGCCCAACCGGCAGTGGCTGCTGGAACGGGCCTGGACCGCCCTGGACGAGGCTGAACGTTTGGGCACCCGGTCGGCTCTTGTGCTGATCGACATGGACCGGTTCCGGGCGGTCAACGACACCCTCGGCCACCTCGCCGGGGACCGGCTGCTCCTCCAGATCGCGGAGCGGCTGCGGCAGGCCCTGCCGCAGGAGGCGGAGGTCGCCCGCCTCGGCGGCGACGAGTTCGCCGTCCTCCTCCCCACCACCGACTCCACCACCAGCGCCCAGCGGGTCGCCCGCCACCTGGTCGCCGACCTCGGCTCCCCGCTCGACCTCGACGGACTCACCCTGGTCCTGGAGGCCAGCGCCGGCCTCGCCGTCTTCCCCGACCACGCCCTCGACGCCGAGGGCCTGCTGCGCCGGGCCGACGTCGCCATGTACCAGGCGAAGCGGGACCGTACCGGCGTCGAGGTCTACGAGTCCAAGCGGGACAGCAACACCCCGGACCGGCTCGGCCTCCTCGGAGACCTCCGCCGCGCCCTCGACGCGAGCGAGGTCGAGCTCCACTACCAGCCCAAGGTCCGCTTCGACGGCCAGGTCGCCGGCCTGGAGGCGCTGGTGCGCTGGGTGCACCCGGAGCGCGGCCGGGTCTCCCCGGACGAGTTCATCGCCATCGCCGAGACCTCCGGCCTGATGCCCCACCTGACCGAGTACGTCCTGGAGACCGCCCTCGCCCAGGTCGCCCGCTGGCGCGCACAGGGCCTGAAGGTCCCGGTCGCCGTCAATGTCTCGCCGCGGGACGTCCACACCCCCGGCTTCGCGGGCGCGGTGGCGGCCAGGCTGGCCCGGCACGGGGTGCCGGCGGGCGCGCTCCAGCTGGAAATAACGGAACACGTGCTGCTGGAAGACCCCCAGCGGGCCGCCGACACGATGGCCGGGCTGACCGGCCACGGCGTGAAGATGTCCCTGGACGACTTCGGCACCGGCTACTCCTCGCTGGTCCACCTGCGGCGGCTCCCGGTCAGCGAGCTGAAGATCGACCGGTCCTTTGTGGCGCGGCTGGCGGTCGACGCACAGGACGCGGAGATCGTCCGCTGTACGGTCGACCTCGCCCACTCCCTGGGCCTGCTGGTGGTGGCGGAAGGCGTAGAGGACGACGAGACCTGGGAGCGGCTGCGGGACCTGGGCTGCGACGCGGTGCAGGGCTGGCTCGTCGCCGCCGCCATGCCCCCGCAGGAGGCCACGGCCTGGCTCCTGGCCCGCGGCGAACGCGGCTGGCGCCGCCCGGCCGAACTAACGGACACGCCCGCTCCGTGACGTGTGGGCAATCGTGCCGCAGGGCGGCACGGGTGGGCACACGGCAGGTAACCGTTTCACGGGGAAGGGGCCCGGCCCCATAGGATTGGGGCCGGAACCCGAAAACACCCACCCCAGAGGATCGCTGCATGCCTGGCATCACGCGCGAGGAGGTCGCCCACCTCGCTCGGCTGGCACGTCTGGAACTGGCCGAAGACGAGCTCGACCACTTCGCCGGACAGCTTGACGACATCATCGGCGCGGTCGCCCGCGTCGCCGAGGTCGCCGACCAAGACGTCCCGCCGACCTCCCACCCGCTCCCGCTGACCAACGTCATGCGCGCGGACGAGGTCCGTCCCTCGCTCACCCCCGAGCAGGCGCTCTCCGGCGCCCCGGCACAGGAGCAGCAGCGTTTCAAGGTGCCGCAGATCCTGGGGGAGGACTAATCATATGAACGAGATCGTCAAGCTCACGGCCGCCCAGACCGCCGAGAAGATCGCCTCCGGCGAGCTCACGGCCGTCGAGGTCACCGAGGCCCACCTGGCCCGCATCGAGGCCGTCGACGAGAAGGTGCACGCCTTTCTGCACGTCGACCGCGAGGGCGCCCTCGCCCAGGCCCGCGCCGTCGACGCCAAGCGCGCCGCCGGCGAGAAGCTGGGCCCGCTGGCCGGCGTACCGCTCGCCCTCAAGGACATCTTCACCACCGTCGGGGTCCCGACCACCGTCGGTTCGAAGATCCTCGAAGGCTGGATCCCGCCGTACGACGCCACCCTCACGCGCAAGCTGAAGGAAGCCGACGTCGTCATCCTCGGCAAGACCAACATGGACGAGTTCGCCATGGGGTCCTCCACCGAGAACAGCGCCTACGGCCCCACCGGCAACCCCTGGGACCTCACCCGCATCCCCGGCGGCTCCGGCGGCGGCTCCTCCGCGGCCCTGGCCTCCTACCAGGCCCCGCTCGCCATCGGCACGGACACCGGCGGCTCCATCCGCCAGCCCGCCGCCGTCACCGCCACGGTCGGCGTGAAGCCCACCTACGGCGGGGTCTCCCGCTACGGCATGGTGGCCTTCTCCTCCTCCCTCGACCAGGGCGGCCCCTGCGCCCGTACGGTCCTGGACGCGGCCCTCCTCCACGAGGTCATCGCCGGTCACGACCCGCTGGACTCCACCTCCATCGACGCCCCGGTCCCGCCGGTCGTCGAGGCGGCCCGCAACGGTTCCGTCGCCGGCATGCGCGTCGGCGTGGTCAAGCAGTTCCGCGGCGAGGGCTACCAGGCCGGTGTCGTGCAGCGCTTCGACGAGTCCGTGGAGCTCCTCAAGGAGCTCGGCGCCGAGATCGTCGAGCTGGACTGCCCGTCCTTCGACCTGGCGCTGGCCGCGTACTACCTGATCGCCCCGTCCGAGGCCTCCTCCAACCTGGCCCGCTTCGACGCCATGCGCTACGGCCTGCGCGTCGGCGACGACGGCACCAAGTCCGCCGAGGACGTCACCGCCCTGACCCGCGAGGCCGGCTTCGGCCCCGAGGTCAAGCGCCGCATCATCCTCGGCACGTACGCGCTCAGCTCCGGCTACTACGACGCGTACTACGGCTCGGCCCAGAAGGTCCGCACCCTCATCACGAAGGACTTCGAGAAGGCCTTCGAGAGCGTGGACGTGATCGTCTCCCCGACGACCCCGACCACCGCCTTCGCGATCGGCGAGCGCGCCGACGACCCGATGGCGATGTACCTCGCGGACCTGTGCACCATCCCGACCAACCTGGCCGGCAACGCCGCCATGTCGCTGCCCTGCGGCCTGGCGCCGGAAGACGGCCTCCCGGTCGGACTGCAGATCATCGCCCCGGCCATGAAGGACGACCGCCTGTACAAGGTCGGTGCTGCCGTCGAGGCCGCCTTCGTCGCCCGCTGGGGTCACCCGCTGCTGGAGGAGGCTCCGTCCCTGTGAGTGCACTGACCAAGGCCAAGGGCTTCAAGAAGTCGAAGTCCGGCACCTACCTGTCGATCGGCACCACCGCCTTCGGTGCCATCAGCGTGATCAAGCAGGTCCGCAGGGCCCGCACGGAGCACGACACGCTCCAGCTGGTCGACGCCGTTGTGTCCGCCGCCGCCATCGTCACCGGCCTCGCGATCCTGTACCGCGAGCTGAAGCGCCTCGGCGACGACGACGTCCTGCTGGGCTGAGAGGGAAAGTTCCACCGTGACTGTCACCGAACTCCTTTCGTACGACGCGGCCCTCGCGACGTACGACCCCGTCATGGGCCTCGAGGTCCACGTCGAGCTCGGCACCCGCACCAAGATGTTCTGCGGCTGCTCCACCGAGCTCGGCGCCGAGCCCAACGCGCAGACCTGCCCGGTCTGCCTCGGCCTGCCCGGCTCCCTGCCGGTGGTCAACGCCATCGGCATCGAGTCCGCCATCAAGATCGGCCTCGCGCTGAACTGCGAGATCGCCGAGTGGTGCCGCTTCGCCCGGAAGAACTACTTCTATCCGGACATGCCGAAGAACTTCCAGACCTCCCAGTACGACGAGCCGATCGCCTTCAACGGCTACCTGGACGTCCAGCTGGAGGACGGCGAGATCTTCCGCGTGGAGATCGAGCGCGCCCACATGGAGGAGGACACCGGCAAGTCGACCCACGTCGGCGGTGCCACCGGCCGTATCCACGGCGCGTCCCACTCCCTGCTCGACTACAACCGGGCCGGCATCCCGCTCATCGAGATCGTCACCAAGCCGATCGAGGGCGCCGGCGAGCGCGCCCCCGAGGTCGCCAAGGCGTACGTGGCCGAGCTCCGCGAGGTCATCAAGGCACTCGGCGTCTCCGAGGCCCGGATGGACAAGGGCCAGATGCGCTGCGACGTGAACCTGTCGCTGCGCCCGAACGGCACCAAGACCTTCGGCACCCGCTCGGAGACCAAGAACGTCAACTCGCTGCGCTCGGTCGAGCGCGCGGCGCGCTTCGAGATCCAGCGCCACGCGGCCGTCCTGCAGTCCGGCGGCACGATCGTGCAGGAGACCCGTCACTTCCACGAGGACGACGGCTCCACCACCTCCGGCCGCATCAAGGACAACGCCGAGGACTACCGGTACTTCCCGGAGCCGGACCTGGTCCCGGTCGCCCCGGCCCGCGAGTGGGTCGAGGAACTGCGGGCCGGCCTGCCCGAGATGCCGCGGGTGCGCCGCAACCGGCTCCGCGAGGAGTGGGGCATCGGCGAGTTCGACATGCAGTCGATCCTCAACGCCGGTGCCGTGGAGTCCATCGAGGCCACCATCGCGGCCGGCGCCGACTCGGTCGCCGCCCGCAAGTGGTGGATGGGCGAGCTGGCCCGCAACGCCAACGAGCAGGGCGTCGGCGTGGACGAGCTCCCGATCACCCCGGCCGATGTCGCGCGCGTCGCGGTACTGGTCGCCGAGGGCTCGCTCAACGACAAGCTGGCCCGCCAGGTCCTGGAGGGCGTCCTCGCGGGCGAGGGCACCCCGGACGAGGTCGTCGAGAAGCGCGGCCTGAAGGTCGTCTCGGACGAGGGCGCGCTGGGCGCGGCCGTGGACGAGGCCATCGCCGGCAACGCGGCCATCGCGGACAAGATCCGCGGCGGCAAGGTTGCGGCGGTCGGCGCGCTGGTCGGCGCGGTCATGAAGACCACCCGCGGCCAGGCGGACGCGGCCCGCGTGAAGGAGCTCATCCTGGAGCGCCTGGGCGTCTCCGAGGGCTGAGCCCCGCCTCACTCCCGTCCCTTCGCCCCGTCGAGCTGTTGCTCGGCGGGGCGAAGTGCTGCCCGGCCCCTGAGCGTTTGTTGTCATGCGATATAAGGATTCGTGAGAAAAACATCTATCAGAGTGTCAGTTGGCACACTGGCCTGCCTGTTGCTGGCCTCCGTCACCCCGGGCCAGGCCACCGCCGCGGCGCAGCCGTCCGTCTGGGTTGCGAGCGGGGCCGACCACGTCTTCTCGTCCTCGCAGGCCCCCTTCCGGCCGACGAACGCGGTGACGATGTTCTCGGCGCGCAACGAGGTCCAGGCCGCCCAGATCGTCGTCCGCTCGGGGCAGACGCTGTCCGGCCTGTCGGTGAAGGCCGGCGACCTCACCGGGCCGGGCGGAGCAGTGATCCCGTCCTCGCGAATCACCGTGAACCGGGAGTACAACCACCCGAACATCGCGAAAATCCAGAGTGGTCACCAGCAGGAGCCGCCGGACGGCGGCACGAGCTACTACGACGCGCTCGTCGGCAACGCCCCGCACCAGCTGGCAGCGAACACCACGCAGCCCTACTACTACAGCGTGGCGGTGCCCACCGGGCAGGCGCCCGGCGCCTACACCGGCAAGGCCACCGTGCAGAGCTCGGCCGGCCCGGTGGACGTGCCCGTCTCCGTCACGGTCTACGACGTCGAACTGCCCCCGACGAACCGGTCGACGTTCCGGATGAACAACTGGTTCACCTCGGTCGGCTGGGACTACAAGTGGACGGCGTCGTCCATCCCCGACCAGTACGGGGTCGCGGACTTCTCCCCCGAGTGGTGGACGCTCATGGGGAACTTCGCCAAGAACCACGCCAAGCACCGCAACAACGTCATCTACGCGGACTTCCAGGCCCTTTCCATACCCGACACCACGCTCGTGGACGGCAAGTACACCTTCACCTGGAAGAACTTCGACCGCTTCGTCGAGCTCTTCAAGGACGCCGGCTCACTCCAGTACATCTACACCCCCACCCTCGTCGAGGACGCCGGCAAGAAGCTCGAGGCGCTCGTCAGCGACGGCAACGGTGGGGTGAAGATGGCCTACCTGACTCCGGGCTCGGCCGAGGCCACCGCGTACGTCAACACGGTACTTCCCGCCCTCAAGGCCCACCTCGACTCCAAGTGCCTTGACTCGGGGCCGACCTGCGCACCCGGCCGCCGGTGGAGCGACGTGTTCTACATGAGCGCCGTTGACGAGCCCTACGCGGCGGACCAGACCCAGGTCTCCTCCGCGAAGTGGCTCTACGAACGCTACCGCGAGTACTTCCCCCAGGGGCAGACGAACGAGGCCCACCACGAGGCCGTGCCGGCCCTGGACGACGTCCTCGGCACCGTCACGCCGATCATGGACGAGCACTACGACAAGAACGCCGGCTACTACCAGAACCAGCGTCTCGCCGGCCAGGACCTCTGGCTCTACTACTGCATCGGCCCGCGGGACCGCCACCTCAACCGCTTCATCAGCTACCCGCTCTCCGACTCGCGTCTGACGCCGTGGATGGTGTCGGCGGTCGGCGGCAAGGGATTCCTGCACTGGGGCTGGAACATCTGGACGCAGCCGGTGGGCAACCCGCCGACCCGCTTCGACCACATCGACACCTTCAACGACTGGACCAACGGGGACCCGTTCCTGGTGCGCCCGAACAAGGACGCCCTCGACGTCTACGACAGCGTGCGCAGTGAGGCCCTGCTGGCCGGCATCCAGGACTACGAGCTGCTGCACCAGCTCGCCGCGGTCAAGCCGGTCCTGGCCCGGGCCCTGACCTCGTCCCTGATCACCAACACCACCGAGTTCACCACCTCGGGCGCGGAGATCGACCACCGCCACAAGCAGATCCTGGACGCCCTCACCACCCCCGGTCCCGACGCCTCCTACCCGTTCGCCGAGGACTTCTCCTCTGGCGCCGACACCGAGTGGCGGCACACCCGCGGCTCCTGGTCGGTCACCGGCGACCAGGCGTACGTACAGAGCGACACCGCCAGTGGCTATGACACGGTCTCCGCAGTGGCCGGGCGTGCCTACCAGGACGTCGCCGCCTCCGTCGACGTCCGGATCACCGGCGTCAACGCCGACGGCGGCGACACCAACTGGGCCGGCCTGACCGTCCACAGCCAGAACCCGACCGACCGGCAGACCGGCTACCTGGTGGGCCTGCGCAACAACGGCGAGGTCTTCGTCAACCGCAGCGGCACCACCCTCGCCACGGCGAAGGTGCCCGGCTACACCTCCGGCCAGACGGTCACCCTGCGGGCCGTCACCCGCGGCTCCACCCTCAAGGTGTACGCCGGAACGGCGGAGCTGATCTCCCTCACCGATGCGAGCTACCCGGTCGGCAACGTCGGCCTCGCCACCGGCGGCGCGAGCGCCCGGTTCGACAACGTGCGGCTCAACCCCGGCACCAACCCCGCCGAAGGTGCCGCCGTCACCGCCTCCAGCAGCTACGAGGCCGACGGCTGGAGCAGGAACGCCCTCACCGACGGCCGTCGCTCCCTGCCGACCGGCACCAACGGCTGGAGCAGCATCGACAACCTCGCCACCGACCACACCGAGTCGGTGACGGTGGACCTCGGCGCCGCCCGCCGGATCGGCCGCCTGGACCTCTTCGGCCGTGCCGACGGCTCCAACACCGGGCTGGGCTTCCCCGTCGACTTCACCGTCCAGGTCTCGGCCGACAACGCCACCTGGACCACCGTCGCCGACAAGCGCAACCACCCGAAGCCCGACGCCTCCGCGCAGTCCTTCCCCTTCGCACCCACCGACGTGCGCTACGTCAAGGTCACCGGGACCAAGCTGCGCACGGACCAGCGCGGCAACTACCACATGCAACTGGCCGAGATCGAGGCCTTCGGCGCGGAACTGGCATCCAACCGCCCGGTGACGACGTCGAGTTCGGTGGAGGCCTCGGGGTGGAAGCGCACTGCCGCCACCGATGGCATCGTGAACTCGGCGGAGGGCTACTCGCTGGGCTGGAGCAGCCAGAAGTCGCCCACGGCAGCGGCCAACGAGTGGATCACCGTCGACCTCCAGGGAGCGAGCCAGATCAGCCAGGTCCAGCTCACCCCGCGCACCGACGGCGCCAACACGGGCCTCGGCTTCCCGGTCGACTTCACCGTCCAGGTCTCATCCGACAACGCCACCTGGACCACCGTCGCCGACAAGCGCAACCACCCGCGCCCCGGCGCCGCAGCCCAGACCATCTCGTTCGCGCCGACCACGGCCCGCTACGTGAAGATCACCGGCACCAGGCTGAGCACCGACCAATTCGGTGACCACTACCTGCAACTCGGCGAGATCGGCGTCAACTGACACAAGGACCGCAGTCGAGCCGGGAGGGAGTCCCGGCGGCCCAGGCCAGCAGCATCCGCAGGCCGTCGTGCGAGGGGCTGCCCGGCTCGGCTGCGTACGTGATCAGAGCCTGATCGGGGTCGTCGGCTGCGCGCAGGGTCTCGTAGGCCAGTTCCAGGTCGCCCACCACCGGATGGCGGAACCGCTTGGTCCCCGAGGTCTTGTCCTGCACCGGGTGCTCGGCCCACCAGCGGCGGAAGTCCTCGCACTTCATCGACAGTTCGCCGATCAGGCTCGCCAACTGCGGGTCCTCGGGGTGCCGTCCCGCGTCCAGGTGGAGGTAGGCCACGTTCTCGCGGGCGCAGGAGGGCCAGTCCGCATACAGTTCGCGGGACGTCTCGTCGAGGAAGGTGATCCGGGCGATGTTGCGCTCGGCCCGGTCCAGGGCCCCGTAGTCGCCGAAGAGGGCGACCGCTGCGGCATTCCAGGCCAGGATGTCCATGCGCCGGCCCATCACCATGGCCGGCACGTCCACCAGTTCGTCCAGCAGCCGCTGGAGCATGGGCCGTACGCCCTGTGGCCGGGCCTGGCGGCGGGAAGCGTGCCGGGTGGAGGGCTGCGGACGGGCGAGGCGGTACAGGTGCCGCGTGGCATCCCCGTCCAGCCGGAGGGCGCGGGCGAGGGCGTCGAGTACCGCATCCGAGGGGTTGGGCACGCGGCCCTGTTCCATCCGGGTGTAGTAGTCGACGCTCACCCCGGCGAGCTGCGCGATCTCCTCGCGGCGCAGGCCCGCGACCCGGCGCCGGCCTCCGAAGTCCGGCAGGGCGACGTCTTCGAGGCGCAGGAGGGAACGGCGGGAGCGGAGGAACTCGCTCAGGGTGATGGCTGTGCTCATACGCCGATTGTGGCCGGTCGTGACGGGTGGCTGCCTGGCCCTGCCGGGGCCAGGCAGCCACCCGTCACGCGTGCCGTCAGGAGGCGGGGGCGGCGGTCGCCACGCCCCCGTCGACGACGATGTCCTGGGCGGTGATGTACGAGGACCGGGGGGAGAGGAGGAAGGCCACGGTCTCGGCGATGTCCTCGGCCTGGCCGAGCCGTCCCAGCGGCACCTGGGCGCGGATGGCATCGTGCGAGGCGGGGTCCGGGACGGCGGTGTGGAGCATCTCGGTGACGATGTAGCCCGGGCTGATCGAGTTGACCCGGATGCCCCGTCCGGCGAGATCACTGCTCAGGGTGCGGGCCAGATTGTGGACGGCGGCCTTGGTTGCCGCGTACACCGGTGCGATGGCCATGCCCCGGTGCAATGTCCATGAGGCGTTGATCACGACGGAACCGCCACCCGCCGCGTCGAGCAGCGGCAGAACCTTCTGGATCGTGAAGAACACGCCCTTGAAGTTGACGTCGACGCTGAGGTCGAAGTCCTGCTCGGTGACCTCGCCACTGCGCTGGAACACGCCGACCCCGGCATTGGCGAACACCCCGTCGAGGCGTCCGTGGCGGTCGCGGATCAGGGCGCCCAGGCGGTCGAGATCGGTGAGGCTGGCGGAGTCGGCCCGGACGGTGAGCAGACGGGAGCCGTGGTCGGAGACCTCGTCCAGCTCTTCGGCCGCGCGGTCGAGACGGGCATCGTCGCGGCCGGTGATGACGATGTGGGCGCCGGCTTCCAGGAGCAGACGTGCGGTGGCCAGGCCCATCCCGCGGGTTCCGCCGGTGATCAGGACGACACGGTCGTGGAAGCCGGTCACATTGCTGTTGTTGTCGGTCATGACCACAGCCTCGCCACCGGCCTCCGGGCCAACCAGGCCCGGATCAACCGGGGTCTCCCAGAGCCCCCTTCAGCAGGTGGCAGCGAGGAAGGCGGACCAGATCGCCGGTGAGACGGTGAGCACCGGGCCGTCGGCGACCTTGGAGTCCCGGACGTGGACGGCGGCGGGGTGCGCGGCGATTTCGACGCAGTTGCCGCCGGAGTCGCCGCTATAGCTCGACTTCCGCCAGTGGTAGGCAACTTCGATGCAGGCGCCGCCCTCGTCGCTGCTGTAGCTCGACTTGAACCAGGCCAGTTCGTGCGTCATGACTCTCCTAGCAGGTCGTCCAGCAGGCCCATGCTGTCCTCCAGTGAAAGGGCCTGAGAACGCAGCATCCCATACTTGAGATGCAGGGAATGGACGTCGTCGGGATCGTCCAACAGGAAGCTGACGCGCTGGCCTTCCAGATAGGCAAGCTGGTCGTGGTCGCCTGTTTCCAGGAGGATCATCGGTCCCGCGAGGCCAGCGTGGGTGGTTCGGCTGGTCGGGATGATCTGGAGTCCGAGGAAGGGGAGTTTCGCCATCTCCCGTAGGTGTCGAAGCTGCCCGCGGAGCACCTCCATGCCGCCGATCGGCCGCTCCAGGACAACCTGTTCCAGGATGAAGTGCATCATCGGCGGCCACGGCTTGCGGTTGAACAGCGTTTGCCGGGCCAGTCGTGATGTCGTGTGCTGCTCAGCCTCCTCCGGCGTCAGCGGCGGATAGAGGCAGCCGAAGACCGCCGCTGCGTACTCTGGGGTTTGAAGCAGCCCGGGGATCACGTGGTTCTCGTACCAGAGCAGGCTCTCTGCATCACGTTCGTGGTCGATGTAGTCGATCGCGAACGCTGGGTACCGCTCCCGCTTCGGGACCTTCGTCAGCGCTTTGCTCAACGCCCCACGCGTGTCGAACAGTTCGTCGAGGGCCGCCGCCATCTTCGGTTGAAGGAGGCGGCGGCCCTGTTCCATCGAGGAGACCGTCTCGCGGTCCACGTGCAGGTGTTCCGCCAGGCTTTCCTGGGTGAACGGCGTCTGCCCGCGGAAATGTGCCGCCAGTACGCCGACGACCATCCAAGAGGCGTGACGACGGGGCTTGTTGGTGTCTGTCATGCCGGGGTCCTTGCCCGGTCGGACGGAGCCTGACGCCCCGTCGACACGTACATCACTCGTACAAAAACGGCTCCCGGCTGAGCCGGTCCCAGTCGGTGACCACCGGCACCAGCTCGCCCCGTGCCCACAGCGGCAGTTGGTCCTGGTGGTGCGGGTCGCCCGGGACCCCGTCTGCGCCCAGTGGGACCACCCACAGGCTGTCCTCGCGCCGGGCCAGGTCCCAGACGTACCGGGCCGCCGAGGCGCGGACGATCAGGTCGGTGACGCCCGGGACGGAGGAGGTGGCGTTGACGCAGTCGTGGTCGCCCGCCAGGCCCGGCCAGGAGGCCCCGGGGTCCGGCAGGGCCTGCCAGGGGGCGAGGCGGTGGAGCTCGGACCACGGCACGTCGCGGAAGGTGGCCGCCGTGTCCTCCAGGGCCGCCCGGACATGGGCCGTGCGGTCCAGCTCCGGGAGGAGGGGGCTGATCAGCAGGCCCTCCAGCGCGTAGCCGGTCTTCGGCAGGAGCAGCTGCCAGTCGTGCAGCACCTCCGGCCCGGTCGGCGGGCCGGCCAGCTCCGCGAACAGCGGGTCGGCGGCGATCCGCCGGGCGAGGGCGGAGCGGTAGGCGGCGAAGAGGGCCGCGTCCGTACTGTCCGCCGCCATCCGGCGGTCCCAGCCGAGCAGCCGCTCGCGTACGGCAGAGGCAGCCGGGCCGAGGCCGTCGAGGGCGGGCAGCGGGGCGAGGAGCGGGCCGGCGGCGGCGAGGTGGGTGTCCCGGTGGATCTCCGCCATGTCCTTGGCCGACCAGCCGGCCGAGCCGCTGAGCAGTTCGCGGATGCGGTGCGCGCGGTGGCCGGGGGCGAACTCCACGCCGTACGGGGAGGCGATGCCGCGCGCGTTCGCCATCACGGCGAAGCCCTGCACCGGCTCGGTGACGGTCGCGGCCCAGCCCTGCCAGGCGTACTGCGGCTCCCAGGCAGGCACCGGCCGCAGCCGGTTGGCGGGGTCGCGCAGCGGGACGGCGCCCGCGACCCGGTGCAGCAGGCCGCCCGCGGAGTCGGCGGCGAGGACCACGTTGACGGGCTCGGCCCAGCCGTCGAGCGCGCGGTCGACGTCGGCGACCGTACGGGCGCGCAGCAGCGCGGGCAGCGCGGCGAAGCCGAGGTCCTCGCAGACCCGGGGCGGGTAGCGCAGGCTCAGGTCCTGTTCCGCCCCGTCGATCCCCTGCCTGACGACGACCGGGCCGTGCGCGGTCTCCAGCACCTCCACCTCGAGATGGAGGAACGTTTCGCCGTCCTTGACGGTGAGGGTCTCGGTGTGGCGGGCGACCGGCTCCCAGGTGTCGTCGGCGGCGCGGGCCAGCAGCCGGCCGTGGCCGTCCTCCCGCAACTCCTCGACGTACAGGTCGTGGTAGTCGGCCATGGCGTTGGTGATGGCCCAGGCCGCGGTGCCGGTGTGGCCGAAGTGGGCGATGCCGGGCACTCCGGGGACGGCGAGGCCGAGGACGTCGTACTCCGGGCAGCAGAGACGTATCTGCTGGTAGACGCCCGGGTCCTCGATGGTCCGGTGGGGGTCGCCCGCGAGGATCGCCGAGCCGCTGACCGTGCGGTCCCCGGGGACCAGCCAGCCGTTGCTGCCGCAGCTGCCGGGGTGGTCGGCGGCGAACAGCGGGACGGCGGCGTCGCCGAGGGTGCGGGCGACCCGGTCGCGCCACAGCTTGGTGGGGAAGCCGGCGAACAGGATGTGGGTGGAGACCCAGACGGCGAGCGGAACCCAGGGGTCCCAGGGGGTGGGGGAGAGGCCGGTGTCCGCGAACCGGGGGTCGCGGGCCGCCCCTCTCGTGAGCCCGGCGTTCACCCCGGCCACGTACGCCCGGACCCAGTCGGCGGTCTCCGGATCCAGGGCGTCGAAGCAGCGCCGGGCGGTGTCCGCCAGCCGCGCCTGGCGGGCGAACCGGTCCCAGGCGACGGCGGCGGGGCCGAGGAACGCGGCGGTGGAGCCCTGCGCGCGGTGGCGGGCGGTCTCCAGCTGCCAGGCCCGGTCGAGGGCGGTGATCCGGCCCTGGGCGTAGGCGAGTTCGCGTGGTCCGGCGGCGCGGAGATGGGGGATGCCATGGGCGTCCCGGTACACCTCGTGGTCCGCAACGGTCGCTTCGCTCGCACTGCTCACACGTACCCCCAGGCGCGTCAGGTTAGGCTGACCTAACTATAGGGTGCCGGGAAAGGGGCGGACGGACATGGCTGTGGGCAAGGGCTGGGAGGGCGTGGTCCTCAAACTCCTGCGCGCCAAGGACTTTACGTTCACTGTGACCGGGGCGGAACAGGTCACGGCGGACTACCGGCGGGTCGGCTTCACCGACGGCGGACTGCTGGCGGCGGCCGGGGAGTCCCTGCACCCGACCATGTGGGTGCGGCTGTGGTTCCAGGACCACGGCAAACCGCACCAGCGGGCCTATACCCTGGTCGATCCCGACCCGGCGGCCGGCACCTTCTCGCTGGAATTCGCCCTGCACGACGGCGCGGCCAGCAACTGGGCGCGATGCGCGGCGCCGGGGGACACCATCGAGGCCACGGTCCAGGGCACCGGCTTCGTCCGGCCCGCGCCCGCGCCCGAGCGGCTGCTGGTGATCGGGGATGCGGCCTCGCTGCCCGCGGTCAACTCCCTGTTGGACGCCTTTCCGGACACCCCCGCCACGGTGTGGTTCGAGACGCAGCACGCCTCGGACGCGGAACTTCCGGTCCGGCTGGACCCCGCCCGGCACGAGATCCGCCGGATCCCCCGCGAGCGCGGCGGCGCGGCCCTGGTCGAGCGGGTCAAGGCCGAACTCCCGGCGCTGGCACCGGATCCGGCCGCCGCGTACGTCTGGCTGGCCTGCGACACCGCCACCACCCGCGCCTTGACCTCCTGGCTCCGCAAGGACCTCGGCCTGCCCAAGTCCCGACTGGACAGCCTGGGCTACTGGCGCGACGCCCCCCGCGGCGCCGCTGCGTAGCTCCCCCGCGACCCTCCGCCCGGGCCGCCCCCCAGGGCGTCCCGGGCCGGAACCCCGCGGGCGGCTCCGGGCGTCTGCGGGAACATGCGCCCGAACGAGACCCCTCAGCCCGCGAACCCGGCCGGCCAGCTGCTGCGCTTCGGGTTGCTGCAGGCACGCTGCTGTGCCTTTCCCGTTGCCCTGGTGCTCGGGATCGGGGCGTCGGGGCTGCTGCCCGAGCTGCCGGTGGCCCGCTACGACCTGGTCCTGCTCTACGGGGTCGGCCTGACCGTGCTGGCCCGCAAGGCCGGCTGGGACAGCGCCCGCGATACCGCCGTGATCGCCGCCTGCCACGTCATCGGGCTGCTCTTCGAGCTGGTCAAGGTGCAGATGGGGTCCTGGGTCTACCCGGAGGAGGCCCTCACCAAGGTGGCGGGCGTCCCGCTGTACGGCGGCTTCCTCTACGCGGCCGTCGGCAGCTACGTGTGCCGCGCCTGGCGGCTGATGGACCTCTCCCTGGACCGGTACCGGGCGCGGCCGATGGCAGTCCTGGCCGCCCTCGTCTACCTCAACTTCTTCACCCACCACTGGCTGCCCGACCTCCGCTGGCCCCTGGCCGCCCTGCTGCTCCTCGCCCTGTGGGGCACCTGGGTGCACTACACCGTGGGCGCCGTCCGGTACCGGATGCCGCTGTCCCTGGCCTTCGTACTGATCGGGTTCTTCCTCTGGGTCGCCGAGAACGCCGCGACCTACGCGGGGGCCTGGAGCTACCCCGACCAGCTCGACGGCTGGCAGCCGGTGCCGCTCGCCAAGTTCGCCGCCTGGTCCCTGCTGATCAGCGTCACCTTCGTCATCGCGGCCCGCTACGCCGCCGTCCAGACGTACGGCGTGGTGACGCCCAGCACCTCGAAGCCCAGGCGCTCCAGGATCGGCCGGCTCTGGTCGGAGGCGTCGACCTGGAGGTAGCGGATGCCGCGGTCGGCGGCGATGCGGGCGCGGTGGGCGACCAGGGCGCGGTAGATGCCGCGGCCCCGCCACTCGGGGGCGGTGCCGCCGCCCCACAGGCCGGCGAACGAGGCCCCGGCCGGCATCTCGATGCGGGCCGCGCTCACCGGGCGGCCGGCCGCCATGGCCACCACCGCGGCGAGGGTGTCCGGCTCCTCGGTGAGCCGGGTCAGGACCTGGTGGTGCAGGCGCGGCATGGACTCCCCGAAGGCCGCCTCGTGCGCCGCCATCATCAGCTCCACCCCGGCCGCGTCCGTCACCGGTACCAGGGTCACCCCCTCCGGCAGCGCCGGGCTGCCGCCGTCCGCCGACCGCGCGGTCAGGTCCGCCACCCGTGCCACCATCAGCGTCTCCGGAGGTTCCGGCACCAGCCCGGCCGCAGCCAGCCGCGCCCCCAGATCCGCCGGGCCGTCGTGGTCGTACAGCTTCCACTCGAACTCGTCCGCGCCGCGCCCCGCGAAGAACGCCACCTGCTCGGCGATCGCGGCGTCCGCGGTCTGATCCGTCAGGTCCGACCAGAGCACCGCGTTGAAGCCGAGGCCCGGCGCGCTGTGCCGGACCACCTGCCCGGCCCGCTCCACCACCGCACCCGGCCCCTCGGGCTGCGCCCCGCGCCGCATCTCCGCGTCGTACCGGGCCCGTACCTGTACGCCATCCGTCGTCATCCGCATCCGCGCAGCCGACCAGCCGCCCGCCCGGGCTCGCAACTGGATTAGCCTCGCTTTCCATGAGCGACAACGTCTACGTCGGCCGGGCCGCCGCCGACGCCGCCCTCGACCACGGCTGGCTCCTCGGCCACTTCAAGGACCCCGACGGCCCCCGCCACAGCGGGGACGTCGAGATCAAGTGGGGAATGCACGCCAAGGGCGAGGAACGCGCCCAGTGGGTGCGGGGCGAGCAGCGCACCGCCCTCCAGGTCCTCATCAGCGGGCGCTTCCGGCTGGAGTTCCCCGAGCGCACGGTCGTCCTCGCCGAGCAGGGCGACTATGTGGTCTGGGGCCGCGGAGTCGATCATTCCTGGTGCGCGGAGGAGGACACGGTCGTCCTGACGGTCCGCTGGCCTTCCGTCCCCGGGTACAAGGTCCCGCACACCACCGCAGTCCTGTGACGATGCGCACGAATCGGGCCAACGATCACCAATCGCTGCGATCGTGTCGGTGGAGACCACCCAGGGCGACCCCCTAGGGCAACAGGGCCACAGGTCCACAGGTCTCCTGCGTTCATGCGTTCTGCGTCGGGCCGTCCCGGTGAAGATCCGAGCCACCACCAGGGGAGCACGATCCGTTGGCAGCAATCGCACGGTGGTGTCTGCGGCACCGCCTCGTCGTCGTCCTGCTCTGGCTGATCGCCCTCGGCGGCACCGCGGCGACCGCCGCCACCGCCGGAAGTGCGTACTCCAACAACTACGAGGTCCCCGGCACCGAGTCCGGCAAGGCCGCCGACCTGCTCCGTGAAGGCTTCCACGGCCAGGGCGGCGACACCGACACCGTCGTCTGGCGCACCCCGCCGGACCGGACCGTCCGTGCTCCCGACGTCGAGCAGCGCATGACCGCCGCCCTCGACACCATCGCCGGACTCCCCGGCGTCGGCTCGGTCGCCGGCCCCTACGGCGGCCCCGACGGGGCGACCCGGATCAGCGCCGACGGGCGCACCGCCTACGCCGTGGTCACCTTCGACCGGCCGGCCGACGCGGTCCCCAAGGCCCAGGCCGCGGCGGTCGTCAAGGCCGCCAAGAACCCGCAGACCGAGGCAGACGGCCTCCAGGTCGAGCTCGGCGGCCGGGCCATCGGACTCACCGAGGCGCCCGGCGCCCACCTCGCCGAGGTCATCGGCGTGGCCGTCGCCGCCCTGGTCCTCTTCCTCGCCTTCGGCTCGCTCGCCGCCAGCCTGCTGCCCATCGCGACCGCCCTGGTCAGCGTCGGCACCGCCTACTCCGGCATCAGCCTGCTCGGGCACGCCATGCCGGTCGCCGACTTCGCCCCCATGCTCGGCACCCTGGTCGGCCTCGGCGTCGGCATCGACTACGCGCTGTTCATCGTCACCCGGCACCGCAAGGGCCTCCAGCGCGGCCTCCCGGTCGAGGAGGCCGCCCGGACCGCGGTGGCCACCACCGGCCGGGCCGTGGTCTTCGCCGGCGCCACCGTCTGCATCGCCCTGCTCGGCATGCTGGTGCTCCGCCTGGACTTCCTCAACGGCGTCGCGCTGGCCGCCTCGCTCACCGTGGTCCTCACGGTCGCCGCCTCGGTGACGCTGCTGCCCGCCCTCCTCTCGTACATCGGGATGCGCGCGCTCTCCCGCCGCGAACGCCGCAGGCTCGCCGAGCACGGTCCGCAGCCCGAAGGGCCCAGCGGGTTCGCCGCCCGCTGGTCCGCCTTCGTGGAACGGCACCCCAAGCTGCTCGGCCTGGTCGCCGCCCTCGTCATGGTGGTACTGGCCCTGCCCACCCTCTCCCTCCACCTCGGCACCTCCGACCAGGGCAACAACCCGGCCACCGCCACCACCCGGCAGGCCTACGACCTGCTCGCCGAGGGCTTCGGCCCCGGCACGAACGGCCCCCTGGCAGTGGTCGCGCACCTGGGCGACGCGGGCGACCGGGTCGCCCTGGACCGGCTCGGCGCAGCCCTGAGGAACACCGAGGGGGTCGCCTCCGCCGGGCCCGCCGTGGTCAACCGCAGCGGGGACACCGCCGTCCTGACCGTCGTACCGGAATCCGCCCCGCAGTCCCGGGACACCAGCGAGCTGGTCGACCGGCTCCGCCAGGACGTCGTCCCGCGCGCCGAAGCGGGCACCGGCATGGAGGTGTACGTCGGCGGGGTGACCGCCGGCTACGACGACTTCGCCGAGGTGATCATCGGCAAGCTGCCGCTGTTCGTCGGCGTGGTGATCGCCCTGGGCTGTGTCCTGCTGCTGCTCGCCTTCCGGTCCATCGGGATCCCGGTGAAGGCGGCCCTGATGAACGTCGCCGCCGTCGCCTCCTCCTTCGGCGTGGTCGTGGCGATCTTCCAGTGGGGCTGGGGCAGCGAACTGCTGGGCCTGGGCAGCGCCGGGCCGATCGAGCCCTTCCTGCCCGTGATCATGGTCTCGGTGCTCTTCGGACTGTCCATGGACTACCAGGTCTTCCTGGTCAGCCGGATGTACGAGGAATGGCTGGAGACCGGCGACAACCGGCGTGCCGTCCGGGTCGGCCTGGCCGAGACCAGCCGGGTGATCAACTCGGCGGCCGTCATCATGATCTCCGTCTTCCTCGCCTTCGTCCTCAGCGGCGACCGGCTGATCGCCATGTTCGGCATCGCCCTCGCCGTGGCCGTCGCCCTGGACGCCTTCGTCCTGCGCACCCTCCTCGTCCCCGCCCTCATGCACATGCTGGGCGGCGCGAACTGGTGGCTGCCCGACTGGCTCGACCGCCGGCTGCCCAAGATCAGTATTGAGCCGCCCGAGAGCCGTCCGCATGGCAAACTGCCAGCGCAGCGGCCCACCGACGATCCCGCGGAAGCCGCCTCCCACTGACCGTTCCAGTCCCACGGCCGTGCGCCGTAAGGAGCCCGCATGTTCTCCATAGACCTGGCCGATGACGCCCAGCTCTTCCCGCTCGAGGTCTGGCACGCCGAGGAGTTCCTGGCGCACATCGACCGCGGCCGTGAGTTCATCGGCGTGCACGTGCCCTTCCCGGACCGGGCCACCGACCTGGAATCAGCCCGGAACCTGCTCGGCACGAACGCCGCGAAGGCCGCCGCCGACGGCGCCCGCCTCTACGGCATCCGGGTCGACGGCACCCTGCGCGGCGGGGTCCTCTTCCCCGCCTTCGACGCGGAGCAGGGCGTGTGCGAGGTCGGCTGCTGGCTGGAGCCCGCCGCGGCCGGCCGCGGCCTGGTCACCGCCGCCTGCCGGGTCCTGATCGACTGGGCCTTCCACACCCGCGGCATGCACCGGGTGGAGTGGCACGTCTCCTCCGCCAACGCCAAGAGCATCGCCGTTGCCGAGCGGCTGGGCTTCACGCGGGAGGGCGTGCTGCGCGAGAACTTCCGCCACCGCGGGGTCCGCCAGAGCACCGAGATCTGGTCGGTCCTCGCCCACGAGTGGCCCAAGGCCTGATCTCCCTCGTCTCTCAGGAAGCTCTCATGCGGGGCGCCTACGGTGCCCCGCATGGACACCACAACCCCCACTGCCGCCAAGACTGACGCGGCGCCCGAGGAACTCGTCGAGCCCGCCGAGGCCGCTGAGCCCGTCGAAGGCGCTGACGGCCTCGACGCTCACGACGAGGAGCCGGAGCTGGAGCCGGAGCCGGAGGACCGCCCGACCGGAGTCGGCGCCGCAGCCGCCGCCCTGGCCGGCGCCGGACTCTCCGTCATCGCCCTCACCGGCAGCTGGGTCTCCCGGGTACTCGCCGAGCGCCAGACCCTCGTCGGCCAGATCGAGTCCGTCAACGCGGCGAGCACCGAGGCCAAGATCGACGCCCTGTACGGCGACGCCTGGCACCTCACCGCCCTGGTCAACGGCTGCTTCTCGGCCCTCGCCCTGATCCTCGGCATGCTCGTCCTGGCCGGGCCCTCCTTCGGCGCCCCCGGCCGTTTCAACCCCACCTGGGTCAGGGCCGTCTCCTGGGCCGCCTTCGCCCTCGGAGCCCTTGGTGTCCTGCTCTTCGGCCTCATGTACTTCGACGTCCTCACCCCCCTCCCGAAGGCCGCCGGCTAAGGCCGTAAGGCCTAAGGCCTGCGGTCCCGGGTCTAAGGACCCCCGCCCCGCACACATGCGGCATGCTCCCGATGTGCCGGCACCCCCTGGGACGCGAATCTTGAACCACACCGAACGAGGTGCAAGAGAAACGAACCGGGGAGAGAACGAGATGTTCGCGCACGAGATCGCCGCCACCCGCCGCGCCGACTTCATCCGCCAGGCCGACGCGTACCGCCAGGTCCAGCAGGCCAAGAAGGCGCGCCGCGGGTCGGCGCGGGGCCAGGAGCCCGCGTCGGCGGCGAGGGAGGACCGGAACCGCTTCACCGCCGCCGCGTAGCCCGCGCCGCGACCCGTGTGATCTGACACGTGATGAGAAGCGCACCGATAACAAGTGCCGGCGAGCAGGACGTCTGTGCCATGCTCGGCGGCGTGGAGACCAGATCTGTCAGCCCGGTGTTCGTCGGCCGCGCCGACGAACTGGCCGTACTCACCGACGCACTGGCCCGGGCCGCCGGCGGAGAGCCGCAGGCCCTTCTGATAGCCGGCGAGGCCGGGGTCGGGAAGACCCGACTCACCGAGGAGTTCCTGGGCGAGGCGACCCGGTACGGCGCCGTCATGGCCGTCGGAGGCTGTGTGGAGATAGGGGCGGAGGGACTTCCCTTCGCCCCCTTTTCCACGGCCCTGCGCACCCTGCGCCGCCGCCTCCCGGACGAGTTCGCCACCGCAGCCGCCGGCCAGGAGGACGAGCTGGCCCGGATTCTCCCCGAACTCGGCGACACCCCCCGCGGCCCGCACGACGAGGAAAGCACCCACCGTCTCTTCGAACTGACGGCCAGGCTGCTGGAACGCCTCGCCGCCGACCGCACCGTCGTCCTCGTCCTGGAAGACCTGCACTGGGCCGACACCTCCACCCGGCACCTGCTCGCCTACCTCTTCCGCACCCTCATCAGCGGCCGGCTGGTCGTCCTCGCCACCTACCGCGCCGACGACATCCACCGCCGCCACCCGCTGCGACCGCTGCTCGCCGAACTCGACCGGCTGCGCACCGTCCAGCGGGTCGAGCTGCCCCGCTTCAACCGGGGCGAAGTCCGCCGCCAGCTCGCCGGCATCCTCGCCTCCCAGCCCGACGAGTCCCTTGTCGACACCGTCTTCGACCGCTCCGACGGCAACGCCTTCTTCGTCGAGGAACTCGTCGCCTGCATGGGGAACGGCTGCCGCACCGGCCTCACCGAAAACCTCCGCGACCTGCTGCTGGTCCGCGTCGAGGTGCTGCCCGAGGCCGCCCAGCGAGTCGCCCGGATCGTCGCCGAAGGCGGCTCCACCATCGAATACCCGCTGCTGCGCGCCGTCGCCGGGCTGACCGAGGACGAACTCATCGAGGCCCTGCGGGCCGCCGTCGGCGCCAACATCCTGCTCGCCACCCCCGACGGCGACGGCTACCGCTTCCGGCACTCCCTGGTCCGCGAGGCCGTCAGCGACGACCTCCTGCCCGGCGAACGCTCCCGCGTCAACCGCCGCTACGCCGAAGCCCTGGAAGCCGACGGCACCCTGGTCCGCGCCGAGGAGCGGATCATCCGGCTGGCCAGCTACTGGTACTACGCCAACGACCCGGCCAAGGCGCTGCCCGCAGCACTTCAGGCCTCGGTGGCCGCCCGCTGCCGGCACGCCTACTCCGAGCAACTGCGCCTGCTGGAACGCGCCCTGGACCTGTGGGACAGCGCCCCGGACGAGGTCCGCGAGGGGCTGCGCCCCGCCGACTACACCGAGGTGTACCCTCCGTGCGGCTGCGATCCGGCGACCACCCCGCTGCAACGGCTCGACCTGCTGGCCGAGGCCACCGTCGCGGCCCGGTTCGGCGGCGAACGCGAACGCGCCCTGAAGCTCACCAAGATCGCGCTGCAGATGCTGGAGGACGCCGCCGCCGACCAGGACCTGCTGCGCGCCGCCTGGTTCTGGACCGAACGCTCCGGGCTCGTCGCCAGCCTCGCCCGCGGCGACGGCTGGAAGGAGCTGGGCATCGCCCAGGAACTCGTCCGGGGGCTGCCCCCGTCCCAGGTGCACGCCGAAGTCCTCGTCAAGGCCGCTGGCTGGGGCATGGTCCACAGCCCCGGCCCCGACAACCTCGCGGCTGCGGAACGCGCCGCCGAGTACGCCCGTATGGTCGGCGCCGAGGAGACCGAACTCAACGCCCGGATCACCGTCGGCTGCCTGCGCACCGACTCCGGAGACCCCGCGCAGGGGTTCGCCGAGATGCGCTCGGTCATCGAACGGGCCACCGCACTCGGCGTCCCGCTGCTCGCCGGACGCGCGTACATCAACTTCACCTCCCAATTGGAGGCCTGGGGCCGGTCCCGGGAAGCCGTGGAACTGGCACAGCAGGGTGTGCAGATCGTCGCCAAGGCCCGGCTGCTGGACGCCGAGGCCTGGCTCTGCGGAAACATGGCCGAGAGCCTGTACAGCCTCGGCCGCTGGGAGGAGGCCGCCGAGGCCGCCCGGCGCGCACTGCACGTCGGCCAGAGCGCGGCGCCCCGCGGCTCGGCCTCCGCACGCCTGGGCTACCTCGCCCTGGCCCGCGGTGAACTGACCGAGGCGGCCACCCGGCTCGCCGCCGCCCACGAGCACTTCGGCACCCACGACACCCAGCCCCAGCACCGCATCCCGCTCTACCGGCTGGCGGTCGGCCTGGCCGCGGGGGAGGGCCGGCCGGCCGAGGTCCGCACCGAATTCGCCGAAGCCGTCGGCTACGGCTTCCCGCTCGCCAGCCACCGCTACGCCTGGCCGCTGCTGCTGGCGGCGGCCACCGCCGAAGCGGACGCCCGGGGCCTGCCGTCCGCCGACGCCGGCCGGGACGCCGCCGTCCGGCTGATCCGCGACGCCACCCGCGGGCTGGCCACCCCGGCCCCGGTGTGGGCGGCCCACGCCGAGTACGTCCGCGCCGAACTCCTGCGCGCCGAGGGCCGGGACGCCGTGGCCGACTGGACCGCGGTCGAGGAACGGGTCCGCCCGCTGGAGCGCCCGTACCTGCTGGCCCGGGCCCGCCACCGGCTCGGCGAGGCACTGCTCACCGCCGGCGGCGACCGGCAGCGGGCCGTCGGCCTGCTCCGCGCCGCCTGCGCCGACGCCGAGCGCCTCGGCGCCCGCCGGCTCCGCGAGGACCTCGCCCTGCTTGCGCAGCGCGCCCGGCTCCCGCTCACCGCCCACGAGACGCCGGACCGGCCCGCGGCCGACACCGATCCGGTGGAGGCACTGGGGCTCACCAGCCGCGAGCGGGACGTCCTGCGGCTGGTCGCCGCCGGACAGACCAACCGTCAGGTCGCCGAGGAGCTCTTCATCTCACCGAAGACCGCCAGCGTCCACGTGTCCAACATCCTGGCCAAGCTGGGTGTCGCGGGCCGCGGCGAAGCCGCCGCCCTCGCCCACCGCCTCCGCCTGTTCGCCCCGGTCAGTCCTCCTGCGGAGGCTGCGCCGGGACGCGTATGACCACCGCGCCGTAATCGAGATCTATCGGGCCCTTCCCCGGGTCGCCGTCGTTCACGTCGACCCGGGACAGCTCCAGCCGCTTCTTCTCCTCGTCCGTGTGCTTGCGTCCCGGGCTGAACAGCTGCTCGATCATGTTGAACACGTGCCCCCCCTTTCGGCCCCGTCGGGGCCGGCTGATCACCGCACGGTCAGGGTCAGGATCCGGTCGTCGCCCGCCTCCGGCGAACCCCTTCTGTCAGTCTCGCTCGTGACCAGCAGCAGCCGGTCCCCGCCGAGGGCCACCACGGTCCGCAGTCGGCCGTACTTCCCGGTGAGGAAGGCCTCGGGCTCGGCCACCGGGGTCGCGCCGGCCAGCGGGATCCGCCACAGCCGCTCGCCCTTCAGCCCGGCCATCCACACCGAGCCGGCCGCCCAGGCGATCCCGCTCGGCGAGGCCTCGTCGGTCTTCCACTGGGCCACCGGATCCTTGAACCCGGCCTTGCCCGCCTTCCCCTCCGCCTCCGGCCAGCCGTAGTTCCCGCCCGGCTCGATCAGATTGAGCTCGTCCCAGGCCTGCTGCCCGAACTCCGCCGCCCACAGGCGCCGGTCCCGGTCCCAGGCCAGGCCCTGCACATTGCGGTGCCCATAGGAGTAGACGACCGAGTCGGCCTCAGGATTCCCGTGCACCGGCTCCCCATCCGGGGTCATCCGCAGGATCTTGCCGCCCAGCGAGGTCTTGTCCTGCGCGAGCCCGGTGTCACCGGTCTCGCCCGTCCCCACGTACAGCATCTTGTCCGGGCCGAACGCGATCCGGCCACCGTTGTGGACGAGCCCCTTCGGAATGCCCCGGAACACGGTGTCCGGAGCGCCCAGTTGCTGACCCGGCGGTCGCTGCTCGTCATACCGAAGCCGGGCGATCCGGTTGTCGGACTCCGTGGTGAAGTACGCATAGACCATCCGGTCCGAGGCGAAGGAAGGCGACAGCGCCAAGCCCAGCAGCCCGCCCTCGCCGGCCGGGGCCACCCCCGGCACCTCGCCGATCACCGCCGACTTGCCGGTCTTCACGTCCACCCGGCTGATCGTCCCCTTGTCCCGGGAGGCCACCAGCAGATCACCGTCCGGCAGCGGGGCCACCCCCCAGGGCGACTCCAGTCCCTTGGCCACCTCGCCGGACACCGTCACCGCTCCCTTGGCGGGGGGCGCCGTGGGGGAGGCGGTCGGCCCGCCCGAAGCCGTGCCCGGCGGCGAGGTCGGGCCCGCCGGCCTACCCCCGGCCGGCTCCGCCGAACACCCCGCCAGCAACAGCGCCGCGGCAACCACCGCGCCCCGCACCATTCCGTTCCGCATCCCGGCTCCCTCCGTCGGTGTGGGCAATCGTCCCGCAGGGCGGGACGCGTGGGCACACGGGGACACCCCCGCCCGGCTGCGGTGTGGGCAATCGTCCCGCAGGGCGGGACGGGTGGGCACACCGGGACACCACCGCCCAGCGGCCCATACCCCGCCCAGCCCGGGCACCGCTGCGGTGCACGCTGCGCGGCCGGTGCGGGCCGTCGTGCCGTGTGCCCACCCGTGCCGCCCTGCGGCACGATTGCCCACACGGCTGCGGGCCGTGTGCCGTGTGCCCACACGGCGGTGGCCGGACGCGCTAGTCCCAGGCTCCCACTGCCACCGGGAGCGCCGCGATCTCCGCCAGGTCCGCCGCCGTCAGCAGTACCTCCGCGGCCCGCGCGTTCTCCACCGCCCACGCCGCCCGCTCGGCCCCCGGCACCGGCACCACATGCGGCCCCTGCGCCAGCACCCACGCCAGCGCCACCTGCGCCGCCGTGACCTGCGGACCGTGCCGCGCGGCCACCCGCCGCAGGCCCGCCACCAGCACCTGGTTCGCCGCCATCGCCTCCGCCGTGAACCGCGGATGCCGGGCCCGCGCATCGTCCGCCTCGAAGCCCTGCCCCGGCGTCAGCGTCCCGGTCAGGAACCCGCTGCCCAACGGCATCGCCGCCAGGAACCCCACCCCCCGCGCCGCGCACCACGGCAGCAGCTGCCAGACCGCCTCCGGCGACCACACCGACAGCTCCGCCTGCACCGCGCTCACCGGGAACACCTGCTGGGCCCGCTCCAACTGCCCGATCGTCACGGCGTACGACCGGTCGCCGCGCCGCCCGGCCCCCGGCCCCGCGCCCGCCCCGACCGCGCAGAAACCCAGCGCCCGCACCTTTCCGGCGGCCACCAGTTCCGCCATCGCCCCCCAGGTCTCCTCCACCGGAACCTCCGGATCCACCCGGTGCAGCTGGTACAGGTCGATCACATCGGTCTGAAGTCGCCGCAGCGAGGCGTCACAGGCCCGGCGTATATGAGGAGGGCGGCCGTTGGCCACCACATGCTGATCGCCCACCATCAAGCCCGCCTTGGTGGACACAAAGGCCTCGGCCCGCCGCTCCCGCAGCACCCGGCCGAGCAGCAGCTCATTGGTGAACGGCCCGTACATATCGGCCGTGTCGAGCAGGTTCGCCCCCAGATCGAGGGCCGCGTGCACAGCGGCCAGCGACCGCGCCCCGTCCCGCCGTGAGGCCGCATACGCCCAGCTCATCGGCATGCAGCCGAGTCCGATCGCGCCCACCGTCAGCGCCGACGCCCCGATTGACCTGCGCTCCACGCCCGGGTCCCCCTCCCTTTGACGCACCCCAAACTAACCGCTTGATCGCGAACGCTTCACATAGCCTCGGGATCATGTCTTCCACCACGCCAGAGGTCTGGCTGCCGTTCCCCGCCGACGAGATCGACGGCCTCCCCGCCGCCTTCCGCTACCACCGGTGGGACGGTGAGGACGCGTTCCCGGCCGATCCGGCCGACTGCGTCTTCTACGTCACCCCTTATATGAAGTCCCCCGGGGTCAGCCTCCGCCCGCTGGCCCTGATGACCCGGCTCCGGATCGTCCAGACCCTGACCGCCGGCACCGACGACGTCCTCGGCGGCCTCGCGGACCTGCACCCGGGCATCCGGCTGTGCAACGCCCGCGGGGTCCACGAAGCCAGCACCGCCGAACTCGCCCTCACCCTGGTGCTCGCCTCCCTGCGCGGCATCCCCGGCATGGTCCGCGGCCAGGACCGCGAGGACTGGCGGGGCGGGTTCTACCCGGCCCTCGCCGACAAGTCCGTGCTGATCGTGGGGTACGGAGCCATCGGCGCCGCCATCGAGGACCGGCTCGCGCCCTTCGAGTGCGCGCAGATCACCCGGGTCGCGCGCTCGGCGCGGAGCACCGCCCGCGGCCCCGTACACCCGTTCACCGAACTGCCGGACCTGCTGCCCCGGGCCGACGTGGTGATCCTCTCCATCCCGCTCACCGAGGACACCCGGGGGCTCGTCGGCGCCGGCTTCCTCGGCCGTATGAAGGACGGCGCGCTGCTGGTCAACGTGGCCCGCGGGCCCGTGGTCGACACCAAGTCCCTGCTGGCCGAGCTGGATTCGGGACGGCTGCGGGCGGCGCTCGACGTGACCGACCCGGAGCCGCTGCCGGCCGGGCACCCCCTCTGGCATGCTCCCCATGTCCTGATCACGCCCCACGTAGGCGGCAGCAGCTCGGCCTTCGAGCCGCGGGCGAAGCGGCTGCTGGCCCGCCAGCTCACCCGGTTCGCCGCCGGGGAGCCTGTGGAGAACACCGTATTGATCACGGAATGAGGCCGAATGTGCACGCTCGGCAATCGTTCATGCGCACTCCGTGCGTACAACTCTCCCTTTGGTGACACAGCGTACACCTACCCTGTCCCTGAGTAACGAAAGTGGTGTATCGTCCGGAACAAGGGGCTGCGCCGTGAACGTATGGCGCTGGGGAGTGATCGGACAGTTTGGGGGGCGACGGGCGATGCACGGTCAATGGACGAAGGATCCGACGCGGTGGAGCCGCCGGAGGCGACACGCGAGTGCGCCGAAACCAGCCAACCGGGTCACGACCGCCGGACCGGCGGCCCCGTCGGCCCGACCCGCCGCAGCGGCCCGACCAGCCGGAGCACCGGCCCCGCCGGCCGAGGGAGCCCCGTGACTTCCCCCGGAGCGCTCCTGGCCCAGTCGCAGGTTCCCGGCGGCGGCAAGGGCCTGCTGGCGCAGCTCCTCCTCGCCGTGATCAGCGGTGCCTACGCGGTCGGCGCGACCTTCGGCTGGGGCTCCGACGAAATCGCCGTCTTCATGGGCGACTTCGGGCTCAGCGCCGCCGGATTACTCGCCGCGGTCTCCTGCTACCACTACGCCCGCACCCACCGCAGCCGGGAGCGCCCGGCCTGGCTGCTGTTCGCCTTCTCCTCCCTCATGGGTGCCTTCGGCAACGCCATCTGGGGCTGGTACGAGGTCATCCTCGACACCCAGGTGCCCAGCCTCTCCCTCGCCGACTTCGCCTTCCTCTGCTTCGCCCCGCCCGCCATCGTGGGCCTGCTCGTCCTCGCCAAACGCCCGGTCACCCGGGCCGGCTGGGTCTGCCTGGCCCTCGACTCCTGGCTCATCGGCGGCTCCCTGCTCACCCTGTCCTGGAGCCTCGCCCTCGCGAACGCCGCGCAGACCGCCCAGTCCGGAGCCCCCGGCAGCGTCCCGCGCGCCGCCCTCACGCTCGCCTACCCGCTGCTGGACATCGCCCTCGTCTCGATGGTCCTGGTCCTGCACTTCCGCCGCTCCGCCCGCAACCGCTCGGCCATCAACACAGCCATCGCCGCCCTCGCCCTGACCGTGCTCAGCGACGCCCTCTTCACCTCGCCGCTGCTCCGCGAGAGCTACCAGTCCGGGCAGCTGCTCGACGCCGGCTGGTTCGCCGGCTCGCTGCTCCTCGCGTACGCGCCCTGGGGCGCCCGGCGCACCCCGCCCGGCCCGGCCGGCCCGCCCGGCCGTCCGTACCCCGCCCGCCAGGTCAGCCGCCCGATCACCGGCTCGCTGCCCGCCCTCACCCCGTACCTCGCGGCGGCCGTCTGCACCCTGGGCATCCTCTACAACGTGGTGGACGGCCGGAAAGTCGACCGGGTGGTCGTCTTCACCGGCTGCACCGTGGTCCTCGCCCTCGTCGTCCGCCAGGGCATCATGCTCATCGACAACATCGCCCTCACCCAGGAACTGGCCCAGAAGGAGAACCACTTCCGCTCCCTGGTCCAAGGGTCCAGCGATGTCATCATGATCGCCGCGCCCTCCGGAGTGCTGCGGTACGTCAGCCCCGCCGCGGCCGGGGTCTACGGCCGCGAGGCGGAGGAGCTGATCGGCCGCCGGCTCGCGGAGATCATCCACCCCGACGACCTCGGCCGGGTGGTCCACGAGGTCCGGCGCTTCCTGGCCGTCCCACCCGGCGACGAGTCCACCACCCGCATCGAATGCCGCTTCGAGTCCGGCAGCGGCGAATGGCTCAATGTGGAATCCACCGTCAACCGGCACCAGGGCGGGCTGATCCTCAACAGCCGCGACGTCACCGAACGGGTCCGCCTCCAGGCCCAGCTCCAGCACAGCGCCGAACACGACCCGCTGACCGACCTGCCCAACCGGGCCCTGTTCACCCGCCGGGTCCGCCAGGCCCTGGCCGGCCGCCGCGCCGGCGACCACAGCAGCGCCGTACTCTTCATCGACCTCGACGGCTTCAAGGCCGTCAACGACACCATCGGCCACCAGGCCGGCGACGAGCTGCTCATCGAGGCCGCCCGCCGGCTCCAGGACTCGGTCCGCGCCGGGGACACCGCCGCCCGCCTCGGCGGCGACGAGTTCGCCGCCCTCATCCTCGGCGACGGCAACCGCGACCGCGCCGGCCGCGAGCACCTGGTCCACGAGATCGCCGAGCGCCTGCGCAGCACCCTCTCCCAGCCCTACCGGATCGCCGGCCGCGAGGTCCGGGTCGCCGCCAGCATCGGCGTGGCCTTCGCCGACTCCGGCATCACGCCGTCGGACCTGATGCGCAACGCGGACCTCGCGATGTACCGGGCCAAGGCCGGCGGCAAGGACCGGGTCGAGCTGTACGCCCCCCAGCTGCAGACCGAGGCGGTTCACAAGGCCGAGCCGGCCGGCCGGCTGCGCACCGCGCTGCAGGAGGCGGAGTTCGCCCTGCTGCACCAGCCCGTGGTCTCGCTGGCCACCGGCGCGGTCACCGCGGTGGCGGCGCAGGCCCGCCGGCGCTCCGCCCAGGGCGTCTTCTCCCGGGACCGGCTGCTGGAGGAGGCCGTGGCGCAGGCGGCCGAGCGGCACCGGGCCGGGCACGACACCCCGGTCGCGGTCCGGATGAGCGCCCGGCGGCTGCTGGACAGGGCCGCCCCGTCGGCCTCGGTGGAGGCCCTGCTGGCCCGCCACGGGCTGCCGTCCGGGGCCCTGATCCTGGAATTGGCCGACAGTGATCCACGCGTGCCCTTCGACGAGCTGGAGCGCCGCCTGACGGCCCTGCGCCGGCTCGGGGTCCGGATCGCCCTGGACGGCATCGGCAGCGGCTATGCGGGCATCAGCGCGCTCCGCCGCCTCCCCGTGGACGTCCTCAAGCTGGACCGCGGCCTCGTCGAGGGGGTGGTCGAATCGGCCAGACTCAACAAGATCACGGCCGGATTGTTGCGTATCGCAAACGACCTGGGAATGCAATCGGTGGCCGAAGGGGTGGACCTCCCCGAGCAGCTCCTCGCCCTCCGGGCCATGGGCTGCACCCACGGTCAGGGTTTGGCCTTCTCCGAACCTCTTGACGAATACCGGCTGCGTCGCACGCTCGTCAGGAGTACGTTTCCAGTACCGGGCGGGGCGGCCTTGCCTGCCTTGGCCGGTGGTTCCCTGGGGGGCTCTTTGCTCATCCAGAGGGGCTCACATAATGAGACGCCCGTCCCACCCACTTGACATCGACCTCCCGCCGGAGGGAGGGTCTGTGCCATGCGCACCCGAATTCTCGTACTTGGAAAGCGCGTCGGCTAAGGCTGGGACCAGCATGTCCCCGCTGCACGCACCCGACGCGCTCCCCTCGCTTGCCTCCCGGCACGAGGGGTTTTTTGTTGCACTGGCACACGGCGCAGGCCGCGCACAAGCCGAATCACTCGTAAAACCCTCAGCTTCGAGAAGAGAATGCCGATGACCGAGCAGGCCTCCGGGGCCCACCATCCGCAGCCGCGGGCCCGTTCCGGCGGACAGCAGACCGCCGCAGTTGAGCACGTCACGGGTGCGCAGTCCCTCATCCGATCTCTCGAAGAGGTGGGGTGCGACACCGTCTTCGGTATTCCGGGCGGCGCCATCCTCCCCGCGTACGACCCGATGATGGACTCCAAGAAGGTCCGTCACATCCTGGTCCGCCACGAGCAGGGGGCCGGCCACGCCGCCACCGGCTATGCGCAGGCCACCGGCAAGGTCGGCGTCTGTATGGCCACCTCCGGACCGGGCGCCACCAACCTGGTCACCCCGATCGCCGACGCCCACATGGACTCTGTGCCGCTGGTCGCCATCACCGGCCAGGTCTCCTCCAAGGCGATCGGCACCGACGCCTTCCAGGAGGCGGACATCGTCGGCATCACCATGCCGATCACCAAGCACAACTTCCTGGTCACCAAGGCCGAGGACATCCCGCGGACCATCGCCGAGGCCTTCCACATCGCCTCCACCGGCCGCCCCGGCCCGGTCCTCGTGGACATCGCCAAGGACGCCCTCCAGGCACGGACCACCTTCAGCTGGCCGCCGTCCCAGGACCTCCCGGGTTACCGGCCGGTCACCAAGCCGCACGCCAAGCAGATCCGCGAGGCCGCCAAGCTGATCGCCGCGGCCAAGCGCCCGGTCCTGTACGTCGGCGGCGGCATCATGAAGGCTGGCGCCACCGCCGAGCTGAAGGTCCTCGCCGAACTGACCGGCGTCCCGGTCACCACCACCCTGATGGCCCTGGGATCCTTCCCCGACAGCCACCCGCTGCACGTCGGCATGCCGGGCATGCACGGCGCGGTCACCGCCGTCACCGCCCTGCAGAAGTCGGACCTGCTGATCGCCCTCGGCACCCGCTTCGACGACCGGGTCACCGGCAAGCTCGACAGCTTCGCCCCCTTCGCCAAGGTCATCCACGCCGACATCGACCCGGCCGAGATCGGCAAGAACCGCGCGGTGGACGTCCCGATCGTCGGTGACGCCCGCGAGGTCATCGCCGACCTGATCCAGGCCGTCCAGGCCGAGGTCAACGAGGGCAACACCGGCGACTACACCGCCTGGTGGAAGGACCTCAACCGCTGGCGGGACACCTACCCGCTCGGCTACGACCTGCCCGAGGACGGCATGCTGTCGCCGCAGCAGGTCATCGAGCGGATCGGCCAGCTGGCGCCGCAGGGCACCATCTACGCGGCCGGTGTCGGCCAGCACCAGATGTGGGCCTCGCACTTCGTCAACTACGAGGAGCCCCGCACCTGGCTGAACTCCGGTGGCGCCGGAACCATGGGCTACGCGGTCCCCGCCGCGATGGGCGCCAAGGTCGGCATGCCGGAGCGCACGGTCTGGGCGATCGACGGCGACGGCTGCTTCCAGATGACCAATCAGGAACTGACCACCTGCGCGCTGAACAACATCCCGATCAAGGTCGCGATCATCAACAACGGTGCGCTGGGCATGGTCCGCCAGTGGCAGACCCTGTTCTACAACCAGCGGTACTCCAACACCGTGCTGCACGCCGACGAGACCGGCCACGACACGGTCGGCTCCCAGCTCGGCGAGTCCGCCGCGCCCCGCCAGGGCACCCGCGTCCCGGACTTCGTCAAGCTGTCCGAGGCCATGGGCTGTGTGGCCCTGCGCTGCGAGGACCCGGCCGACCTGGACAAGGTCATTGCCGAGGCCAACGCCATCAACGACCGTACGGTGGTCATCGACTTCATCGTCCACGAGGACGCCATGGTGTGGCCGATGGTCGCAGCCGGCACCTCCAACGACGAGGTCATGGCAGCCCGGGGCGTCCGTCCCGATTTCGGCGACGGCGAAGACGACTGAGCCGCGAGAGCCTGAGAGAGAGAACGACTCACATGTCCAAGCACACGCTCTCGGTCCTGGTCGAGAACACCCCCGGCATCCTCGCCCGGATCGCCGCCCTGTTCTCCCGCCGCGGGTTCAACATCGACTCCCTCGCGGTCGGTGTCACCGAGCACCCCGACATCTCCCGCATCACCATCGTGGTCAATGTCGAGGACCTGCCCCTGGAGCAGGTGACCAAGCAGCTCAACAAGCTGGTCAACGTCCTCAAGATCGTCGAGCTGGAGCCCGCCTCCGCGATCGAGCGCGAGCTCGTCCTGGTGAAGGTCCGCGCCGACAACGAGACCCGCTCGCAGATCGTCGAGATCGTCCAGCTGTTCCGCGCCAAGACGGTCGACGTCTCCCCGGAGGCCGTCACCATCGAGGCCACCGGCGGCGCCGACAAGCTCGGCGCGATGCTCAAGATGCTGGAGCCCTTCGGCATCAAGGAGCTCGTGCAGTCCGGCACCATCGCCATAGGGCGTGGCGGCCGGTCCATCACGGACCGCAGCCTGCGCGCGCTCGACCGCAGCGCCTGACCGCCTGACCCCGCTCGCAGCGCCTGACCGCGTTCGCATCGCGAGACCGGGAAACTCACATTCCGTTCCCCGCCGTACGGTGGGAGCAACACCAGCGCACCAAGGAGATATCCCAGTGGCCGAGCTGTTCTACGAGAACGACGCCGACCTGTCCATCATCCAGGGCCGCAAGGTCGCGGTCATCGGCTACGGCAGCCAGGGCCACGCCCACGCGCTGTCGCTCCGTGACTCCGGCGTCGACGTCGTCGTCGGTCTCAAGGAGGGCTCGAAGTCCAAGGCCAAGGCCGAGGAGCAGGGCCTGAAGGTCGTCTCCGTGTCGGAGGCGGCCGAGTGGGCGAACGTCATCATGATCCTGACCCCGGACCCGCTGCAGGCCGAGATCTACGAGGAGTCCATCAAGGACCACCTCAAGGAGGGTGACGCGCTCTTCTTCGGCCACGGCTTCAACGTCCGCTACGGCTTCATCAAGCCCCCGGCCAACGTGGACGTCGCCCTGGTCGCCCCGAAGGGCCCGGGCCACCTGGTCCGCCGTCAGTACGAGGAGGGCCGCGGCGTTCCGTGCATCGCCGCCGTCGAGCAGGACGCCACCGGCAAGGCCTTCGACCTCGCGCTCTCCTACGCGGCCGGCATCGGCGGCACCCGCGCCGGCGTCATCAAGACCACCTTCAAGGAGGAGACCGAGACCGACCTGTTCGGTGAGCAGGCCGTTCTCTGCGGTGGCGCCTCCGCGCTCGTCAAGGCGGGCTTCGAGGTCCTGACCGAGGCCGGCTACCAGCCGGAGATCGCGTACTTCGAGTGCCTCCACGAGCTCAAGCTGATCGTCGACCTGATGTACGAGGGCGGCCTCGAGAAGATGCGCTGGTCGGTCTCCGAGACCGCCGAGTGGGGCGACTACATCACCGGCCCGCGCGTCATCAACGACGCCACCAAGGCCGAGATGAAGCAGGTCCTCGCCGAGATCCAGAGCGGCGAGTTCGCCAACACCTGGATGGCCGAGTACAAGGCGGGTCTGCCCAAGTACAACGAGTACAAGAAGGCCGACTCCGAGCACCTGCTCGAGACCACCGGCAAGAAGCTGCGCAAGCTGATGAGCTGGGTCTCCGACGAGGAGAACTGAGCCCCGGGCAGTACCGCGGGAGCGGGGCCGGGACGCACACGTCCCGGCCCCGCCGCCCGCTCCGGCAGGTCCGCTTGTCCACCCTGGCCAACCCCGGACGGGTGATCCTTCCGGACAGGCGGAAAACAAGCCCGCCGCCGCTACTACACTGCACATCACATACGCGTCAGGCCCACAGTGTCGTGCGTCTTCCACGCGGCTAGCCCCTCCACCGCCTGCGGCCGTCGGGACGGCCGTCCGCACTGGACTTGTGAGGACCCACGTGAGCTCGAAACCTGTCGTACTCATCGCCGAAGAGCTGTCGCCCGCCACGGTGGACGCGCTCGGCCCTGACTTCGAGATCCGGCACTGCAACGGCGCCGACCGCGCGGAGCTGCTGCCCGCCATCACCGACGTCGACGCCATCCTGGTCCGCTCCGCCACCAAGGTGGACGCCGAGGCCATCGCCGCCGCGAAGAAGCTGAAGGTCGTGGCCCGGGCCGGAGTCGGCCTGGACAACGTGGACGTGTCCGCCGCCACCAAGGCCGGTGTGATGGTGGTCAACGCGCCCACCTCGAACATCGTCACCGCCGCCGAGCTCGCCTGCGGCCTGCTCGTCGCCACCGCCCGCAACATCCCGCAGGCCAACACCGCCCTGAAGAACGGCGAGTGGAAGCGGAACAAGTACACGGGTGTCGAGCTCAGCGAGAAGACCCTCGGCGTCGTCGGCCTCGGCCGCATCGGCGTCCTGGTCGCCCAGCGGATGTCCGCCTTCGGGATGAAGGTCGTCGCGTACGACCCCTACGTACAGCCCGCGCGGGCCGCCCAGATGGGCGTCAAGATGCTGACGCTGGACGAGCTCCTCGAGGTCGCCGACTTCATCACCGTGCACCTGCCCAAGACCCCGGAGACCCTCGGTCTCATCGGTGACGAGGCCCTGCACAAGGTCAAGCCGAGCGTCCGCATCGTCAACGCCGCCCGCGGCGGGATCGTCGACGAGGCCGCGCTGTACTCGGCGATCAAGGAGGGCCGGGTCGCCGGCGCCGGCCTCGACGTGTACGCGAAGGAGCCCTGCACGGACTCCCCGCTCTTCGAGCTCGACCAGGTCGTCTGCACCCCGCACCTCGGCGCCTCCACCGACGAGGCCCAGGAGAAGGCCGGCATCTCCGTCGCCAAGTCGGTGCGCCTCGCGCTCGCCGGCGAGCTGGTGCCGGACGCGGTCAACGTCCAGGGCGGGGTCATCGCCGAGGACGTCCGTCCCGGCCTGCCGCTCGCCGAGAAGCTCGGCCGCATCTTCACCGCCCTCGCGGGCGAGGTCGCGGTCCGCCTCGACGTCGAGGTCTGCGGCGAGATCACCCAGCACGATGTGAAGGTGCTGGAACTGTCCGCCCTCAAGGGTGTGTTCGAGGACGTCGTCGACGAGACGGTCTCCTACGTCAACGCCCCGCTGTTCGCGCAGGAGCGCGGCGTCGAGGTGCGGCTGACCACCAGCTCGGAGTCCCCGGACCACCGCAATGTGGTGACCGTCCGCGGCACCCTGTCGGACGGTCAGGAGGTGTCGGTCTCCGGCACCCTGGCCGGCCCCAAGCACCTCCAGAAGATCGTCGGCATCGGCGAGTACGACGTGGACCTCGCGCTCGCCGACCACATGGTGGTGCTCGCCTATCAGGACCGCCCGGGTGTCGTCGGCACCGTCGGCCGGATCCTCGGCGAGGCCGGTCTGAACATCGCCGGCATGCAGGTCGCCCGCGCTGAGGAGCACGGTGAGGCGCTCGCCGTCCTGACCGTGGACGACACGCTGCCGCCGGCCGTCCTGGCGGAGATCGCCGAGGAGATCGGCGCGGCCTCGGCCCGCTCGGTCAACCTGGACGCCTGACCGCACCACGCGCGACCACGCACGACGAAGGGCCCGGGGGATTCCCCCGGGCCCTTTTCGTACTACGTTCCCGTACGCCGCTCAGCGCGCGGCACCCACCGGCTCGGCCGCTGCTCCGGCCGGCGCGGAGCCCCCGCCGGGCCGCAGCAGCACCAGGGCCAGCCCGGCGGCGGCCACCATCAGCAGGCCGGCCCCGCAGGCGGCGTAGTGCAGCCCGTGCACAAAGGCTTCGCGGGCCGCGGCCAGCACGGCGGCACCCGCCTCGCCGCCCAGCTGCTGGGCGGCGGCAGCGGCCCCGCCGAGGGTCTCCCGGACCGCGGGGTCGGCATCCGCCAGGTCGCTGCGGTAGACGGCGGTGCCCAGGCTGCCCAGCAGGGCCATGCCCAGGGCGCCGCCGAACTCCTGGCCGGTCTCCAGCAGGGAGGCGGCCGAGCCGGCCTTCTCGGCGGGGGCGGCGGCCAGCGCCATGTCCGAGACCAGGGACATCACGGTGACGATGCCGCAGGCGAGCACCGCGCAGCCGGCCAGCAGCAGCCACAGCGAATCGGTGCCGACCGTGGCGAGCAGCGCGAAGCCGGCCCCTCCGGTGACGAACCCGCCCGCGATGACCGGGCCCTTGCCGAGCCGCTGCCCGAGGGTGGCGGCGACCGGGGCGGCGGCGCCCACGGCCACGGACGGGGCGAGGCTCCACAGGGCGGCCTCCAGGGTGCCCATGCCGAGGACCGACTGGAGGTACTGGGTGGAGAAATAGGCCGAGCCCATGATGGCGAAGGCGGCGAGGGTGTTGAGGGTGACGGCGGCGCCGAAGCCGCGGGCCCGGAACAGCGCCGGGCTGATCATCGCGTCGGTGCGGGAGCGCTGGCGGCGGACGAAGACGTACCCGAGGGCCCCGCCCACGGCCAGGCAGCCCAGCCGGAAGGGGTCGACGCCCTCGGCGGCGATCTCCTTGAGCCCGTACACCACCGGCAGTACGGCCCCCATGGACAGCGGCACGCTGAGCAGGTCGAAGCGGCCCGGGGCCGGGTCCTTGAACTCGGGGACCAGTACTGGCGACAGGACAAACAGCAGCAGCATCGCGGGGACGTTGACCAGGAACACCGAGCCCCACCAGAAGTGGTTGAGCAGCACGCCGCTCATCACGGAGCCGAGGGCGATACCGCCCGCCATTGCGCCGGACCACAGGGCGATGGCCCGGGTGCGCTGGGCATCGTCCTGGAACAGGTTCCGGACCAGGGCCAGGGTCGAGGGCATCAGGGTGGCCCCGCCGATGCCGAGCAGGATGCGGGCGGCGATCAGCATTTCGGCGCTGGTGGCGTAGGCCGCGCCGACCGAGGCGAGCCCGAAGGCGGCGGCGCCGATCAGGAGCAGCTTGCGCCGCCCGATCCGGTCTCCGAGCGAACCCATGGTGATCAGCAGACCGGCCAGCGCGAAAGCGTAGCTGTCGAAGATCCACAGCTGCTGGGTGGCGCTGGGGTCGAGCTCCCGGGTGATGGCCGGGATGGCGAAGTAGAGGACGGAGACGTCCATCGAGACCAGGAGGAGCGGCAGCAGGAGGACGGTGAAGGCGGTCCATTCCCGGCGGCCGGCGCGAGGCGGGTTCGTCATGAGCAGAAATGTACAGTCGTCATAAACGCTTGTCTATGACGACTGTATGAGACGGGTGTCTTGATAGAGTCGGGGGCATGGGACATAAGGAAGATCTGCTCGAAGGCGCGAAGAAGTGCCTGGTCGAGAAGGGTTTTGTGCGGACCACCGCGCGGGACATCGTGAACGCCTCGGGCGCCAACCTGGCCTCTATCGGCTACCACTACGGCTCCAAGGACGCCCTGCTCACCCAGGCCTTCATCGCCCTCATGGAGGAGTGGGGCGAGGCCTCCGCAGCCGGGGTGAAGGGTGCGGACGGCTCGCTGGAGCGCTTCCGCGGGGTGTGGGAGGGCGTGCTCGCCCAGCACGAGACCTCCGGTCCCATCTGGGCCGCCAGCCTGGAGGTCGCCCTGAGTCGCGACCGGGTGCCGGGGGTGGGCGCGATGCTTGCCGCCTCGCAGGCCGAGGGCCGGCGCGGGCTGATCTCGATGATGACCGGCACCCCCGAGGACCAGCTCGACGAGCGCGATGTGCGGACGCTGGGCGCCTTCTACCAGGCCCTGCTGCACGGCTTGATGGTCCAGTGGCTGTTCGACCCCGAATCGGCCGCCACCGCCGAGGAGTTCACCGAGGGCATGCGCCGGGCGGCCGAGACCGCGCTGGGCACCGAGGACTGACCGCGGAACCACTGTCGGGCGCGTCCCGTCACAGCTCCGCACCGGGCCTACCCGAGGGGGAGTTGTGCGACGGAGAGTGACGTCGGCGATGGCATGGATGACGGCACTTGCCCTGGTGGGGGTGGGCTGCGGAGCGACGGACGGGCCGGGCTCGCCGGTATCGCAGGCCGGGCCGGGCGGTGCTACGGCCGTGCCGCGCGGCCGGATGGCTGAGGTGGCCCGCGCCTGGGAGGGCTCGGCGGCCCTGAAGCGGTGGCGGGAGGGCTTCCACCCGCTGCAGGACGTGATCCGGCTCCCGCAGGGCGCGTTCCGCAACGGCGAGGACAAGAACGCCTACCTGGGGCAGAACTTCACCCTGCGGACCGAGCTCCCGCCGGCGGCGCCGCCCCCCGGCCGGATCACCTGGTCCGACGGGAGCACCCTGCCCGTCGCGCCGCTGTCCGCCCCGGACACGTACGGACTCTTCGACCAGGAGCCCGACCGGGCCCGCGCCCTGGTGGTGACCGCGGCCCGGTTCGGCGAGCTCACCCTGAACACCAGCCGCGGCCCTGCCCGGGTGCCGGCCTGGTTCTTCACCCTGGAGGGGTACGACACCCCGCTCGCCCGCGTCGCGATCGGCCCCGACCGGCTGCCCGCACCGCCCATCGGGCCGGTCTCCGCGTACGCCCACGGCGGCTCCGGCTGGCTGTCCGGCCACACCGCCGCCTCACCCGAGGCCACCCGCTTCACCGTGGCCGCGTCCCACGGCAGCTGCGAGGAGGTCGCGGTCGAGGAGGTCCTGGAAGGTGCCGACACCGTCGTCCTGGCGGCCGGGACGACGCCCCGCGGCCGGGCCGGAGCCGTCTGCGACGCCGCGGCCCACCTCAAGGACGTACCGGTGGAACTGAGCCGCCCGCTCGGTAGCCGGGTCCTGCTCGACGCGGTCTCCGGCGCCCCGATCCCGTTCTACTCCGGCGCCGGCAAGGGCTGACCGCCGACCTGGCCGGCCAGTTGGGCAATGAGGTGGGCCAGTGCGGCCTCGGCCGCCGGACCGTCGGCCGCGACCTCGGGCACGAGCTCGCCGGCCGACCGGCGCAGTTCGACCCAGCCGAGGTAGGCGGCGTAGGCGACCACCGCCTGCTGCCGGGCCGTGGTGGCGTCCAGACCCAGGTCCGCGTACAGGTCGGTGAGGTAGCCGATGCGCCGTTCGGTGACCCGGCGCAGGACCGGGGCGACCGCCGGATGGTCGGCATGGGCGACGATCGCGGGCTCCAGGCCGCTGATGTCCTCCTGCCCCAGGGCGACAGTGAACAGGGCGGTCAGCCGCTGCCGGGGATCGGTGATGTCGCCGAGCTCCCCGATCAGGCCATGGGTGTCGTCCTGCTCCCACATCTCCAGCGCGGCCGTCAGCAGGGCGTCCCGGTCCTTGAAGTGCCAGTAGAAGCTGCCGCGGGTCGCCCCGAGCTCGCCCGCCAGTGCGTTGACCGACACGGCGGCGACACCGCCGCGGGCCATCGCGCGCAGCGCCGCGACCGACCAGTCCTGGGGGGTGAGTTGTTTCCTCGCCATGTCCGTACAGTACTGTACGGTTATTCCATACAACGGTGTATGGAGACTCAAGAGCCTTGAGAATCGAGGTGGTTGACCGTGATGCGATCCGCTCGATGGATCCCCCGACTGGTGACCGCACTGGCCGGGCTGCACTTCCTGGTGGCCGTGATCCTCTACCGCAGCATCGACGACCTGGCCCGCGACGGCTTCTGGGACGCCGCCACCGGGAAGCCGGAGCGCGAGTTCGAACTGTGGTTCTTCCTGGCCGGCTTCGGCCTGCTGGCCCTGGGCACGCTGAGCGCGCGCATCGTCCGCGAGACCGGCCGGCTGCCGGGCGAGCTGGGCTGGTATCTGCTTGCCATCGGGGTGCCGCTGATGGTGCTCAACCCGGCGTCCGGGGCGCCCGGACTGATCGCGCTGGGGATCTACGCCCTGATCACGGCGGCCCGGCAGGGGCCTGCCTCAGCCCGGCAGCCGGGCGGCCTTCAGGGCCATGTGCAGCAGTAGCCGGTCCTCGCCCTCGTCCAGGTCCAGGCCGGTCAGCTGCTCCACCCGGGACAGCCGGTAGTAGAGCGTCTGCCGGTGGATGCCCAGGGCGGCGGCTGCCCGGCCGGCCTGTCCGGCGCAGTCCAGGAACACCTCGGCCGTGCGGGCCAGTTCGGGATGGGCGGGGCCGAGCAGGGCCCGGATGGCCGGGTCCTGCGCTGCATCGGCGGTGAGCGCCGCCAGCATCCGGTACGGGCCGATCCGGTCCCACTCGGCCACCGGGCCCAGCTTCGGCTGGGCCAGGGCGGCGCGGGCCGCGGCCGTCGCCTGCGCCCAGGCCTCCGGGAGCTCCGCGAGCCCCCGGACCGGCCGCCCGACCCCGGCCGCCGGGGCCGGCGTACGCCCGGCAGCCGTAGCGGTGAAAGCGGGGGCGGAACCGGCCGAGGGGCCGGCGGCCGGGGCGCCCCGGCCCGACAGCAGCCGGCCGGCCGTGTTCACCGCCGGGGTCAGGAGCTCCGGCGAGCGGAGCCGGACCAGCACGGCCAGCGCCAGCCCGACCGGGACCGTACCGCCGCCCCCGGCTCCGGACCCGCCCTCGGCCCCGGACCCGCCATCGAATCCGGCCCCCCGCAGCGGAGCCACGCACACCGCCGCCGCGCCCTGCACGGACGCCGGGGCCTCGCCGGTCCACGGGGCCACGCACACCACCGCGTGCAGCCCGTCCGCCCCCGCCCCCAGCGCGGCCCGCAGCGCGCCCGCGGTCAGCTCCTGCTCCCGGCCGCGCCCCGCGGTCAGCGCCGCCCGGAACTCCCGCGACAGGTCCGCCCCGGCCTTCGCCTCCTCGGCCAGCAGCAGCCCGATCCGCTCGGCCACCTCCATCGCGGCGGCCAGCTGCTCCGCATCGGGCCCGGGCTCCGCGTCGAGCAGCCAGACGTACCCGTGCACGATGCCCCGGTACCGCACCGGCAGACAGATCCGCCCCCGGTTCACCCCCGCCTCCGGGGCCGCCGGAATCCGCACCGGCCCGGTCGCCCGGGCGATGCCGAAGCCCTCGAACCAGGACCGCACCGCCGCCGTGGACTGCCGGGTGAGGATCGACCGGGTGCGGACGGGGTCCATCGCGAGGTCGTCCTCGCTGTCGTGGGCACCGAAGGCGATCAGGCGGAAATCCCGGTTCTCCAGGGTCGCCGGGGCGTCCAGCAGCGCCGAGATCTCGTCCACCAGGTCCTGGTAATCGCCCTTCACGGCCACATTCTCCCACCCGCACCCGGCCGCCTCAGACATATGTATGAGATCCCGGCCACGGATGCGTGACAGGTGTCGATGGCCGAGGATCAATTCGATCCTTAGGTTTCACGGTGGATTTACTTAGCTTTCTGCCACTCGTTGGAGGTGCCCCGTGCTGGGTCCCGCGATCCTCGCCGCCTCGCGCAGCGACAAGATGCGCCGAATCGTCTCTGCCGCCCCGGTGACCAAGCCCGTGGTGAACCGGTTCATCCCCGGTGAGACGGTCGACCAGGTCATCCCGATCGTCGCCGACCTCACGGACAAGGGCCTCGAGGTCACCCTCGACGTGGTGGGCGAGGACATCACCACCGTGGAGCAGTCCTACGCCGCCCGCGACGCCTACCTGGAGCTCATCGAGCGCCTGAAGGACCTGGGCCTGGGCACCAGGGCCGAGATGTCGGTCAAGCTCTCCATGTTCGGCCAGGCGCTGCCCGGCGGCCACGAGCTGGCGCTGGCGAACGTCCGCCCGGTGGTCGAGGCCGCCGCCGCCATCGGCACCACCGTCACGCTGGACGCCGAGGACCACACCACCCTCGACTCGATGTTCGCCATCCACGACGAGCTGCGGAAGGACTTCCCGCAGACCGGCTGCGTCATCCAGGCCTACCTCTTCCGCACCGAGGCCGACGCCCGCCGGCTGGCCGACTCCGGCAGCCGGGTCCGGATTGTCAAGGGCGCCTACAAGGAGCCCGCCGAGGTCGCGTACCAGGACAAGGCCGAGATCGACAAGGCCTACGTCCGGATCCTGAAGATCTTGATGGAGGGCCGGGGATACCCGATGATCGGGTCCCACGACCCGCGCCTGATCGCCATCACCCAGGAGCTCGCCCGCAAGGCAGGGCGCAAACTGGATGAGTACGAATTCCAGATGCTCTACGGCATCCGCAGCGAGGAACACCTGCGACTGGCCGCCGAAGGCCACCGCATGCGCGTCTACACGGCGTACGGCACGGACTGGTACGGATACTTCATGCGCCGCCTGGCGGAGAAGCCGGCCAACCTGCTCTTCTTCGTCCGCTCGATGATCACCAAGAACTAGGCCCAAGGAGCTGTCAGACCCATGGACGCTGTGACCCAGGTCCCCGCGCCGGTCAACGAGCCGGTCCACTCGTACGCCCCCGGCAGCCCGGAGCGCGCCCGGCTGGAGATCCAGCTCAAGCAGCTGGCCGAGAACCCGATCGACCTCCCGATGACCATCAACGGCGTGAAGCGGATGGGCGCCGGCGAGCGCTTCGACGTGGTGCAGCCGCACGACCACAAGTCGGTCCTCGGCACCTACGCCAACGCCACCCAGGACGACGCGCGCGACGCCATCGAGGCCGCCCTCGCCGCCGCCCCGGCCTGGCGCGCCAGCTCCTTCGACGACCGCGCCGCGATCATCCTTCGTGCCGCCGAGCTGCTGGCCGGCCCGTGGCGCGAGAAGCTGGCCGCCTCCACCATGCTGGGCCAGTCGAAGACCGCGCAGCAGGCCGAGATCGACACCCCGTGCGAGCTCGTCGACTTCTGGCGCTTCAACGTGCACTTCGCCCGGCAGATCCTGGCCGAGCAGCCGATCGCGAACTCGGCCGGCGTGTGGAACCGCAGCGACCACCGCCCGCTCGAGGGCTTCGTCTACGCGATCACGCCGTTCAACTTCACGGCCATCGCCGGCAACCTGCCGACCGCCCCCGCCCTGATGGGCAACGTGGTCGTCTGGAAGCCGTCCCCGACGCAGACCCACGCCGCGGTCCTGCTCATGGAGCTCCTCGAAGAGGCCGGCCTGCCCAAGGGCGTCATCAACCTGGTGACCGGCGACGGCATCGCGGTCTCCGAGGTCGCCCTCGAGCACCCGGAGCTGGCCGGCATCCACTTCACCGGCTCGACCAAGACCTTCCAGTACCTGTGGAAGACGGTCGGCAACAACATCGAGAAGTACAAGTCCTACCCGCGCCTGGTCGGCGAGACCGGCGGCAAGGACTTCGTCGTCGCGCACCCGTCCGCGGACCGCGCGATCCTGAAGACCGCCCTGACCCGCGGCTCCTTCGAGTTCCAGGGCCAGAAGTGCTCGGCGTCCTCCCGCGCCTACGTCCCGGCGTCCATCTGGAACGACGGGTTCAAGGAGCAGTTCGCGGCCGAGGTCGACGGCATCACCATGGGCCCGGTCACCGACCTGTCGAACTTCATCGGCGCGGTCATCGACGAGCGTTCCTTCGCGAAGAACAAGGCCGCGATCGACCGCGCGAAGGCCGACCCGACCTGCACCATCGTCGCGGGCGGCACGTACGACGACTCGGAGGGCTACTTCGTCCGCCCGACCGTCATCGAGTGCACCGACCCGGAGAACGAGGTCTTCACGACCGAGTACTTCGGCCCGATCCTCGCCGTGCACGTCTACGAGGACGCGGACTTCGACGCGATGCTGGCCCAGATGGAGTCCGTCTCGGCGTACGCCCTGACCGGCTCGGTCATCGCCGCCGACCGCTACGCGGCGGCGGACGCGATGGAGAAGCTCCGCTTCGCCGCGGGCAACTTCTACATCAACGACAAGTCGACCGGTGCCGTGGTCGGCCAGCAGCCCTTCGGCGGCGGCCGTGCCTCCGGCACCAACGACAAGGCGGGCGCCGCCTCCAACCTCCTGCGCTGGACCTCGACCCGCTCCATCAAGGAGACCCTGGTCCCGCCGACCGAGTACGGCTACCCCCACATGGGCTGACCCCAGTCCCCAGCAAACCCCGCCCCCGCCCCGGTACCCCCAATTCCGGAGCGGGGGCGGTTTCCATTTCCGGGAACCGCAACTCCTGCTAGCCTGGGAGCAGTTGTCGCGTACGGCGACACGCTCCACGATCCGGGCCCGGTATCCCGGAGGAGCTCAGGGCTCTCACGAGTTCCCGTACGGGGTGGGTCAGTTGCCAGGGAGATACGAGACCTCTACGCGTCCGTGCCGGGACGACGCCCGGGGAGACGTATGTCCAGGCGCACCGACAACCACCACCGTGTAGCAACCATCTGCCGCGAGGCCACCGGGCTTCCGCACCATGTCTGCCTGCGCTGGGTGGCGGAGGGCGTGATTACCCGGCGGCAGCCGGTTCCCGACGCGGCCGGGAACCAGGCGCTGCAGCGCACCACCGAGGCACTGATCGTGGAGGAGCTCTGCCGAGGGCTGCGCGAGGAGGACCAGCGCGACGGAGCCCTGCTGGGCTTCACTCATGCGCGGCCGGGCCCGGACGGCCTGCTTCTCGGTCTGCATCCGGCGATGGCCGACCGGGTCCTCGCCCTGGTGCTGCCGCGGCTCGACGAGCTGTACGGCGGGCTCCGCGGTGTGCCGGGCCTGCGGCTGGTACCGCAGGGCGGTGAATGGATCCTGACCCAGGTGCGGGGGCACGCGGTGATCCGATTGGTCCATCCCGACCCGGTCTGGCGTCCGCGGCTTCCGGAGCACGCCCCCGGGCTGACGCAGCTGTGGCGCCGCGGCCGGCGCCGCCCCCACCCCGCCGAAGCGGCGGAGCTGGAGCGCGTGCGCCAGGGTGGGGCGCAGGACTGGCTCAACAGCCGGGTGCTGCGGCGTCCGCGACTGCTGGCCGCTGCCGGGGCAGCCCACGGCACCGCCAACGTGTACACGCACGGGGGTGGTGACGTGGTGGTGGAGTGGTGCTGCGCCATCGAGCCCGCCGAGCTGGAGGAGCGGCTGAGGCGCAGCGGCCTGGCGGTTCGGCCGCCGGACGTGGAGGAGGACCCGCGGGACCGGGCGAGGCCGCCCGGCGTGATCGCGATGGGCGGCGCCCGCGTCTCCGTACGGCAGGCGCCCTGCTACGCGGAGATCGTGACCGATGGGCCGGTGGACTGATGCTGACCGCGGCGATCGTGACGGCGGCCGTGCTCGGGGTGAGCAAGGTCGTGCGGGACTGGCTGATCCTGCGGCAGGTGCGGGCGGCCATGGACGCAGGCACGCCGGAGGACCGGGTGCGTATCGGGATGCGGCTGGCCTCCGCCCTTGGGGGCGGGCAGGCCAGCGAGACGGCGCCGGGGCCGGTTCCGGAGCCGCCCGCCGGGGAGGTCGTCAGACCTCCACTATGACCTGGTCCAGGGACTTCCGGACCAGGTCCGGCACCTGGCAGTTCTCCGCCGGGTAGCCCACCGGGATCACCGCGAAGGCCTTCTCGTTCTCCGGGCGGTTCAGGACGTGGCCGAGGAAGCGCATCGGGCTCGGGGTGTGGATCAGGGCGGCCAGGCCGGACAGGTGCAGGGCGGACAGCAGCATGCCGACCGCGATGCCGACCGACTCGTCCACGTAGTAGTGCTTGCGCTTGGTGCCGTCCGGGCCCAGCCAGTAGCGCTGCTGGAAGACCACGATCAGCGCCGGCGCGTCGGTGAGGTGCGTCTTCACCGCGTCCGTACCCAGCGGGCGCAGCGCCGCCAGCCACTCGTCCCCGAGCCGGCCCTCGTAGGAGATCTCCTCCTCCTGCTCGGCCGCGGCCCGGATCTGCCCCCGGACCACCGGATCCTTGACCAGCACGAAGGTCCACGGCTGCTGGTGCGCCCCGGACGGCGCGGTGGCGGCACACGCGATCGCGTCCCGGACCACCTGCTCGGGCACGGGATCGGCGGAGAAGTGCCGTACGGTGCGCCGCCCATCCATCCGCTGCCGCAACTCGGCGGCCCGGGCCAGGGATTCAGCCGCGGGCATCCGGGCGGGACGGTAGGAGACGGGGCGGTAGGGCTCGCCGTGGGCCGGCGTCCACTGCTGGGTGGTGTGCGACATGCGCAGAGTCTCCCGCTGCCGTCCCGGGGTGGCCAGGAATATGCCAGCCGAATCATGGCGGGTGGAGACTGGTTCCATGACCGATACACGGACGGCCCTGGCCCACACTTCGGAGCTCAGCAGTGAGGAGCTCGACGGGATTCGGGAGTTGCTCGGGGAGGCCTTCGAAGGGGACTTCTCCGAGGAGGACTTCGAGCATGGGCTCGGCGGCATGCATGTCCTGGTGCGCCGGGACAACCGGCTCGTGGCACACGGCAGTGTGGTGCAGCGGCGGGTGGTGCACCGGGGGCGGGCACTGCGGGCCGGGTATGTGGAGGCCGTGGGCGTACGGGCCGACTGCCGCCGGCAGGGGCTGGGGAGCGCGGTCATGGCCGGGCTGGAAGGGGTGATCGCGCGGGCGTACGAGCTGGGTGCGCTGTCCGCGTCCGATGAAGGCGCCGCGCTGTACGAGAGCCGGGGCTGGGCCGTGTGGGGCGGGCAGATCGGGACGCTGGGGCCCGAGGGGCCCCGGCGGCTCGCCGAGGAAGAGGGGTCCACGTACCTGTGGGTGCCGGACGGCGGGATCCAGCCGGATCCCGCCGACCCGCTGTGGTTCGACTGGCGCAACGGGGACGTGCTCTGACCGTCAGCTGTCAGCTGTCAGCTGTTGCGGAGGGACAGGTCGGTGATGAAGCGCCGCCACTGGTCCCGTACGCCGGCGGGGATGGGCGCCTCGCCGAGGGCCGCCAGTGCCGACGCCACATGGCGGGCAGCCGCCTCCTCGGAACGGCGCCTGCTCTCCGTCTCCTCCAGCAGCCGCATGGCTTCGGGGACATCGCCCGGAGCCAGCGAACCGCAGTCCAGCATGTCTGTGAGCCGTCGGCCGGCTGCGGTGCCGGAGCCGGCCGCGAGCAGCAGGGGCAGCGTCTTCTTGCCGCGCATCAGGTCCGTCCCGACGGGTTTCCCGGTGACCGTGCTCTCGCCCCACAGGCCGAGGATGTCGTCCAGGATCTGGAAGGCCACCCCCAACTCGCTCCCCGCCAAGTGGAGTGCCCCCGTCACGGGAGCCGGCGCGTCGGCCAGCACAGCGCCCAGAGCCGCGGCACAGCCGAAGAGAGCGCCGGTCTTGCCCCGTGCCATGTGCACGTACCGGTCCGGGGAGACCTCGCTCACGGACCGCTCCTCGAGTGAAAGGTCCTCCGCCTGCCCCTCCACCATCTTCTCCACGGCTGTGATCAGAGCGTCGGTGGCCGCAGCCGCCCCGGGCGCCTGTGCGTGGAGGATCCCGGCGACCGCCTGCACCACCAGGGCGTCACCGGCGAGCACGGCCGGACCCGTACCGAACGCGGCCCAGGCGGCAGGCCGGCCGCGACGCTCGGTGTCACCGTCCATGACGTCGTCGTGCAGCAGGGAGAGCTGGTGCACGAGCTCCACGGCCGTTCCGGCGGCGGTGGCGAACCGCTCCGGCGCTCCGGCGGAGCGGACCGACAGCACCGCCAGCGCCGCGCGCACACGCTTGCCGGCTCGCTGCGCGAGACCCGCGGAGCCAGAGCCCTCTGCATCCCACCCCATGTGGTAGCGGCACACCCGGGCCACGGACGGATGGAGCCGTGCCACGATCCGGCGCAGCTCGGGCTCGACGAGCGCCATCCCCCGCTCGAGGATCTCCTCGCTTCCCGGCGGCCCGTCGGACGTGCTCTGCGAGACGGTGCTGTGCAACAGAATGCGTGTCATTGCTGCCTCCCGCGGCCTCTGCCCACCGCACAACGACATCGGTGAACGGGGAGTTACGGCCCCCACGGACGTGCCCGGAGGGCCCGGACTCCCCGCCCCTCGCTAGGACCCGGTGATGCTGGGCGCGCCCGTTTCGATGTGGCCCGTGTAGCGGCGGGACCAGGTGCCGTCGGAGTCGGCCAGGATCGTGAAGTCGTACCAGCCCTTGCTGTACGCCACCGCGTTGAAGAAGTCCTCGCGGGAGGAGTTCGCCGGGACGGTGTAGGTCCAGGGGCCGTCCGAGCGGTAGGCGTTCGAGCGGATGGTGAAGGTGACCGGGGCGGCCGAGGTGTTGGTCATCTTGAAGTAGATCGCCTGCTTGCCGGTGCCGGGCTCCACCGCGAAGCGGGCGGCCACCTCCAGGGACTTGCCCGGCTTCGTCGCGTCCCCGAGGAACCGGCGCAGGAAGCGGTTCGGGCCGTACATGGATATGTCGTACTTGCCGGAGCCATGGCCCAGGCCGATGTGGAAGTAGTCGGTGGCGGTGCCGCCGGCGTCCACCGTGTACTGCCAGGCCGCCGTGTCCCGGTGCTGGTGCGGGTGGATGGAGAAGTGCGCCGGGCGCTTCGCCTGGCCGCCCTGGTTGGTCATGGAGAACCAGGCGACGATCTTCCCGACCGCGCCGAACTCCAGCCGGTCCAGGTTGCCGTTGACCTGGTAGGGCAGGGCCCGGGCCGGGCGGGTGCCGGGCTCCTGGGCGGGCAGGGCGTTGTTCTGCGGGACCGGGTTGGGGAGCGGGGCGCAGGTGCCCTGGCCGATGACCTTGGCCGTGGAGGGCAGGCCGGCCGGTACGCCGTACACGGGCGACGTGAAATCGAAGACGCCGGTGAGGTCGCCCACCACCTTGCGCCGCCAGGCGCTGATGTTGGGGCAGAGGGCGGGCTTGCCCAGGGCCGTGGACCAGGTCTCCATGAAGCGGAGGACCGAGGTGTGGTCGAAGACCTCCGAGCTGACCCAGCCACCGCGGGTCCACGGGGACATGACCAGCATCGGCACCCGGAAGCCGAGGCCGATCGGGACGCCGTCCAGGTATTCGCCGACGGTGCCGGGCGGGGCCACCGGCGGCGGCACGTGGTCGAAGAAGCCGTCGTTCTCGTCGTAGTTGAGGAACAGGACGGTGGAGTCGAAGACCTCGGGGTCCGCGGCGAGGGCCCGGTAGACCAGGTCGACGAAGTGCGCGCCGTCACCCGGCGGGGCGTACGGGTGCTCGGAGAACGCCTCGTTCGCGACCACCCAGGACACCTGGGGGAGGGTGCCCGCCACCACGTCCGCCCGGATGGCGGCGGCGATGTCGTCCGGGGTGGAGCCGGTGACCCGGGGGACGGAGGACATGCCCTTGTCGTGCCAGGGGGTGCCGGGCGCGGCGTCCGTGAACTTCTTGAAGTAGGCCAGACCGTTGTCCCCGTAGTTGTCCTGGGCGTTCTGGTAGACCCGCCAGGAGATACCGGCCCGCTCCAGGGCCTCCGCGTACGTCTCCCAGGTCAGCCCGGACTCGTCCCCGCCGTCCTTGCTGGAGGCGTCGATCTTGCCGCTCCACAGGAAGGTGCGGTTGGGACCGGTGGCGGAGAGCGCCGAGCAGAAGTACGCGTCGCAGATGGTGTAGTGGTCGGCGAGCGCGTGGTGGAAGGGGATATCGCCGCGGTCCAGGTAGCCGAGGGTGCGGGTGTTGCCGACGCCCATCACCCAGTTGTCCATCCGGCCCTTGTTCCAGGCGGCGTGCTGCGAGGTCCAGCTGTGCGGCAGGTCGCCGGTGCACTGGGCGAGGGTCTCGCTGTCCGCGCCGCCGGCCGGCGGGGTGGCGGACAGCTTCCACGGGAACTGCCGGCCGCCCCAGTTCGGCTGCTGGAAGGTGCCCCAGCCGCCGGGGATGTTGCCGGCCGCCCGGTCGCCGAACCCGCGCACGCCCTTCAGCCGGCCGAAGTAGTGGTCGAAGCTGCGGTTCTCCTGCATCAGGATCACCACGTGGCGGACGTCGGTGATCGTGCCGGTGGCAGCCGCTGCCGCCGCCGAGACGGTTGCGGCTTCGGCCGTCGCGGCGGGGGCGAGGGCCGCCCCCGCCGCGAGACCCGCTCCGATTCCCACGAATCCTCTGCGGCTGATCGGTGTCACTGGCCCCTCGCCTCCCACTCCGGTGCCACGGCGGCACATCGACGGCAAGGCTGGCGGCAGCACCTTCAAAGGTCTACAGCCGTGCGGTAAGGGTTCGGTGAACTTCCGGGTAGCCGGTATCAAGGGGTGGGACGGACCAGCATCTTGCCCGTGTTCGCCCCGTTGAGCATGGCCAGGAAGGCGTCCACCGTGTGCTCGATGCCCTGCACAACGGTGGTGTCGGTGGTGATCCGCCCGCTGCGCAGATGCGGGACGAGGAATTCCTCCAGCTCCGCCTGCAGATTGGTGTGATTGCGAACCAATACCCCTTCCAGGCGCAGGGATTTGTGTACGACCTCGAAGAGGTTGCGGGGCGCGGCCGGTGCGCGGTCGCCGTTGTACTGGGAGATCGCGCCGACCCAGGCGATCCGGCCGTACTCGCGGAGCACGTCGATCGCGCCCCCCAGGTGGTCCCCGCCGACGTTGTCCACGTACACGTCGATGCCGTCCGGTGCGGCTGCGGCGAGGAGTTCGCCGACCGGACCGTCGTGGTAGTCGAAGGCCGCGTCGAAACCGAGGTTCTCGGTGAGGTGGCGGACCTTCGCGGCCGAGCCGGCGCTGCCGATGATCCGGCGGGCGCCCAGCAGGCGGGCGATGTGCAGGGCGGCGGTGCCGACGCCGCCTGCGGCGGAGGACACGTACAGGTCCTCGCCCTCGCGGAGGGCGGCCGTCCGGGTGAGTGCCGCGTATGCGGTGAGGCCGGTGCCGCCGAGGATGGAGAGGTGGGCCTCGAGCGGGACCCCTTCGTACGGGCGGACCGTGCGGGTGCCGTCCACGCCCGCGGTGACCAGGGCGTGGGTGCGCCAGCCGGCCCGGTGGAAGACCAGGTCGCCCTCGGCCAGCCCGGGGTCACGGGAGGCGATCACCCGCCCCAGCGAGCGGCCCTCCAGCGGGGTGTGCAGCTCGAAACCGTCCTCGCCGCCGTCCATCAGGCCGCGGTGGTACGGGTCCACCGAGAGCAGCAGGTTCTCCACCAGGGCGGTGCCGGGGGTGGGGGAGGGGACGGGGGTCTCGACGAGGCGGAACGCGTCGGCGGTGGGGTAGCCGGTGGGGCGGGCGATCTGGTGGACGGCGTGGCCGGTCCGGCCGGTCTGGGTGGTCATGGCGATGACGCTAGGAAGGAATCACCGAGCCGGGCAGAGGGTTGCGCTCATGAAAGCCGCACATCCATGAGCGGCGCTCATGGAAAGAGGACGGGCCATATGGCGACGCAACGGCAGACTCCGGCAGCGGCGCAGGGTGCTGCGCGGGCGCAGGCGCGGGCAGTGGCGCCGGCTTCGGCACCGGCGCGGGCAGTGGCGCCGGCTCCGGCGGAGGAGCTGCCTCCGGCTCCGGCTCTGGGACAGGCACCGGCACCGGCGCAGGGTGCTGCGCGGGCAGTGGCTCCGCCTCCGGCACGGGCTCAGGCAGTGGCTCCGGCTCCGGCGCGGGTACCGGCTCCGGCTTCGGCACTGGCGCAGGCTTCAGTACCGGCGCGGGCAGCGGCGTCGGCTCCAGCACTGGCGCCGGTTCCGGCACGGGTGGCGTCGCGGGCGCCCGCAGGCTCGGCGCAGTCCGCGGTCGGCTCCGGCGAGCTTGGGCCGCAGGAGCTTCGGGTTCTGGTGGCTGTTGGTGAGGCCGGGGGGTTTTCCGCTGCCGCCGGGGTGCTCGGTCTCACCCAGTCGGCCGTCTCGCACTCGGTGCGCGGCAGTGAGGCCAAGCTCGGCGCCGTGCTCTTCGACCGTGGCCGGTCCGGTGCCCGGCCCACCCCCGCCGGGGAGCGGGCCGTGGCCCACGCCCGCCGGATCCTCCGGCTGTACGAGGGCCTCGCCGCGGAGGTGCGCGCCGCGGCGGCGCCCGGCGGGGCCCTGGCCGGCCCCCTGCGCATCGCCGCCTTCCGCAGCGCGGCCCTGCACCTGCTGCCGCCCGCCCTGGAGCGGCTCACCGCCCGCCACCCCGGCATCCGGCCCGAGGTGCGGGTGGTCCGCGAGCTGGGTGCCGGCACGGCGGGGGAGGTGGCCGCCGGCCGGGCCGACCTCGGCATCGCCACCCTCGGCGGCTCCGCGGACATACCGGCCGGCCTGCTGAGCGGGGTGCTCGTCGAGGAGCCGTACGCCCTGGTGCACCCCGCCGGACACCCCGACCCCAAGGCGCTGCCGCTGCTGGACTGGGACGAGAACTGCGGGTCCTACACCCGGGAGTGGTGGCGAGGGCAGGACTGGATTCCGCGGGCCACCGTCAAGGCGGAGGACGACGGCATGGTGCTGACCATGGTGGAGCGGGGCCTCGGCATGGCGATCATGCCCGCCCTCTCCTTGAGCGGAGCAGCGGACGCGGTGCAGATCACCGATCTCGGACCGGAGCGCCCCACCCGTTCGGTGGGCTACGTCACCACCCGTGAGCAGGCCGGTACCCTGGCCGTCCAGGCCCTGATCCGCGAGCTCCGCGCCCAGCGCCGCCCCACCGGCACCGGCGCCTGAACCGGGGCCCGGCGCCCCACGGCCCCACCCCGCGCCCCCGGCATCGTCCGGGCATTGTCCGGACACCACCCGAACACCCTCCGCGCACGCTTCCCGTATCAACCGGACAAGTTCGTCTCAGATACTAGGAAGCCCGAGTATTTGCGCAGACATACAGCCCGACCTGTCCTAGCTTTGTAGAAGCCGAACGTCTCGCCGATCCGGCGAATGGCGGTCGAGAGTGCGCGCCCCGTGCAGGCAACCCCTGCGGCGATGCGCTCCCCGCCCCTCCGGCGCCTTGAAGGAACCCCCCTCATCCGTGGCCCCGCCACGCCGTGATCTCAAGGAGTCGATCACCATGCACACCACCACCTCCCGCCCCGCCACCCGCCGCGTCCGCCACACCTCCTCGGCCGACGCGGACCGCAGGAACGCCGCCGCCGCCCTGCAGCGCTCCCTGGACCGCCGTGACAACGGCGGCGAGACCGGCCACTAAGCCCGTCCGCCGGGCATGTTGCGTCCAGATGGTGGACGCAACATGCCCGAGGGCTGGACAAGGAGTACGGTGCCGTCATGTCGACCAGCATCAATCTCGCAGTGATCCCCGGTGATGGCATCGGCCAGGAAGTCGTGGCTCAGGGCCTCAAGGTCCTTTCCGCGGTCCTGCCCCAGGATGTGAAGCTGGAGACCAAGGAATACGACCTCGGCGCCCAGCGCTGGCACCGCACCGGCGAGACCCTCCCGGACGCGGAGCTTGAGGCCCTCAAGCACCACGACGCGATCCTGCTGGGCGCCATCGGCGACCCCTCGGTCCCGTCCGGCGTACTGGAGCGCGGTCTGCTGCTGAAGCTCCGCTTCGCCTTCGACCACTTCATCAACCTGCGCCCGTCGAAGCTGTTCCCGAACACCGCCACCCCGCTGGCCGGCCGTCCGGAGATCGACTTCGTCGTCGTCCGCGAGGGCACCGAAGGCCCGTACACCGGCAACGGCGGCTCGCTGCGCACCGGTACACCCGCCGAGGTGGCCACCGAGGTCAGCATCAACACCGCCTACGGTGTCGAGCGGGTCGTCCGCGACGCGTACGAGCGGGCCAACTCCCGCCCGCGCAAGAAGCTGACGCTGGTGCACAAGAACAATGTCCTCGTGTACGCGGGCCACATGTGGAAGAACATCTTCGACAAGGTCGGCCAGGAGTACCCCGAGGTCACCACCGACTACCTGCACGTCGACGCCGCGACGATCTTCTTCGTCACCCAGCCCGACCGGTTCGACGTCATTGTCACGGACAACCTCTTCGGTGACATCCTCACCGACCTGGCCGCCGCCGTGACCGGCGGAATCGGCCTGGCTGCCTCCGGGAACATCAACCCGACCGGCGCCTACCCGTCCATGTTCGAGCCGGTCCACGGCTCCGCCCCGGACATCGCGGGCACCGGCAAGGCCGACCCGACCGCGACGATCCTCTCCGTCGCCCTCCTGCTGCGCCACCTCGGCTACGAGGCCCAGGCCGTCCGCATCGAGGAGGCCGTCTCGGCCGACCTGGCCGAGCGCGACGGCACCTTCCGGTCCACCGACCGGATCGGCGACGCCCTCGCCGCGCGCGTAGCCGGCTGACCCGGCACACAACGGCTCCACCAGAACACGGAAAGCCGCCGGGTCGCGTTCCCTGGACCCGGCGGCTTTTCCTGTGCGGCCCCGGGTGCCACCATCTCCCTGGGCCGCATCACCTGTTTCTCCGAAGCCACCCTGCGCGCGATAATCGAACGCGAGGCCGCGGAATACGGGGAAGCTCGGACGTCCTAGTACGCCGTGAGCGCGGTCCGCCATACACAACCGGTGAAGGACAAGCACTCATGACGACGCCCACGATCGAGCTCAAGCCCTCCTCGAACCCGCTGTCCGACGCGGAGCGCGAGGCGATCCTGGCCAGCCCCGGATTCGGCCGCCACTTCACCGACCACATGGTGACCGTCAAGTGGACCGAGGGCCGCGGCTGGCACGACGCCGAGCTGGTCCCGTACGCGCCGCTGTCGATGGACCCGGCGAACATGACCCTGCACTACGCGCAGACGATCTTCGAGGGGCTCAAGGCGTACCGCCAGCCCGACGGCACCGTCGCCACCTTCCGCCCGGAGGCCAACGCCGAGCGGTTCCAGGCCTCCGCCCGCCGCATGGCCATGCCGGAGCTGCCCACCGAGCTGTTCATCGAGGCCTGCGACGCGCTCATCAAGCAGGACCGCGCCTGGGTGCCGGACTCCGGCGAAGCCTCCCTCTACCTGCGGCCGTTCATGTTCGCGACCGAGGTCGGCCTGGGTGTCCGCCCGGCCAACGAGTTCCTCTTCATGGTCATCGCCTCGCCCGCCGGCGCCTACTTCCCCGGTGGCGTCAAGCCGGTCTCCGTCTGGCTCTCCGAGGAGTACGTCCGCGCCGTCAAGGGCGGCACCGGCGCGGCCAAGACCGGCGGCAACTACGCGGCCTCGCTGGTCGCGCAGGCCCAGGCGGCCTCGCACGGCTGCGACCAGGTGGTCTGGCTGGACGCCGTCGAGCACCGCTGGATCGAGGAAATGGGCGGCATGAACCTGTACTTCGTGTACGGCGACCGCATCGTGACGCCGGAGCTCACCGGTTCGCTCCTCCCCGGCATCACCCGCGACTCCCTCCTCACCATCGCCCGCGACCTCGGCTACACCGCCGAGGAGGGCCGGATCACCACCGAGGACTGGAAGCGGGACAACGAGAACGGCACCCTCACCGAGGTGTTCGCCTGCGGCACCGCCGCCGTCATCACCCCGGTCGGCTCGGTCAAGTCCGAGCGCGCCAACTGGACCCAGGGCGACGGCGAGCCCGGCCAGGTCACGATGCGCCTGCGCAAGGCCCTGCTGGAGCTCCAGACCGGCCACTCCGCCGACACCCACGGCTGGATGCACCAGCTCGGCTAGCCCGCGGCACCCCCGTCGTACGGCAAAGGGCCCCTGCCGAAAGCAGGGGCCCTTTGCCGTGTACGGCGGCGGTCAGCTGCCGGCCTTGTCCTCGGCCCGGTCCTCGCCATCGGCCTGCTTGCGCTTCTCCTTGCCCTCGGGGCCGAGGCCCACGAGGGTGTCGCCGAAGGCATACGCGAGGCCCGCGACCCCCTTGACGATCTTGCCCGCCACATACGCCAGCTCTTCCACGGCGCCTCCCCCTTGTGCGTCCCTCAGTCCATGGCCATGGCGACCTCACGGACCGGCTCGGTCCGGAAGGTCAGCGCCGCGTACACCAGACCGCCGACCAGCCCCGACAGGATGAAGCTGCAGTCCACCCCGCCGGTCAGGGCCAGCAGCGGCCCTTCGTACAGCGGAGTCGACACGGCGGCCAGGCCCACCGCCGCACCCGCCGCCCAGGAGGCGGTGGCGCGGAGGTTCCACCCGGCGCTGTACCAGTAGACGCCGCCACGGGCCCGACGGTTGAACACCTGGAGCGCATCCGGGTCGTACGCCCCGCGGCAGCGCACATGGCCGATCAGGGTGACCACGGCCCAGGGGGTGCCCAGCGCGGTGAGCAGCAGGACGAAGGAGGTCATCGCGGCCTGTGCGTTCCAGGCGAAGGAGCCGAGGAAGACGAATCCGGTGGCGACGGCCGCGGCGATCAGGGTGGCCCGGGTGCGGGTGGTGCGGGGCAGGATGGCGTCGAGGTCGAGGCCCATGGAGTACAACATCAGCCCGGCGTTGCCGATCGAGCCGCCCGCGGCGGCCAGCAGCAGCGGGACCAGGTACCAGCCGGGCGAGGCCTCGACCAGCGGTCCGGCGTAGTCCAGGCCGGCCCGGGCGGCCAGCGCGGTGTACGTGCCGAAGAGCTGCGGGATCAGCAGGCCGAAGAGCAGGCCGGCGCAGGTGGCCCAGAAGACCTTGCGGGAGCCGTGCCGGGTGGGGGAGATGTAGCGGGTGTAGTCGCCGAGCAGGGTGATGAAGGCGACCGGGCCGCTGAGTCCGGCGGCGACGGCGGCGAGCACCCAGGTCGGCCAGAAGGAACCCAGCAGGTACGGGGTGTCCGGCGGGGCGGCGGTGGTGAAGTCGCCGGAGTACGCGAACACGCCGACCGCCAGCAGCACCACCATGGCGACGGCCAGCAGCTTGCTCATTCGCAGCAGCAGCCGGTAGCCGAAGACGGCCCCCACGACGGTGCAGGCGGCCAGGACGCCGTACATCAGGGCCCGGGAGGCCCCGCCGTCCGGCAGCCCGGTGAGCCGGGAGAGCACCCCGACCATCACATCGCCGCCGATCCACAGGGTGAGCGCGGTGTAGCCGAGCGAGAGCAGCAGGCCCACCACCGAGCCGACGAGCCGGCCGCGGACCCCGAACTGGGCTCCGCTGGACGTGGACAGGTTGGTGCCCGTCCGGAGCGAGACCAGGGCGAGCGGCGCGGTGAACGCGATCCCGATGAGGGTGCCGGTCACGATGGCGGTCACCGAGGGCCACAGGCCCAGCCCGAAGGAGGGCGGCAGCCAGCCGAAGACGATCACACCGAGGCAGAGGTTCGATCCGAGCAGGATCGCCACGAGGTCACGCGGGGAGCTGGTGCGCTCCTCCTCGGGGATGGTGTCGACTCCGCGCTGTTCTATGGGCATGGGGGACTCCCGGGCAGAGGACGGTGAGCGGGGGGCATTTGTTAGAGCGACGCTCAATGTGACCCAAGGCCTGGTCCCAGGTCAATGGTTTCTTGCGGGAAGGTGAAGAGTTAGAGTGTTGCTCTAACCCGCTCAACCTTGCACAGGGAGGTGGATGTCGTGCGGCTGACCCCTACGGAGCGCGACCGGCTGCTGCTCTTCAGCGCGGCGGAACTCGCCCGGGCCCGGCGCGCCCGGGGCCTGAAGCTCAACGTCCCGGAGGCCACCGCGCTGATCGCGGACACGGTCTGTGAGGCAGCGCGCGACGGAAAGCGGCTCGCCGAGGCGATCGAGGCGGCCCGCAGCGTGCTCGGCGCGGACGACGTCCTGCCGGGCGTCGCCGACGTGGTCACCGAGGTACATGTGGAGGCCGTCTTCGAGGACGGTTCCCGCCTCGCCGTGGTCTCGGCGCCGATCCGGGGCGCGGTCCCGCTCGGCGACGACGCCCCCGGAGCCGTCGTCCCCGGCCCGGAGTCCCCCGCTCCCGAGCCCGAGGTGCGGCTGACCGTCCGCAACACGGCGGCCGTCCCGGTGAGCGTGACCTCGCACTTCCACTTCTTCGAAGCCAACCCGCGCCTGGACTTCGACCGCGCCGCCGCGTACGGCATGCGCCTCTGCGTGCCCGCGGGCTCCTCGGTCCGCTTCGACCCGCTCGGCGAGGCCGAGGTCGGCCTGGTCCCCATCGGCGGCGACCGCGTCGCGATCGGCTTCGCCGGCCTGGTCGACGGCCCGCTGGACGCGCCGGGCGCGAAGTCGCAGGCGCTGGCCACAGCGGCTGCGTGCGGCTATCTCGGCGCGACGCCGGCCGCAGCCGAAGCCGCCGGGGACGCCCCGGCCGACGGCACCCGCCACGGCGACACCTCCGGTCCGGAAGGAGCTCCCGCGTGAGCAGGCCCACCAAACACAGCGACCACTGCGCCGCAGGCAGTCGGCATATCGACCCGCACGAGTACGCCTCCGTCTTCGGCCCCCGGGCCGGGGACCGGGTGCGGCTCGGCGACTCCGGGCTGACCGTCCGGGTGGAGTCCGACGCCCAGAAGCCCGGTGACGAATTCCTGGCCGGCTTCGGCAAGACCGCCCGGGACGGCCTCCACCTCAAGGCCGCGGCCGTCCGCGACACCTGCGACGTGGTCATCAGCAACGTACTGGTGATCGACGCAGTCCTTGGCATCCGCAAGGTGTCCATCGGCATCCGCGAGGGCCGGATCCACGCCATCGGCCGGGCCGGCAACCCCGACACCCTCGACGGCGTCGACGTGGTCGTCGGCACCGGCACCAGCATCGTCTCCGGCGAAGGCCTCATCGCCACCGCCGGCGCCGTGGACACCCACGTCCACCTGCTCTCCCCGCGGATCATGGAGGCCTCGCTGGCCGCCGGTGTCACCACCGTCATCGGCCAGGAATTCGGGCCGGTCTGGGGCGTCGGAGTCAACTCCCCGTGGGCGCTCAAGCACGCCTTCAACGCCTTCGATGCCTGGCCCGTCAACATCGGCTTCCTGGCCCGCGGCTCCTCCTCCGACGCCGCACCCCTGGTCGAGGCCCTGGCCGAGGGCGGGGCCAGCGGTTTCAAGGTGCACGAGGACATGGGCGCCCACACCCGGGCCCTGGACACCGCGCTGCGGGTGGCCGAGGAGCACGACGTACAGGTCGCCCTGCACAGCGACGGCCTCAACGAGTGCCTGTCCGTCGAGGACACCCTCCGCGTCCTGGAAGGCCGCACCATCCACGCCTTCCACATCGAGGGCTGCGGCGGCGGACACGTCCCCAACGTGCTCAAGATGGCGGGCGTGCCGAACGTCATCGGCTCCTCCACCAACCCCACCCTGCCCTTCGGCCGGGACGCGGTCGCCGAGCACTACGGCATGATCGTCTCCGTCCACGACCTCAAGCCCGACCTCCCCGGCGACGCCGCCATGGCCCGCGACCGGATCCGGGCCGGGACGATGGGTGCCGAGGACGTGCTGCACGACCTCGGGGCGATCGGCATCACCTCCTCCGACGCTCAGGGCATGGGCCGGGCGGGGGAAACGATCCGCCGCACCTTCGCCATGGCCGCCAAGATGAAGCAGGAGCTCGGCCCGATGGCCGGCGACGGCGAGGGCGACGACAACGCCCGCGTGCTCCGCTACATGGCGAAGCTGACCATCAACCCGGCCATCGCCCACGGCCTGGCCCACGAGATCGGCTCCATCGAAGTCGGCAAGCTCGCCGACATCGTCCTCTGGCGCCCCCCGTTCTTCGGCGCCAAGCCGCAGCTGGTCCTCAAGTCCGGCTTCCCGGCCTACGGAGTCACCGGCGACCCCAACGCCGCCACCGACACCTGCGAACCCCTCGTGCTCGGCCCGCAGTTCGGCTCGTACGGGGCCACCGCAGCCGACATCTCCGTCGCCTTCGTCTCGGCCGCCGCCGCGGCCCTCGGCAGCGACGCCATGCCGACCCGCCGCCGCCGGGTCGCCGTCCGCGGCACCCGCGGCATCGGACCGGCGGACCTCCTCCTCAACTCCCGGGTGGGCGCGGTCGATGTCGACGCGCGCAGCGGACTCGTCACCCTCGACGGCGACCCGCTGCGCTCCGAAGCCGCCGAATCGGTCTCCCTCAACCGCCTGTACTTCCTGTAGACCAGCAAGGACCACTGCCGTGATCATGAACAAGCCCGTGGACGCCGGATTCCGCATGCCCCCCGAGTGGGCGCCGCACGAGCGCACCTGGATGGCCTGGCCCAGCCCCAATCCGACCTTCACCAACGCGGAGGAGCTCGCCGAGGCACGCAGGGCCTGGGGCGCCGTGGCCCGCGCCGTCAGCGCGTACGAGCCGGTCACCCTCGTGGTCTCGCCCGGCGATGCCGAAGGCGCCCGCGCTGTCGTCGGCGCCGGCGACAAGCACCCCATCGACCTGGTCGAGCAGGAGCTCGACGACGCCTGGATGCGGGACATCGGCCCCACCTTCGTCACCAACCGCCAGGGCGAGCTCGCCTCCGTGGACTGGACCTTCAACGGCTGGGGCGCCCAGGAGTGGGCCCGCTGGGACAAGGACTCCAAGGTCGCCCGCCATGTCTCCGACCTGGTCGGCACCCGTACGTACTCCACCGCGCTGGTCAACGAGGGTGGCGCCATCCACGTCGACGGCGAGGGCACCGTCCTGCTGACCGACACCGTGCAGCTGGGCGCCGGCCGCAACCCCGACTGGACCCGCGAGCAGGTCGAGCAGGAGATCCACGCCCACCTCGGCACCACCAAGGCCATCTGGCTGCCGTACGGCCTGGCCGGCGACTACGGCACCTACGGCACCCAGGGCCATGTGGACATCGTCGCCGCCTTCGCCCGCCCCGGCGTGGTCCTGGTCCACACCCAGCCCGACCCGGCCCACCCGGACCACGAGCGCGGCAAGACCATCGCCGCCATCCTGCGCGCCTCCACCGACGCCCAGGGCCGGCCGCTGGAGGTCGTGGAGATCCCGGCGCCGACCGTGCTGGAAGAGGACGGCGAGTGGGTGGACTACTCCTACATCAACCACTACCTGTGCAACGACGGTGTCGTGCTGTGCTCCTTCGACGACCCGCGCGACGAAGAGGCCGCCGAGATCTTCCGCGGACTGTTCCCGGAGCGGACCGTGACACTGGTTGACGCACGTACGATTTTCGCCGGGGGTGGCGGTATTCACTGCATCACCCAGCAACAGCCGAAGGTGTGAGGAGAGTGGCCATGGTGGCCGGTGGGGTACGCGCGCGGAAGAACGCGCCGCCGCGCGAGGACGTACTCGTCGCCGCCATGGCCACGATCGCCGAGCGCGGCCTGGACGGGCTCACCATGGCCGGACTGGGCCGCCAGGTCGGTATGAGCAGCGGCCACCTCCTCTACTACTTCCGCAGCAAGGACGAGCTCCTGCTGCAGACCCTGGAGTGGAGCGAGGCCGCCCTCGGCGGCGAACGGCGGGCCCTGCTCTCCCGGCGCGGCCCGGTCCGCGACCGGCTGGCCGCGTACGTCGACCTGTACGTGCCCCAGTACGCCCGGGACCCGCACTGGACGCTCTGGCTGGAGGTCTGGAACCGCTCCCAGAACGCCGGGCCCGAGGAACGCGAACGCCAGGCCGCCATCGAGGGCGCCTGGCACCGCGACCTGGTGGCGCTGCTCGCCGAGGGCATCTCGCGCGGCGAATTCCGGCCGGTGGACGCCGACCGCTTCGCCGCCCGCACCCGCGCCCTGCTCGACGGCTTCAGCATCCAGCTCGCCGTGGGCCTGCCCACGGTCGACCGGGCCGACATCCTGGCCCACGTACAGGAGTTCTTCACCGAGGCCCTTACGCCCCGCTAGGGGTGCCCGCATCGTGAGACCGGTGTCCAGTTGCCGGAGGCGATGTGGCAAACTGCGGGCGTGCTTGCTCAGCCCATGATTATCGGCAGCAGCGCGCCGGTCCGCAGTAGCCGCTGAACCGTGGAAAACCTCCGCGGAAGCGGCCACCGTGCCCCAGACCCGCGCGCAGACCTCTCGCACCCGCGAGAGGTTTTTTCGTTTCCCGGCCACATTCCTGCCGGAAGCGGACAGCGCGCGATGATGGGGGCAAGTGGCGGCGACCTCCCCTGGGGGCAGGCATCCGGAGCCACTCATCCGACAGGAGCCAGAACACCGTGACGCCAACAGAGACGACAGCGCCGAAGGCCGTCCTCGACGACAGCTTCCACGTCTTCGACACCACGCTGCGGGACGGCGCGCAGCGCGAAGGCATCAACCTCACGGTCGCGGACAAGCTGACGATCGCCCGGTACCTGGACGAGTTCGGCGTCGGCTTCATCGAGGGCGGCTGGCCCGGCGCCAACCCGCGCGACACCGAGTTCTTCGCCCGCGCCCGCGCCGAGATCGACTTCAAGAACGCCCAGCTGGTCGCCTTCGGCGCCACCCGCCGGGCCGGCGGCTCCGCGGCCGAGGACCCCCAGGTCCGGGCCCTGCTGGAATCCGGTGCCCCCGTCATCACCCTGGTCGCCAAGTCCCACGACCGGCACGTCGAGCTGGCCCTGCGCACCACCCTGGACGAGAACCTGGAGATGGTCCGGGACACCGTCGCCTACCTGCGCCAACAGGGCCGCCGGGTGTTCGTCGACTGCGAGCATTTCTTCGACGGCTACCGGGCCAACCCGGAGTACGCCAAGTCCGTCGTCCGCACCGCGCACGAGGCCGGCGCCGACGTGGTCGTCCTCTGCGACACCAACGGCGGCATGCTCCCCGCCCAGGTCACCGCCGTGGTCTCCACCGTCCTCGCCGACACCGGCGCCCGGCTCGGCATCCACGCCCAGGACGACACCGGCTGCGCGGTCGCCAACACCCTCGCCGCCGTCGACGCCGGCGCCACCCACGTGCAGTGCACCGCCAACGGCTACGGCGAGCGGGTCGGCAACGCCAACCTCTTCCCGGTCGTCGCCGCCCTGGAGATCAAGTACGGCCGCCAGGTCCTCCCGGACGGCGCCCTGGCCGAGATGACCCGCATCTCCCACGCCATCGCCGAGGTCGTCAACCTCACCCCCTCCACCCACCAGCCGTACGTCGGCGTCTCCGCCTTCGCGCACAAGGCCGGACTGCACGCCTCGGCCATCAAGGTCGACCCGGACCTCTACCAGCACATCGACCCCGAGCGGGTCGGCAACACCATGCGCATGCTGGTCTCCGACATGGCCGGCCGGGCCTCCATCGAGCTCAAGGGCAGGGAGCTCGGGGTCGATCTCGGCGACGACCGCGCCCTGGTCTCCCGGGTCGTGGAGCGCGTCAAGGAACGCGAGCTGAAGGGCTACACGTACGAGGCCGCCGACGCCTCCTTCGAGCTGCTGCTCCGCGCGGAGGCGGAGGGCCGGGCCCGCCGTTTCTTCCGCATCGAGTCCTGGCGCGCGATCGTCGAGGACCGCCCGGACGGCTCGCACGCCAACGAAGCCACGGTGAAGCTGTGGGCCAGGGGCGAGCGCATCGTCGCCACCGCCGAGGGCAACGGCCCGGTCAACGCCCTGGACCGGGCCCTGCGCGTGGCCCTGGAGCGGTTCTTCCCGCAGCTGGCCAAGTTCGAGCTCGTCGACTACAAGGTCCGCATCCTGGAGGGCACGCACGGCACCGAGTCCACCACCCGGGTCCTGGTCACCACGACCGACGGCAACCGCGAGTGGAACACGGTCGGGGTGGCCCCGAACGTCATCGCCGCCTCCTGGCAGGCCCTGGAGGACGCCTTCACCTACGGTCTGCTGCACGCGGGCGCGGAGCCGGCCGAGTAGTCACCGTCCGCCTGGTCCTTGTATCCAGATGTCCTTATGTCCGGCTAACACAGGGAATGCCCTGTTCAGGTAGCGTCATAGATATGAGGACCAGGCTGATATCCGTACTGTCCGGTGTGCTGTTGGCCCTGCCCGCGGGCGCCCTCGCCCTCGCGTCGCCGGCAGCTGCTGCAACCGGACCCGCCGCCGTGGCCGAGGCGCTCAAGGAGGGCCCGGTCTATGTCGACCCGCGCGCCGCGGCGCAGCTGCCGAAGGACCAGGCAGACGCGCTGGCGAAGAAGATCAAGGACGCCGGGAAGCCGGTGTTCGTCGCGGTGCTGCCGAACTCCACCGAGTTCCCGCCCGAGAGCGTGCTCGCCACCGTCCGCAACAACACCGGCATCACCGGCCTGTACGCCATCCGGCTCGGCGACGGCTTCAACGCCGGTGCGGACAAGGCCGTCATGCCCACCAACGCGGTAAGCAACCTCACCAGCGCGGTGAAGGCCGGCGGGACCGTGGACACCGCCACCCAGCTGAACAACTTCGTGGACCAGGCCCTGCCCCAGGCCAAGGGCAGCGCCCCGGCCTCCTGGGGCACCACCGGCACGGACGGCGGGACCCCGGTCGCCGGCCTGGTCGGGCTCGGCCTCGTGGCGGCGGTCGGCGGCGGCGGTGCGTACGCCCTGGTCCGCCGCAGCCGGAAGCAGAAGGAGGAGGCCCGGCGCGAGGCCATCGAGAAGCTGCGGGTGGTGGTCGACGAGGACATCACCGCCTTCGGCGAGGAACTGGAACGCCTGGACTTCCACCCCGCCGAGCCCGGCGCCGACGACGCCATGCGCACGGACTACGAGAAGTCCCTGGACTCGTACGACAAGGCCAAGCAGATCATGGGCAACGTCCAGCACCCCGACGAGGTCAAGGGCGTGACCCAGGCACTGGAGGACGGCCGGTACTCGCTGGCCGTGCTTGCCGCCCGCCGGGAGGGCCGGCCGCTTCCGGAGCGCCGCCTGCCCTGCTTCTTCGACCCGCGGCACGGACCCAGCACCGAGGACGCCGGCTGGGCGCCGGCCGGCGGCACCGCCCGGACGGTTCCGGTGTGCACGGCGGACGCGGTCCGGCTGCGTGAGGGCCGGGACCCGATGCTCCGTACGGTCGACACCGAGCACGGACCGCGCCCCTACTACGACGCCGGCCCGGCGTACGGTCCCTGGGCCGGCGGCTACTTCGGCGGCGGCATCCTGCCCGGCCTGCTGATGGGCACCATGCTCGGCTCGATGATGTCCAGCCCGGCCTACGCCTCCGACTTCGGCGGCGGCGATGGCGGCGGCTTCGAGGGCGGGGACTTCTCCGGCTCCGACTTCAGCGCCTCCGACTTCGGCGGCGGCGGGGACTGGGGTGGCGGCGGCGGATTCGACGGCGGCGGCTTCTAGGCCGCCTGCTTGATCGCCGAGATGTCGAAGGTCAGCTTCACCTTGTCGCTGACCATCACACCGCCGGCCTCCAGGGCGGCGTTCCAGGTCAGCCCCCAGTCGGAACGCAGGATCTCGGTGCTGCCCTCGAACCCCACCCGCTCGTTGCCGTACACATCGGTGGCGGAGCCGTTGAACTCCAGGTCGATGGCGAGCGGCCGGGTGACGTCCTTGATGGTCAGCTCGCCGCTGATCCGGTAGCGGTCGCCGCCCAGCTGCTGCGCCTCGGTGGACCGGAAGGCCATCACCGGGTACGCCTCGGCGTCGAAGAAGTCACCGCTGCGCAGGTGCGTGTCGCGGTCCGCGATGCCGGTGTCCACCGAGGCGATCTGTACCTCGATGACGGCGGTCGACCGGGCCGGGGCGGCGCCGTCCAGGTGCAGGGTGCCCTGGTGCTCGGCGAAGGTGCCCCGGACGTTGGTCACCATCGCGTGCCGGACGGTGAAGCCGATGCTGCTGTGCGCGGCGTCGATCACGTAGTCGCCGGTGAGGGCGGCGAGGGCCGGGTCCACCTCGAGGGTGGCGACCGTGCCGACGGCGGTGGTGGTGTTCTGCTGGCTGCGACGGGTGAACAGACCCATGATGTGCTCCTCGGTTGTGACTGAACCTGGTTGAACCTTCAACGAAAATGACGGTAGACCCATTCCGTTCAAATTTCAACATCTGGCGATGGCTTTGTAGGCATGCCACAAAGGACGCAGCCCCCTGCTGGTGATGTCCTTGCGGCGTTCCCCGGTTCTGTCCCGTCCTCACAGTGGATCGCGCCGGAGACTGTCCGGTATCTACGGAGGGTTTCGCTTGGTCCTCTTCGTAAGGTCGATACATGACCGTTGTGGACCAGATCCCGGGCGAGCCGACGGATGCTCGCGGCCGTGTGGCCGAGCTGCACGACCTGCGCGAGCAGGCGCGGCGCGGCCCCAGCGACCGCGCGACCGAAGCCCAGCACGCCAAGGGCAAGCTGACCGCCCGCGAGCGCATCGCCCTCCTGCTCGACGAAGGCTCCTTCAAGGAGGTCGAGCAGCTGCGCCGGCACCGCGCCAGCGGTTTCGGTCTGGAGGCCCGCAAGCCCTACACGGACGGTGTGATCACCGGCTGGGGCACGGTGGAGGGGCGGACGGTCTTCGTCTACGCCCACGACTTCCGCATCTTCGGCGGCGCGCTCGGCGAGGCCCACGCCGCGAAGATCCACAAGATCATGGACATGGCCATCGCGGCCGGTGCCCCGCTGGTCTCCCTCAACGACGGCGCCGGCGCCCGCATCCAGGAGGGCGTCTCCGCGCTCGCCGGGTACGGCGGCATCTTCCAGCGCAACACCCGCGCCTCGGGCGTCATCCCGCAGATCTCCGTCATGCTCGGCCCCTGCGCCGGCGGCGCCGCGTACTCGCCGGCCCTGACGGACTTCGTGTTCATGGTCCGCGACACCTCGCAGATGTTCATCACCGGCCCGGACGTGGTCCGCGCCGTGACGGGCGAGGAGATCAGCCAGAACGGCCTCGGCGGCGCCGACGTACACGCCGAGACCTCCGGCGTCGCGCACTTCGCCTACGACGACGAAGAGAACTGCATCGCCGAGGTCCGCTACCTCATCTCGATGCTGCCGTCGAACAACCGCGAGAACCCGCCGGTGCACGCCACCGACGACCCCGCCGACCGCCGCTCGGACGTCCTGCTCGACCTGGTCCCGGCCGACGGCAACCGCCCGTACGACATGCACAAGGTCATCGAGGAGCTTGTCGACGACGGCGACTTCCTCGAGATCCACGAGCGCTGGGCCCGCAACATCATCTGCGCCCTCGCCCGCCTGAACGGCCAGGTCGTCGGCATCGTCGCCAACCAGCCGGCCCACCTCGCAGGCGTTCTGGACATCGAGGCCTCGGAAAAGTCCGCGCGCTTCGTCCAGATGTGCGACGCGTTCAACATCCCGATCGTGACCCTCCTGGACGTGCCCGGCTTCCTGCCGGGCGTGGACCAGGAGCACGGCGGCATCATCCGGCACGGCGCCAAGCTGCTGTACGCGTACTGCAACGCCACCGTGCCCCGCATCAGCCTGATCCTGCGCAAGGCCTACGGCGGCGCGTACATCGTCATGGACTCCCAGTCCATCGGCGCCGACCTGACCTATGCCTGGCCCACCAACGAGATCGCGGTGATGGGTGCCGAGGGCGCCGCCAACGTCATCTTCCGCCGCCAGATCGCCGACGCCGAAGACCCCGAGGCCATGCGCGCCCGGATGGTCAAGGAGTACAAGGCCGAGCTGATGCACCCGTACTACGCGGCCGAACGCGGCCTCGTCGACGACGTCATCGACCCTGCCGAAACCCGCGAGACGCTGATCAGCGCCCTCGCGATGCTCCGCAACAAGCACGCCGACCTGCCGTCGCGCAAGCACGGCAACCCGCCGCAGTAAGAGGAGACAAGCCACCGATGAGCACCGACATGCTGCTGCGCGTCGAAAAGGGCAACGCCGAGCCCGAGGAGCTGGCCGCGATCACCGCGATCCTGCTCGCCCGCGCCGCGTCCACCCCGGACATCCCGGCCGCCCGCTCCCGCAGCACGGCCGGCTGGCGCCGCCTGGAGCGCACCCCGGGCTTCCGCGCGCCGCACTCCTGGCAGGGCTGAGCCCTTTCACCCGACGGCCGTCACCTGATCCGCACCTTGATCCCCGCGGGGACCGAGTCCCGGACCGGGCGACGGCCGTCGGCCGTCCGGCAGCCGTTGAGATACACGCGTGGCCGCCCGAAGGCTGCCAGACCGCTCAGGTCCTCCGGCAGGACGCAGTTGCTGAACGACAGCGACCGCAGCCGGGCCGGCGCCGAGCGCACCGAGGGAAGCCACTCGCGCAGGTCGTAGTGCGCCAGATGGAGCGACCGGAGCAGTTGCAGCGGCCCCAGCTCGGCGAAGCCCCGGGGGACCCCGCGCCCCTGCACGATCAGCCAGCGCAGTCCGGGCCGGGCCGTCAGCACGGAGAGATCGGTGTTCTCGGCCAGCACCCCGACACCCAGCCCTTCCAGGCCGGGCGGGTCGGGCACCGTCCGCAGATCCGGGAAGGACTGCCAGTCCTGCAGCTGCAGGTTGAACAGCAGGGGCAGGTCGTGGAGCGGCCCCAGGTCCAGCAGCGGCACGTTCCCCCACACCGACAGGTTCGTCAGCCCCGGGCGTTTGGCCAGCGGAGACAGGTCGTTGTCGCCCCGCAGCCCCGGAACCCACAGCAGATCCAGCTCACCCAGCTCCGCCGTGGCGCCGAGCCCACGGGTGAACGGGTACTGGACGGCGACCTTCCTGGCCTCCGGCAGGGTGAGCAGTACCTCCCACTGGGTGGGGTGCGTCAGCGACAGCCACACGTCGCGCAGCGGCAGCCGCCGCAGTACGGCCCGGGCGAAGGGGGCAGGAGCGAAGTACTCCCATTCGAGGGCCAGCTGCGCCCGGACCGCGGGCCGCTCGTCACCGGCCCACCCCGCCATCAGGTCCAGCACGTCCGCGCCGCCGGCGAGCGCCGCCGTCCGGATGACCGCCTTGGCCTCGGCCTCCGACAATTCCCGCAGGGACGCGGGCAGTCGGCGCAGCACCGGGCCGCCGACCGCCGAGACGGACGCCGCCTCCGCGGCGCGGCGCGGCGGCACCAGGTGGTCGAGGGTGCGGTCCAGTGCCGTCCGCACCTCCTCCGGCACCGCATCCATGGTCTCCAGACAGGCAGCCGCGAGCAGCCGTAGCCGCCGGGCGTGCCGGGGCTCGGCCGCGGCCCGGGCCAGGATGCCCTCGATCAGCTCGACCCGCTGGGGGCGGTTGGCGTGGCCCGCCGCCATCACGATCGTCTCGTGCCAGGTGTCCTGGTGCGCCCGCCCCACCAGGTTGCCGATGTGGTCCTGGGCGGCGGAGTCCGCTGCCGCCAGATACTCCTGGAAACTGCGATGCAGGAAGTCCAACCGGCCCTCGGCGGGGGAGCGCAGCACTCCCGACCGGGCCACCAGGTGCTCCAGCACGGCCTGCGCGTCCATCCCCTCCAGGTGGCGCATGGCCTCCAGGGCGTAGTGCACATGGACGGCCGCCCGCTCGAAGGCGATCTCGCTGCGGCCGTTGTCCGACAGCCGCCAGGCGAGGTCCTGGAGGAGGCGCAGCCGGTCGGTCAGGGACAGCTGCACCGCCGCCGCGCTCGGCACGCAGCGCTCCGCGTCCCGCCGCTGCAGCAGGATCTCCAGGGCGATCCGGTACAACTCCATGCGGCTGCGCGGCAGCTGGCCCTGCCGGTTCAGGTGCAGCGCGCACAGCAGCGCCGCCAGCAGTGGCGTGGCCGCCAGCGACTGCAGGTGCGGCCGGTCCCGCAGTCCGGCCAGTAACGACCTTTCGTAGTGCGGGAGATCACGGTTGCGGTCCAGCACCGCCTCGTGCCACTGCCGGACGAAGGTCACCAGGTCGGCCGGGCGCATGCGGTCCAGCAGCACCGCGCGGAACCCTTCGGCCCGCAGCCAGTCACCTCGGGCGGCGGCCGGCCGGGACGTGACGACCACCCGGTTGTCCGGGTAGGCGTGCAACAGTCCCCGGAGCCATTCCCGGACCGCGCGTCGCTCCTCGGCGGGAAGTTCGTCCACACCGTCCACCAGCAGCAGCACCCGCCCCGCCGCCAGCTGACGGTCGACCCAGGCCGCGGGCATGTGGCCGGTGAGCGGCCCCGCCGCCTGGTCCAGCAGGGCCTCCGGCCGGGGCAGTTCCCGGCCCGCGTACCGGCGGAGCTTGATCAGGACCGGGACCAGGCCGTTCCACGCGGCGAGGGTTGCCCCGAACGCGCTGCGGGCGGCGGTGACCGCCAGCCACTGGAGCAGGGTGGTCTTCCCGGAGCCGGCCTCCCCGCGCAGCAGCACCCGGTGGGCGTCCTGCAGGACGGTCTCCACCTGTCTGCCGTGGGCCTCGTCATCGCCGGCCAGCGGCAGCCGGGAGGCGGACTGCTTCTCGTCGGCGATCCGCAGGCTCACATACGCTACCGACAACTTCGTCCGCGCGGCCCGCTCCGAGGCGAAGCTGAACAGCTCGATCTCGTCCAGCGAGCGGGAGACCAGCTCCAGGTACTCCCGGCGGAAGGCCTCGTCCCGGCCTTCGCCCTCCGGCGCGTACAGGGACCGGGCCGGGAGGCGCTCCAGGACCTGGGACAGCTCCGCCGCCAGGGAGGTCGTCCGGCCCAGGAGCTCCGTCACCGCGCGTTCGGTGAACACCGGCAGCCGGCGCAGCACGCGCACGTAGCAGTCGCAGCACTCCGAGAACAGCAGCTCGTACAGCGCCGCCGCCGGCTCGTCCAGGCCGGCCGGGGCCGGGACCGCGCGGCGGATGCGGCGGGCCAGTTCCGCCGCGTCCGCGTCCGAGCCGATGATCGCCGCGTCCGAGAGGTCGGCCGCGGTGAAGGTGTCCGTCACCGCGTCGAGGGCGGACTGGCGGCCGGACTCCGACAGGCCGCGGAACTCGTGGGCCAGCAGCGGCTCCAGCCGGGCCGCCACCGCATCCGCGATCTGCTCGAACTGCCGCTCAAGGCTCCGCTGCGGGCGCAGCCCCGGAACCCGCACCCGGATCAGCTCCGACAGCTCGGACCGGCTCTCCTGGGCCCGCCGCTTCGGCCCCAGCCACAGCCCGGCCGCCCGGGTCGCCAGGACCCGCCCCAGATTGATCGCCGCAACCTCAGCGCTCACCGCACCCCCTCGCCCCACTCCTCGGAAAGACAGAACGCCGGGGACCCGTGGACGGGTTCCCGGCGTTCCGGAAGAGGCGTTCCTACTTACTACCGCAGTCGTGCCATCAGCGCGTGCTCGACGAGCGTGATGAGTGCCGACTTGGCGTCGGCGCGGTGGCGTGCGTCGGTGGTGATGATGGGTGCGTCGGGGCCGATCTGGAGTGCTTCGCGGACTTCTTCGGGGGTGTAGGGCTG
>NZ_JBEOXT010000040.1:0-84538 GCF_040296685.1 Streptomyces sp. NPDC002054
GCCCGTCGTCCGCCGCATCCGCTGCGCGGAGCCTTCCCCCACCCCGCCCCTTCCCGAAACCGGGGCTCCGCCCCGGACCCCGACGATGCACCGGCTCCGCCGGGCACCGAACCGGGCGCTTCGCGCCCGAGAGCGGCCTTGCGGGGCTCCGCCCCGGGCCGCCGAGCCTTCCGGGCTCCGCCCGGCACCCCCGTCCCGGGGCCTGCGGCCCCCGCCCCGGGCTTCGCCCGCACCCCCCGTTCCGGGGCCTGCGGCCCCCGCCCGCACCCCGACCCCCGCGCCGGGGCGCGGGGCGGAGCCCCACAGCGGGGTCCGGGGCCGCAGGCCCCGGTTTCGGGAAGGGGCGGGGTGGGGAAAAGGCCCCGCGCAGCGGCAGGGGGCGTGCCGTGGGCCCGCAGGGCCCTGGCACGCCCCCGCGGCTCCCCAAGGGCCCCCGCCGGCCGCTCCCGGCCCCGCGGCAGCGGTTATGGCATGGGGCCCACCTCCACCGCCGCGCAGCGCCAGCGGAGGTCTGTGCCCTGTTCCAGGCGGAACGCCATGGCCGTGACGCGGTCGCCGACCGCGATGCGGGCGAACGCCTCGATCACCCCCGGGCACGGCCGGAAGCGCCCGCAGTGCCGCAGGATCGGGCGGAGGCCGTCCCGGGGCGGGCCCGAGCGGGTCAGGGTGATCAGCTGTTCGTACGCCGGGCCCACGGTGTGGCCGAGCAGGTAGTGGACCGGGCGGTGCCCGCTCAGGACGGCCAGCAGAGCCTGAGCGAACCATGCGTGCGGGGCCGTGGTCATCCGGCGCGGGTCGGGCGGGCGGCGCTGGTCGCGGCGCCCGGCGGGCCGGGTCCGGGCAGCCGGACGCCGTCGGGCGGCCCCGCCGCCCGCCTGCACGGCGGACGCCCCCTCCGGCGGGACCCCGCCGCCGCTGATGCTGCCGTGGGTGGTGCCCGTGCTGTCCATGGCTGTCGCCCCCGAGATGTCCGTCCGGCCCGGTGCGGATACCGGGCGGTAACTTGTTGTGGTGGGGGGATGTCTAGGCCCGGCGGACCCCCGCCGCAACGCCCTCGGCCGCCCGAGCGGCCGGTGGGAGGGATTCACCTATCTGGGTTGCCGAAGCGGCTGCAGGGGCCTTCGGCGGCTCCCCAGGCGGCGTCGGATGGACGCTGGTGCCGCTCGTCGGGACAACCCGAAGGGGGACCCCGGTCGGGTGCCCGGCCGTCCCGAAGTGGACGCCAAGCCGCCGCTGCTGGCAGCCGGCCGCGGGCGGGCCGGTGTCGCCCGCCGCTGTGCCTCCGGCTCCCCGCCAGAGCTGCCCGCGCAGCCGCGCGTAGCGGAGCCCGGCGCGAACGCCTGCCCGTACCCCGCCCCCCGGGTCGGGCCCATCGCGCAGCGTCTGCCAGAGAGGGACTCCGAGCGCGGCCCCGCGCAGCCGTGCGGCGCGGGCAGGCGCCGATGCCCCGGCCGCGGGGCCGCGCCGGGCCGCGTGCCAAGGGGTCGCCGGCTCGTGGACACGGGATCCCGTCGCCGTATCCTGAGGGCGTTCTCGACTACGGAAAGCAGCCGGCCATGCGCGTGTACGTCCCCCTGACCCTTCCCGGGCTCGCCGAGGCGCACAAGGCGGGCGAGCTGGGGCCCGCGCCCCTGCGCGCGTACGCCGTGACGCCCGGGCTGCGGGAGTGGTACATCTCGGACGACATCGAGGAGCTGGAGTACGCCGCCCTCGGCCGCGCCGCCGCCGCCTCGCTGCGGATGGTCGCCGGGGACGCCGCAGCCCCCCGCAAGCGGGTCGTCGTCGCCGTGGATGTGGCCGACAAGGCCGCCACCGCCGCCCCCGGGCTCGACGAGGCCACCCTCGGCCAGGTGACCCTGGACGGCCCCGTGCGGCTCACCGTCGCCGCCGCCGTGCACGTGGACGCCGACGACGCCGTCGGGGACGTCACCGCCGCCGCCGACGCACTGCCGGCCGCCGACGCCGGGGACGACGACGCCCAGTTCACCGTGGACGGCGCCGAGGACCACGAGCTGCTGTGGTTCGGGGTGCAGGAGATTCCGGGGTTGCTGCGATGACGAACAGCAACGGCAGCGGGCTGCATATCGTGTGGGACTGGAATGGGACCCTCCTCCACGACATCGACGCCGTCATAGCCGCGACCAACGCCTCCTTCGCCGAGTTCGGCTTCGAGCCGATCACCCTGGAGCGCTACCGCGACCTGTACGTCGTGCCCGTCCCCAAGTTCTACGAGCGGATCATGGGCCGGCTGCCCACCGAAGAGGAATGGCTCGTCATGGACGAGACCTTCCACCGCCACTACTGGGCCGCCGCCGCCGAATCCGGCCTCGCCGAGGGCGCGAAAACCCTCCTCGGCGACTGGCAGCGGGCCGGCCTCAGCCAGTCGCTGCTCTCCCTCGCCCCCCACGACCGCCTCGTGCCGCTCGTCCGCACGCACGGGATCGAGGGCCACTTCGTCCGCGTCGACGGACGCACCGGCCCCTCCCACACCACCAAGGCAGGGCATCTCGTACGCCATCTGACAGCTTTGGCCCCGGCCGGAGTGACCGCTGCCCGTACGGTTCTCATCGGAGACGCCCTGGACGATGCCGCCGCCGCCGCTCATGTGGGCGCCCGGGCCGTGCTCTACACGGGCGGTTCGCACAGCCGCAACAGTCTGGAATCAGCCGGTGTCCCGGTCGTGGACACGCTGGAAGACGCCGTACGCGCAGCCCGCGCCTTGGCCGAATAACCACTGGTGCGTATCCGGTACACACGTGCTACCGGCCGCGTCGCTGTCCAGAGTGTCAAAGTTCCACCCCCGGTTTTGTACACATACAGCTCATGACGTGCCGGGGGTGGGGCGAGATAGCCTTGTACCCGTGATCAGCGCGATAGTCATCGGGGGCACTGCTGCCCCCGGCCTGCGCCCGGCGCACGCCCGTGCCCGGGCCTTCGCTGATCCCCGCTCCCGGGAGACCCGGAATCCTCTGCCGATCATGCCGATTGTGGCGATCATGGCTGATTCCGAGCCGGTGGCATCCGTCGACGACATAGCGTCGACATCACATTCCGCGGTACCGAGTTCCGCGGTTTTCGCGATTCCTTCCTTCATCTACGTCACGCAACGGCGCGCGACAGGAGCCATGAGGACATGCAGACCAAGCTGGACGAAGCCAAGGCCGAGCTGCTCGCACGGGCAGCCCGGGTAGCTGAGAACAGCCCGGCCGGGGGGCTACTTCCGACTGGGTCCGAGCAGGGAGAGCAGCCCGACCGGGACACCGTGCTCTCCTACCTCCAGCGCTACTACCTGCACACCGCACCCGAGGACCTGACCGACCGGGACCCGGTCGACGTCTTCGGCGCGGCCCTTTCGCACTACCGGCTCGCCGAGAACCGGCCGCAGGGCACCGCGAACGTGCGCGTCCACACCCCCACCGTCGAGGAGAACGGCTGGACCTCCAGCCACTCCGTCGTCGAGGTCGTCACCGACGACATGCCGTTCCTGGTCGACAGCGTCACCAACGAGCTGTCCCGCCAGGGCCGCGGCATCCACGTCGTGATCCACCCGCAGGTCGTCGTCCGCCGCGATGTCACCGGCCGCCTCATCGAGATCCTCGGCCCCGACTGCGACGCCCACGGCCCGCGGACCGCGCGCCCGCACGACTCCCTCGTCGAGTCCTGGATCCATGTCGAGATCGACCGCGAGACCGACCGCGGCGACCTCAAGCAGATCACCGCCGACCTCCTCCGCGTGCTGTCCGACGTCCGCGAGTCCGTCGAGGACTGGGAGAAGATGCGCGATGCCGCGCTCCGTCTCGCCGACGGCCTCCCCGACGAGCCGACCGCCCAGGACCTGCGCGAGTACGAGCTCGAAGAGGCCCGTGAGCTGCTGCGCTGGCTCGCCGACGACCACTTCACCTTCCTCGGCTACCGCGAGTACAACCTGGTCGACGGCGACGCCCTCGCGGCCGTCCCCGGCACCGGCCTCGGCATCCTGCGCTCCGACCCGCACCACAGCGGCAAGGACGACGGCCACCCGGTCTCCCCGTCCTTCAACCGGCTGCCCGCCGACGCCCGCGCCAAGGCCCGCGAGCACCGCCTGCTGGTGCTGACCAAGGCCAACAGCCGCTCCACCGTGCACCGCCCGTCCTACCTCGACTACGTCGGCGTCAAGAAGTTCGACGCCGAGGGCAATGTCGTCGGCGAGCGCCGCTTCCTCGGCCTGTTCTCCTCCGCCGCCTACACCGAGTCGGTCCGCCGGGTGCCGGTCATCCGCCGCAAGGTCGCCGAGGTCCTCGAGGTCGCAGGCTTCTCGCCGGCCAGCCACGACGGCCGCGACCTCACCCAGATCCTGGAGACCTACCCGCGCGACGAGCTGTTCCAGACCCCCGTCGACCAGCTCCAGTCCATCGTCACCTCGGTCCTCTACCTCCAGGAACGCCGCCGACTGCGGCTCTACCTGCGCCAGGACGAGTACGGCCGCTACTACTCGGCGCTCGTCTACCTGCCCCGCGACCGGTTCACCACCGGCGTCCGGCTGCGCCTGATGGACATCCTGAAGGAGGAGCTCGGCGGCACCAGCGTCGACTTCACCGCCTGGAACACCGAGTCGATCCTCTCCCGGATCCACTTCGTCATCCGCGTCCCGCAGGGCACCGAGCTGCCCGCCCTCACCGACGCCGACGTCGAGCACCTCGAAGGCCGCCTGGTCGAGGCCGCCCGCTCCTGGGCCGACGGCTTCCAGGAAGCGCTCCTCGCCGAATGCGGCGAAGAGCGCGCCGCCGAGCTGCTGCGCCGCTACGGCACCTCCTTCCCCGAGGGCTACAAGGCCGACCACTCTGCGCGCGCGGCGGTCGCCGACCTGATCCACCTGGAGAAGCTGGCCGCCACCCCCGGCGACCGCGACTTCGCGCTCTCCCTGTACGAGCCGGTCGGCGCCGGCCCCGGCGAGCGCCGCTTCAAGATCTACCGGGCCGGCGAGCAGGTCTCCCTGTCCGCCGTCCTGCCCGTGCTCCAGCGCCTGGGCGTCGAGGTCACCGACGAGCGCCCGTACGAGCTGCGCCGCTCGGACCGCGCCAACGCCTGGATCTACGACTTCGGCCTGCGCCTGCCCGCCCCCGCCGGCAACGGCGACGCCGCCTACCTCGGCGACGACGCCCGCGAGCGCTTCCAGGAGGCCTTCGCCGCCGTCTGGACCGGCCAGGCCGAGAACGACAACTTCAACACCCTGGTGCTGGGCGCCGGACTGACCTGGCGGCAGGCCGTCGTCCTGCGCGCGTACGCCAAGTACATGCGCCAGGCCGGCTCCACCTTCAGCCAGGACTACATGGAGGACACCCTCCGCAACAACGTCCACACCACCCGGCTGCTGGTCTCCCTCTTCGAGGCCCGGATGTCGCCCGGCCGCCAGGCCGCCGGCAGCGAGCTCGTCGACGCCATGCTGGAGGAGCTGGAGGGCGCCCTGGACCAGGTCGCCTCGCTGGACGAGGACCGCATCCTGCGCTCCTTCCTCACCCTCATCAAGGCCACCCTGCGGACCAACTTCTTCCAGCACAACGGCAGCGCCGAGCCGCACGCCTACGTGTCGATGAAGTTCGACCCGCAGGCCATCCCGGACCTGCCGGCCCCGCGCCCCGCCTTCGAGATCTGGGTGTACTCCCCGCGCGTCGAGGGCGTCCACCTGCGCTTCGGCAAGGTCGCCCGAGGCGGCCTGCGCTGGTCCGACCGCCGCGAGGACTTCCGCACCGAGATCCTCGGCCTGGTCAAGGCGCAGATGGTGAAGAACACCGTCATCGTGCCCGTAGGCGCCAAGGGCGGCTTCGTCGCCAAGAACCTCCCCGACCCGTCGGTGGACCGCGACGCCTGGCTCGCCGAGGGCATCGCCTCGTACAAGGTCTTCATCTCGGCGCTCCTCGACATCACCGACAACATGGTCGCCGGCGAGGTCGTGCCCCCGCGTGACGTGGTCCGCCACGACGAGGACGACACCTACCTGGTCGTCGCCGCCGACAAGGGCACCGCCACCTTCTCCGACATCGCCAACGGTGTCGCCGAGGAGTACGGCTTCTGGCTCGGCGACGCCTTCGCCTCCGGCGGCTCGGCCGGCTACGACCACAAGGGCATGGGCATCACCGCCCGCGGTGCCTGGGAGTCCGTCAAGCGGCACTTCCGCGAGCTGGGCCACGACACCCAGACCGAGGACTTCACCGTGGTCGGCGTCGGCGACATGTCCGGCGACGTCTTCGGCAACGGCATGCTGCTCTCCGAGCACATCCGCCTGGTCGCCGCCTTCGACCACCGGCACATCTTCATCGACCCGAACCCGGACGCGGCCGTCTCCTACGCCGAGCGCCGCCGCCTGTTCGACCTGCCGCGCTCCTCGTGGGCCGACTACAACACCGAGCTGCTGTCCGCGGGCGGCGGCATCCACCCGCGCACCGCGAAGGCCATCCCGGTCACCCCGCAGATGCGGGAGGCGCTCGGCATCGACGAGGGCATCGCGAAGGTGACCCCCGCCGAGCTGATGCAGGCCGTCCTGAAGGCCCCGGTCGACCTGCTGTGGAACGGCGGCATCGGTACGTACGTCAAGGCCTCGGCCGAGACCCACACCGACGTCGGCGACAAGGCGAACGACGCCATCCGCGTCAACGGCCAGGACCTGCGGGTCAAGGTCGTCGGCGAGGGCGGCAACCTCGGCCTGACCCAGCTCGGCCGGATCGAGTACGCCCGTCTCGGCGCCGGCGGCGAAGGCGGCAAGATCAACACCGACGCCATCGACAACAGCGCCGGCGTGGACACCTCCGACCACGAGGTGAACATCAAGATCCTGCTCAACGCGGTCGTCACCGACGGCGACATGACCGTCAAGCAGCGCAACAAGCTGCTCGCCGAGATGACCGACGAGGTCGGCCGTCTGGTCCTGCGCAACAACTACGCGCAGAACACCGCCCTCGCCAACGGCATCGCCCAGGCTCCGAGCCTGCTCCACGCCCAGCAGCGCTTCATGCGCCGCCTGGAGCGCGCCGGCCTGCTCAACCGCGAGCTGGAGTTCCTGCCCACCGACCGGCAGATCCGCGAGCTGCTCAACCAGGGCAGGGGCCTCACCCAGCCCGAGCTGGCGGTCCTGTTCGCCTACACCAAGATCACGACGGCGGACGAGCTCATCCAGACGGGGCTGCCGGACGACCCGTACCTGCGCCGCCTGCTCCACGCGTACTTCCCGACCGCGCTCCGCGAGAAGTTCCCCGAGCAGATCGACACGCACGCGCTGCGCCGGGAGATCATCACCACCCTGCTGGTCAACGACACCGTCAACACCGGCGGCTCGACCTTCCTGCACCGGCTCCGCGAGGAGACCGGCGCCTCCCTGGAAGAGATCGTCCGGGCGCAGCTCGCGGCCCGCGAGATCTTCGGCCTCGCCGAGGTCTGGGACGGGGTCGAGTCCCTGGACAACACGGTCCCGGCCGACGTGCAGACCCGGATCCGGCTCCACTCGCGGCGCCTGGTCGAGCGCGGCACCCGCTGGCTGCTCAACAACCGGCCGCAGCCGCTGGAGATCACCGAAACCATCGGCTTCTTCAGCGACCGGGTCTCGGCGGTCTGGGCGGACATGCCGAAGCTGCTGCGCGGCGCGGACCTGGACTGGTATCAGCTGGTCCTGGACGAGCTCACCGCGGCCGGGGTGCCGGACGAGCTGGGCGCGAAGGTCGCCGGGTTCTCCTCGGCCTTCCCGACGCTGGACATCGTCGCCATCGCGGACCGCACCGGCATCGCCCCGCTGGACGTCGCCGAGGTCTACTACGACCTCGCCGACCGCCTGGAGATCACCAAGCTGATGGACCGGATCATCGAGCTGCCGCGGGCCGACCGCTGGCAGTCCATGGCCCGCGCCTCCATCCGCGAGGACCTGTTCGCGGCGCACGCGGCCCTGACGGCCGATGTGCTCGCGGTGGGCAACGGCGACTCGACTCCCGAGCAGCGCTTCAAGGCGTGGGAGGAGAAGAACGCGGCGATCATCAGCCGGGCGCGGACGACCCTGGACGAGATCCAGGGCTCGGACGACTTCGACCTGGCGAACCTGTCGGTCGCAATGCGTACGATGCGGTCGCTGCTGCGCTCGCACGCGTAGCCGGCCGTACGAAGGCCCCGGCTCCCGGATCTGCTCCGGGGGCCGGGGCCTTCGGCTTTCGCTTCCGCTTACGCGGTGTGGCTGAGGAAACGGGCCCAGGCGGCCGGGCTCAGGGCCAGCTCGGGGCTGGCGGTGAGCTTGGAGTCCCGGACGTGGACGGTGTCGGCGCAGGCGGCGACCTCGACGCAGCAGTCGCCGTCACCGCTGCTGTAGCTGGACTTGTGCCAGGACAGGGCGACTTCGACGCAGTTGTCGCCGTCGCCGCTGCTGTAACTGCTCTTGAACCACCGGAGCTGGGAGCTGTTCACAGAGTTCCTCGCATTCGCATCAACAGGCCCGCGGTGTCCGCAGGGTTGAGGGCCTGGATACGAAGCTTGGCATACCTGCGGTGGAGCAGGCTGAGGTCTTTCGGGTCAGATAGCACGCGGCCGAGCTGCTGGCCCTCGCTGTAACCCGCCCATTCGTGGTCCACGGTTTCGAGGAGGCAGAAGGGGCCACCGAGACCCGCGTGGTGGGGGCTGACCAGCGGCATGATCTGGAGGTCGACGTTGGGCAGTTCGGCGCATTCCAGCAGGTGATCGATGAGCTCGCGGGTCACCTCCGGGCCGCCGGTCTGCCGCAGGATGACGGCCTCGTCGATGATGAAGCTGAAGGTCGTGTAGGGCGTGCGGGTCAGCAGTTGCTGCCGTTGCATACGGGCTGCGATCCGGACCTCTGCCTGCTGGGGTGTCGGCTGCGGGAGGACGTCCGCGACGAGCGCCCGCGCATACGCCTCGGTCTGTAACAGGCCCGGCACCATGCGGCACTCGTACGTATTGAGAACGAGCGCCACCTCTTCCAGCTCGGCCCACCGCTGGAACCAGGCGGCCAGCCCTCGCTTGCGGTTGAGATCCCTCGCCGCGATCCGGATCACGTCGAAGGCATCCAGCACGTCCTCCAGTCGGCCCACGTATCTCTCCGACGGATGGCGGCGGCCCTGCTCGACGGAGCCGACGTACTGCACGGAGTACCGCACGAGCGGGGCCATTTGCTCCTGGGTCAGGCCGGCGCGTTTTCTGAAGGCCTTGACCGTGTCGCCGAAGGTGCGCAGGTGGACATCGGGTTCGACTTCGGGGTCGTCACTCGCCATGTAACCAGCGTCACGTACTGTGACTGGAGCTGTCCAGAGGGTGAACTCGTACAGATCCGTTGTACGAGTCGCGCCAGCGCGGGGCGTTGTCGTCCGGGGCGTCGGGGCTCGCGAAGTAGAACGGGACCCCGAGGTGCCCGGCCAGCGCACGGCCCGCCTCCCTCGCGCGGGCGGCCTCGGTGTGCGGGCCGGGGCGGTTGTAGACGGTGGCCAGGCACTTCTCCCCGGCGGGCTCGTCCAGGACCGCGATCAGGAGGACGAACCAGTCGTGGACGGTGTCCCCGTCCCAGACGGCCTCGATGGCCACGATCCGGCCGGGGAGTCCGGCCGTACGGTCGGCCAGTGAGGCGAGGTCGAGCGGGTCGTCGGGGTCTTCGCGGGGGACCAGAGCCTCGTACCGGGCGGCGATGAACTGCTGGGCTTCGCGCATGCCCAGCCCCCGCTCCCGCAGCTCGTCCCATGCGATCTTGATCGCCTCTATGGTCCGGCCCCTGGTCAGGGACGCGTCCACCTGCTCCCGCACTGCGGCGGGCAGCAGCTCCTCCCACTGTTCCGGCATGGAGTCATGATCGTTCACTTTTTGGTGAATGCCTCGTACGCGTCGCAGACCTCCTTCGTCGGGCCGTCCATGCGGAGCTCGCCGTGTTCCAGCCAGATCGCCCGGTCGCAGGTCTCGCGGATGGTGCCGATGCCGTGGCTGACCAGGAAGACCGTGCCGGCCTCCTTGCGGAGTTCCTCGATCCGGGCCTGGCTGCGGCGCTGGAAGCGGGCGTCTCCGGTGGCGAGGGCCTCGTCGATCATCAGGACGTCGTGGTTCTTGGCGGCGGCGATGGCGAAGCGGAGCCGGGCGCCCATGCCGGAGGAGTAGGTGCGCATGGGGAGGTTGATGAAGTCGCCCTTCTCGTTGATGCCGGAGAAGTCGACGATCTCGTCGTAGCGGTCGCGGATCTGCTGCCGGGTCATGCCCATGGCCAGTCCGCCGAGGATGACGTTCCGCTCGCCGGTCAGGTCGTTCATCAGCGCCGCGTTGACGCCGAGGAGGGAGGGCTGGCCGTGTGAGTAGATCTTGCCGCTGGTCACCGGTTGGAGGCCGGCGATGGCCTTGAGCAGGGTTGATTTTCCGGAGCCGTTGGAGCCGATCAGGCCGATGGCCTCGCCCTTGTACGCGGTGAAGCTGACCCCGCGGACGGCGTGCACCTCGCGGACGGTGGGGCGGGCGTCGCTCTTGCGGCGGGCGATCCGGCTGAGGGCGGCGGTGGCGCTGCCGCGGGCGGCGCCGTTGCCGAGGACCTTGTAGACGACGTGGACCTCGTCGGCGATGACGGTGGGTGTGCGGGTGTCCGTACCGGGTGTATCAGCCACGGCCGTATTCCTCCTCGGCCTTCCAGAAGTAGACGAATCCGCCGATGCCGGCGAGCAGGGCCCAGCCGACCGCGATCAGCCAGGCGTGGGGTGGCAGGTTGTGGGCGGTGAAGGAGTCGATGAGGGAGAAGCGCATCAGGTCGATGTAGACGGCTGCCGGGTTGGTTTTGAGGGCGAGGGAGACCCAGGCGGGGAGGTGGTCGTTCTTCAGCATCTGGTCGATGGACCACATGACGCCGGAGGAGTACATCCAGGTGCGGAGCACGAACGGCATCAGCTGGCTGATGTCGGGGGTCTTGCTGCCGATCCGGGCCATGGCGAGGGCGCAGCCGGCGCAGAACACGGCCATCAGGAGCAGGACGGGGGCGGCCAGCAGCCAGGCCGGGTTCGGGGTCTGGCCGAAGGCGAGCAGCAGGATCACCAGGGCGAGCATGGTCACCAGCAGCTGCTGGAAGAGCTGCACGACGGTGGCGATGGGCAGGCTGGCGCGGGGGAAGTGCAGGGCGCGGACCAGGCCGAGGTTGCCGTGGATGGCGCGGGTGCCGGCGTTGACGGAGCTGCCGATGAAGTCCCAGACGAAGACGCCGGTGAGGAGGAAGGGGACGTAGTCGGGGACGCCGTGGCTGGCCTTCATGATGACGCCGAAGATCAGGTAGTAGACGAGCGCGTTGAGGAGCGGGGTGACCAGGTGCCAGACCTGGCCGAGCTTCTCCGTGCTGTACTGCGCGGCCATTTTGGCCGTCGCGAAGGCCGTCACGAAGTGGCGGCGGCTCCAGAGCTCGCGGAGGTAGCGGGGGAGGGTGGGGCGGGCGCCGCTGACGGTGAGGCCGTGGGTGGCGGCGAGGTCCGCGGCGGCCGGGGGCTTGTCCAGGGTGATGATCACGCGGGGTCGCTTCGCTTTCGTCGCCGGTCGGTCGGTCGTCGGGACGGGTCCGTATCGTCGCTACGGCGAGCGTAAGAGGATTTACGTCGGGACGCAACCGTATCGTCGTCACGGGGGAGTGGCGGCGTGCGCGGCTATGCTCTGTCCATGACCAACCAGCCTGCTGACTCTGCTTCCGCTGCCGGTGCCGCTGCTGTGCCCCGGCGGGCTCCGGCGGGTGCCGCTGTCCTGCGCGAGGACGTGACCGAGGCCATCAGGGCGGCGGTGCTGGCGGAGCTGGCGGCGGTCGGGTTCTCCCGGATGTCGATCGAGGGGATCGCGCGGCGCGCGGGCGTGGGGAAGACCGCGGTGTACCGGCGGTGGAAGTCCAAGCTGCACCTGGTGCTGGACCTGATCGAGGTCTTCGCGGCGGACGGGCTGCCGGTGCCGGCGACCGGGTCGCTGTACGGGGACGTCCGGGCGCTGCTGGAGGTCATGTCGCACGTGCTGCGGCACCCGGTGGCCTCGGCGGTGATCCCGGACCTGCTGGTGGAGGCGGCCCGGAACCCGGAGATCGCGGAGGCGGTGCGGGGGGCGGTGCTGGACGGGCAGCGGCGGCTGGCGGAGGGGATCGTGGCGGAGGCGGTGTCGCGGGGCGAGCTGGCGGCGGGTACGGACCCGGACCATGCGTTGGACCTGGCGGTCGGGCCGTTGTACTGGCGGCAGGTGGTGGTGGGCGAGGCGGTGCCGGCGGCGTACCTGGACGCACTGGCCCGCTCGGCGGTAGCGGCCCTCCGCAGCGCGAGCTAGCCGCTGCGCGGATTGGCCCCCTCCCCGCCCCTCCCCGAACCTGGGGCCTCCGGCCCCAGCCCCCGTCAACGGGGCTACGCCCCAGCGCCCCACTGCCCGGGCTGTGCCCGGCCCCGCTTGTCGGGGCTGCGCCCCAGCCCCCGTCGCGCGGGCTTCGCCCGGCGACCGCAGGCGCGGGCTGCGCCCGGCTCCGCCGTCTGGGCTGTGCCCCGTGCCCGGACGGGAGTTCGCCGCGGGGGCTGCGCCCCCCGCGCCCCGACGCGGACTGCGTCCGCGCTCGGTGTGCGGGCTTCGCCCGACCCGCTTCTCGGGGCTGCGCCCCAGCGCCTCTACCGGGTCTGCGCCCCGCGCCCCCGCACCCGCGGGGCCCCGCGGCGCCGCCCGGGTCGGGGCTGCGGCCCGGGCTCGGACCCAACCGCCGCTGGGTGACCGCGTGCCAGAGAAGCGCGGCAGGCTTCGCGGAGGCCATGGCCTCGGAGGATGACGGTGGCCTCCCCCACGTGGGGGAGGCCACCGTCCCGCTGTCGCTCCACAGGGCCGTCTGAGTCCGTCGCGTAGGGTGATGAAGTCTGTTTGACGGCGCGTGACGATGTGTGGCATGAGCATTCAAACGAGCGACTCGACGGTCATCTCCGCCGCGGCGCCGCCCCGCTGGGCTGTCTGCGCTGCGCATCTGACGACATGGGTGGTCCTGCCGAGCGGACTGTGGCGCATTGCCCTGGTGCTCGGATACCCGGCCGGATACACCGACGTTGGCTTCGAGAGCTTCCATACGATCGGCGCGAAGGTATGGATGCTGACACTCAGCGTGGTCTGCGAGCTCGCAGCCTTCCTCACGATCGGTCTGGTACGGCCGTGGGGTGAGGTCGTGCCCCACTGGATACCGCTGATCGGAGGGCGAAGAGTCCGCCCCATGGCCGCCGTGGTCCCTGCCGCCCTCGGCGCGGCGGCCCTGACCGCGCTCTGGGCCTTCACCCCCTGGTGGTGGACCTTTCCGCACGACGACATGACGCCCACCGGGAGCCTCGTGGTCGGCATCCTCTACCTACCGCTGTTCCTCTGGGGCCCGCTCCTCGCCGCCGTCACCATCTCCTACCACCGCCGCCATCGCACCCCGCGCCGCTGAGCAGGGATCGCCGTGTGAGCGCCCACCCAGCGGTAATTCAGTGACCGCTATCGGGGGCTGCGGCCCGGGCCGCGCTCGGTTCGACCCCGTGCCCGCCGGAGGCTATGGCCAGAGGGAAGGGCTCAGGTCTGCCAGGGCGGAGGTGGTAAGGGGGGTGGTGGCGGACGTCGGAGCGGGGTGGCGGTTTTCGACGGGGCTCGGGGGGAGGTTTGTCGGCTGGTTCAGGAAGATGTGGCGGACCACGCGTTCTGCTGCCTGGCCGTCGTCCAATGTGCAGAATCGCGCTCGGAACGCCGTCCGGAGCTGGGCCGAGCGGGAGCCCTGCCAGTGGCCGGTGGCGAAGATGTCGACCAGTTCGTCCTCGGTCCGGGCGATCGCGCCCGGCGGGAACGTCCGGAGGTCGAAGTAGGTGCCGCGCGCCGCCTCGTACGCCTCCCAGTCCTCCGCGTGGATCACGATCGGCCGGTCCAGCGAGGCGTAGTCGAACATCAGGGACGAGTAGTCGGTGACCAGCGCGTCGGAGGCCAGGCAGAGCTCCTCCACCGACGGGTACCCCGAGACGTCGATCAGCCGCGGGTGCGGGTCCCGGGACAACGGGACGTCGCCGTAGGTGAGATGGGCGCGGGCCAGGATCGTGAAGCGCGGCCCGAGGTCCCGCAGTACCCGGTCGAAGTCCAGGTAGTCCGGCCGGCTGCGGCGGTAGTCGCGGTGCGTGGGCGCGTACAGGATCGCGGTCGTGCCGGCCGGGATGCCCAGGCGGTCCCGGAGCTCCGCCACGTCCGCCGCGCTCGCCCGGTGGAACACGTCGTTGCGTGGGTAGCCGTATTCCAGGGTGGTGTAGCCGGCCGGCACGGCCTTTTCCCAGACCAGGGTGGAGTGGCGGTTCGAGGACAGCAGGTAGTCCCACTGGTCCGCGCCGCGCAGCAGGCCCGCGAAGTCCGTGGTCGGGGTGGCCGCCGGGCGGTCCTGGAGGTCCAGGCCGACCCGCTTCAGCGGGGTGCCGTGCTGGGTCTGGAGCAGGATCTGGCCGCGGCGTTTGATCAGCGCGCGGTCGAAGTTGACGTTGGTGACCAGGTAGCGGGCCCTGGCCAGGGCCGTCCAGTACGCGAACGAGCCCGGCCGGAGCGCGGCCGTTTCCCGGGGCAGGCCCGAGGCATGGCCCGGGCCGCAGATCCACGCCGTCCGCATGCCCGGCGCCAGCTCCCGCAGCTTCGCCTCGATGGCCGCCGGATTGCAGGCGTAGCCGCCGTGCCAGTACGCGCTGAAGACGGCCAGGTCGGAGTGGAGGGGGAGTAGGCGCTGGAGGCGGTAGTACAGCCGGCAGACCGTCTCGCGCAGCCCCTGGCGGGCCGCCGCCGCGCCCCGCCCGGCCGACAGCCCGGCCGCCCGCAGCACCGACAGGCTGCGGTAGAGGCGCCGTACGCCCAGCCCCATCAGGGCGTGCCGCAGCCGGTCCACCCGGGACACCGGCAGCGCGCCGCCGGTACTCGCGCCCGGCGCCCGGTAGCGGCGCAGATGTTCGGCCGCCCGCCGGAAGAACTCCGCCCGGGACGCCCGCGGCAGCCGCACCCGGTCCGCGAACAGCGCGCAGTAGTGCTCGGCCATCCGCCGGTGTACGAGAGGCCGCCAGCGCTCCAGCTCGGGCCGGTCGCCCAGGAAGGCGAACACCCGGTCGTACTGGTCGAAGATGTCCAGGTGCCGGGGCGTGGTCGTGGTGAGGATCGACCCGGTCCGCCGCTGCCGGTGGTGCACGCACACCCGGTCCAGGACCGCCACCGACTCGGCCGCCAGCAGGGCCGGGTAGGTCCAGGGTGTGTCCTCGTACAGGCCGGTCGGGAAGCGGAGCTCTTCGCGCTCCACGAATTCGCGGCGGTAGGCCTTGTTCCACACCACCATCAGCATGCCCAGCAGGGCCGGCCGGTCGGTGAGCCGGAAGCTGGCCGGGCCCTCCTCGCCGAGCCGGTGGGACAGCCGGTTGCGGATCAGCTCGCCGGTCCAGAAGGTGCGCGCGTAGTCGTACACCAGGACGTCCGGGGAGCCGGTCGCCTTGAGCCGGTCGGCGATGGCCTGGAGGGCGCCCGGGGCGAGGGTGTCGTCCCCGTCCAGGAACACGACGTAGTCGCCGGTCGCCCGGGCCAGACCCGCGTTGCGGGCCGGGCCCAGGCCCAGATTGTGCGCCAGGTGGACGGCGGTGACCCGCGGATCGCGGGCCGCGTACTCGTCGACGATCGAACCGCAGGCGTCCGGGGAGGCGTCGTCCACCGCGATCAGTTCCAGGTCCGGGTACGACTGGGACAGGACCGAGTCCAGACTCTCCTGCAGGTACGCCTGGACCTTGTACGCGGGCACGATGACGCTGAACCGGGGCATGGCCCAGGAACCAACCCGGCGATCACCAGGTTACGCAGAGTGTGGCAATCGGGTTACTACTTCACCGCCCCTGCCATCACTCCCGACACGAACTGCCGTTGGAACGCGAAGAAGACGAGGAGCGGGATCACCATCGACAGGAACGCGCCGGGCGCGAGCACGTCGATGTTGTTGCCGAACTGCCGGACCTGCTGCTGGAGTGCGACCGTGACGGGCGGGTTCGCCGAATCCGCGAACACCAGCGCCACCAGCATGTCGTTCCACACCCACAGGAACTGGAAGATGCCGAGCGAGGCGATCGCCGGACCGCCCAGCGGCAGCACCACCCGGGTGAACAGCCGCAGTTCGCCCGCCCCGTCGAGGCGGGCCGCCTCCAGCAGCTCCCGCGGGATCTCGGCGAAGAAGTTCCGCAGCAGGAACACCGCGAACGGCAGGCCGAAGGCCGTGTGGAACAGGACCACCCCGGCCGTGGTCTCGAACAGGCCGATCCTGCCGAAGAGGTCGGACACCGGGATCAGCGCGACCTGGACCGGCACCACCAACAGGCCCACCACGACCAGGAACAGCGCATCCCGCCCGGGGAACTCCAGCCAGGCGAAGGCGTATCCGGCGAAGGCGCCGAGCAGTACCACCAGCACCGTGGCCGGGATCGTGATCGCGAGCGTGCTGAGCAGTGACCTGGTGATCGTGTCGTTCGCCAGCAGGTTCGCGTAGTTCTCGGTGGTCAGCCGGGCCGGCTCGGAGAACACTTGCCACCAGCCCTCCCGGTTCAGGTCGGAGGGCGCCAGGAAGGAGGAGAGCAGCAGGCCCAGTGTGGGCAGCAGCCAGAACAGGGCGGCCAGGATCAGGAAGACCCGCACCGCCCCGCCGGCGGTCCGCGATGCCAGCCGGGACACGAGGGAAACCTGTGCGCGGGTCTGTGTGCGGGTCTTTATCGGGGTCATCGGGAACGCTCCTTCCGCAGCCGGCGGATGTTCACCAGCATCACCGGGACCACCAGGAGCAGCAGCAGGACGGCGATCGCGCTGCCCACCCCCTGATGGGAGTCCGTGCCGAACGAGGTCCGGTACAGCTGGAGCGCCAGGACGTTCGCATCGTCCTGCACCGACCCCGGTGCGATCACGAAGACCAGGTCGAAGATCTTCATCACGTTGATCACCAGGGTCACCAGGACCACCACCAGGACCGGAGCCAGCATCGGCACGGTGATCCGCCGGAACACCTGCCACTCGTTCGCCCCGTCCACCCGGGCCGCCTCCAGCAGCTCGCGGGGCACCGCCGCGAGCCCGGCCGCGATCAGCACCATCGCGAAGCCCGCCCACATCCACACGTACGCCCCGATGATCGCCGGAGTGACCAGCGAGGGCCCCAGCCAGTCCACCCCCGCATACGCCTCCCGGAAGTTGGCCGCCGGGAGCCGCAGCACCGCTCCGTCGGCCTTCGCCGACAGGGTGAACGTGCCGTCCGCCCGGGCCCGGGCGGACTCCACCACCTTCCCGTCCTTCACCGCCTCGATCCGCATGCCCGCGTACGCCGATTCGGCCGGGTCCACCGTGTTCGTCTGCCCGCCTCCGCCGCGCGTGAAGTCCTGCCAGGCGGTGCCGGTGACCTTCCCCGGCTCGGTCGCCCGCGGGCGGGCGGTCTTGGTCCCCTCCGGGAGCGCGGCCGGCGCCACCCCGACCAGCGGCAGCAGCACCGGCACGCCCGCCCGGACCGGCTCCCGCGTCACATACGCGCCGCCGCCGGCCGCGACCAGCGGCGAATCCCGGCCCGGCCGGGCCTTCGGGAAGGCCGAGCTCTCGGCGAAGGTGTCGTGCACCCCCACCCACACCGCATTGGCCACACCCCGGTCGGGATCCTGCTCGTACACCAGGCGGAAGATGATCCCGGCCGCCAGCATCGAGATGGCCATGGGCATGAACACCAGCAGCTTGAACGCCGTGCCCCAGCGCACCCGTTCGGTCAGCACCGCGAAGATCAGGCCGAGCGCGGTCGCCAGGGCGGGCGCCAGCACCACCCACACCGCCGTGTTCTCCAGCGCGTTGCGGATGGCGTCGTCCCGGAGGATCTCCCCGTAGTTGTCCAGGCCCACGAAGGAGTCGCCGGACCGGTCGAAGAGGCTGCGGTAGAGGGAGTAGCCGATCGGCTGCACGACCAGCGCGCCGAGCAGCAGCAGCGCGGGCAGCAGGAAGGCCGCCGCCACCATCCGGTGGCGGCGCCGTGATGTCCCGGCCACCGGGATCAGTTCCCGAAGGCCTTGGCCGCGTCGGACTCCAGCCGGGCCTGGGTGCCCGCCACATCGGCCGGGTTCTTCAGGAAGTCCTGCAGCGCCTTCCACTCACCCGCGCCCGGCGTGCCGCCGAAGGCCGCCGGGGCCTGGTCGGACATGTCGAACCGGAAGTCGTCGCCCGCCGCGATCAGCGACTTGGCGATCTCCCGCTGGATGTCGTTCGGATACGCCTCGGGCCGCACCGACTTGTTGGGCGAGACGAAACCGCCCTCACGGGCCTGGATCTCCGCCGCGTCGGCCGAGGCCAGGAAGGTCAGCAGGGCCTGCGCGCCCTTCGACGGCTTCAGTGCCACCGCCACATCGCCGCCCGAGACCACCGGGGCCTTTGCGCCGACCGCCGGGAACGGGAACACCAGCGCGTCCTCGCCGATCTTCGCGTCGGTCTGGGCGATGTTCACCGCGACGAAGTCGCCCTCGAAGACCATGGCCGCGGCCGGCTGGTCGCCGCCCGTGAAGGTCTGCGTCACCGACTTGGGGAACTCGGTGGCCAGCGCCCCGGTCTGCCCGCCCGCCAGATAGTCCTTGCGGCCGAACAGCTCACCGAGGGTGGTCAGCGCCTGCTTGACGCTGTCGTCCGTCCACTTGATCTGGTGCTTGGCCAGCTTGTCGTACTTCTCCGGGCCCGCCTGGGAGAGGTAGATGTTCTCGAACCAGTCCGTCAGGGTCCAGCCGTCCGCGCCGGCGACCGACACGGCCGGGATGCCGGAGGCCGACACCGTCTCGGCGGTGGCCAGGAACTCCTTCCAGGTCTTGGGGACCTTCGCCCCCGCCGCCTCGAAGGCCTTCGCGTTGTACCAGACCAGCGATTTGTTGGCCGCCTTGTAGTACACCCCGTACTGGGTGCCGCCGACCGCGCCCAGGGACTTCCAGCCCGCCGAGTAGTTCTTGTCCAGCTGGGCCTGGGCCGCCGGGCCCACCGGCTGCGCCCACTTGTTCTGCACTGCCGAGACCAGCGCCCCGACCTGCGGCAGCAGCGCCACGTCCGGCGGCTGCCCGCCGGCCACCTTGGTACCGAGGAAGTTCACGATCGGGTCCTGGGCCGGCACAAAGGTGACGGTGGCCCCGGTGCGCTTCTCGAACTCCTTCAGCACCTTGGTGAAGTTGGCCTGTTCCGGGCCCGTCCAGACGGCCGCGACCTCGATCTTCTCCCCTGCCAGGGAGGGTAATTCGACCCCGCCCGGCTGGGCGGCGCCGCCCGTGGGGCTGCCCTCCGTCCCGCCGCTGCCGTCCCCGCCGTCGCCGCCGCAGGCGGTCAGCGCGAGTGCGCCCAGGGCGGCCATCGCCACCCACGCGTGCGTCGTCGTACGGCTTCGTCCGCGGTTCCGCATGGCTGTGCCCCCGATGCCCGTGGTGTGTTCCGTGCCACAAGGTCTACGCCGTCACGCATGCGGCCCGCAATACCGCGTGGCGCCTGCCGGTGGCATTCGTGGCGCCCGCTTGTGGCGTTTGTCGCGCCTGCCTGTGGCGTTCCGGCCCGGTCTACGGGGCGGGCGGGAACAGCACGGGTATCGCCGAGACCAGGTGCGAGGCCCGGTCCAGGGCGCTGGCCAGCAGGGCGAGGTCGGTCGGGCCGTTGCCCAGCTCGCGCACCGGGCGGCGGGCCGGAGGATCACCCATCCGCTCCCACTCCACCGGCACCACCGTCGGCCGCTGGGTGGCGGTCCGCGGGATCCGGCCGGTCACCCGGCCGCCCTGGAAGGGAACGCTCCGCCCGTCCGGGAACCACAGCAGACCCCGGCCGGGGCCGGGCTGGTCGGGGGCGTCGAGCTCCACCCGCAGCCGCGCCAGCCGGGCCGGTTCGGTGCCGGCGGTGCGCTCCGGGCGGGCGCTGGTGGCGACCAGGTGCACCCCGAGCCGGCCGCCCTCGCGGGCCACCGCCTCCAGGGCGCGGACCACCGAACCGGCGGCCGGCCGGCCGGTACTGCCCAGCGCGGGCGCGACCAGCGCGTCGAAGTCGTCCACCAGCACCACCAGCCGGGGCAGCGGGCTCGGCCCGGCCGCCGGTTCGGTGCGGGTGGCGGTCGTCCGCAGCCGCAGGGTGCCCGTGCGCTGCGGGTCCAGATCGCCGTTGCCGCGGTGCTCGCCCGGGCTGGGCTGCCGCGGGGCGATCATCCGCTCGGCCACTTCGGCCGGGGGACGTGCGTGCCACTCGCTGAACGGCACCCCGTCCAGCAGCTCTGAACGGCGCTTCAGCTCGGCGCCGAGGGCCTGCGCGAACTCCCGCATGCGCAGCGGATCGGAGGCGACCAGATGCGCCGAGACGTGCGGCAGCTCGGTACAGGGCGCCAGGCCCTCGCCGCGCTCCCCGCCGGCCCCGTCCAGCAGGACCAGTCCGAGCCGGTCCGGCCGCGCGGCGGAGGACAGCGAGGCGGCGACGGACCGGAGCAGTTCGGTCCGCCCGCTGCCGGGCGGGCCCTCGATCAGCAGGTGCGGGCCGTCGGCCACCAGCTCGGCCCCGACCGGCCCGCGCCGCCCGCTGCCGAGGATCACCTCCGCCAGGCCGCCGACGGCCTGCCCCTGGTCGGTGGCGGCTGCCCAACGGGCCATCAGCGAGGCCGGGGTGGCCCGGGCCAGGCCCAGCTCGTCCAGCAGCCGCGCGGTCTGCGGCAGTGCGGCGGCGGTGGCCGGGCGGGCCGCGGGGCCGGGGGCGCCGGCCTCGGGGCGGAGCGGGGCCAGCGCGCGGGCGAAGCGCTCGGCCCAGGCGGCCGATACGGCATCGGCGGTGGCGCCCCGGCCGTGGCCGACCAGCCGGCCGCCGCTGACCGGGAAGCTCCGGATCGTGGTGGCCACGTCCCCGCTGAGCAGGGCGACGGCACCGCAGTCGCGGAAGGCGGGGGCGGCGGAGCAGGCCGCCTCGAAGGACTCGGCGACGGTCGAGGCGGGGGTGGCCGCCGGAGCCTCCGCCAGGCAGAGCAGGTGGATTCCGGCGGCGGGGCCGTGCGAGGCCAGCCGTCCGGTCAGGTCCCGCAGCGGGCCGGGCCCGGGATCGCCGTCCAGCACGACCAGGGTGTACGGCCCGTCGTACGCCGCGGCGGCCTGCCGGACCGCCTCCGGCTCGGCGGCGGCCCAGTTCGCGCCGAGCGGGCCGTCGTCCAGCCGGCGGGTCAGCTCGCCGGTGCGGGCGGTGGCCTGGTCGCGGTCGTAGGCCAGCAGCAGCCGGCAGTCCTGCCCGTGCGCGGGCCGGGTGTGCGGCAGCCAGCCGAGCCAGCCCCAGTCGCGGACCCGGTCCGCGACGGGGCGGGCGCGGTCGTTGGCGAGCAGTACGATCTCCAGCTCGGCGGGGGAGTGCAGGGCGGCGAGCTGCGCCACGACCGACCGGGCCAGCCCGGTCAGCCGGGCCCGCGGCCCGGCCAGCCCGAGCGCCCCGGAGTCGCGCAGCGACACCCGGCTGCCGGCGCCGAGCCCGGCGCTCAGCGCCATTGCGGGGTCCCGCGTCCAGAGTTGGGCGGTGGGGCCGAGCGCGGCCAGCAGGAGCGCGGCGGGGTTGTCGCCGCCGGGCACGCACTCGGCCTCGGCCTCGACCACGGCGGCCTCCGCCGCCTCGGCGAACTCCTCCCGCCCGACCCACCTCCGCGCCCAGGCGCCGATCCCGCGCCGCACCTTCCGCGCCATGGCTCCGCCGGTGCTGTTGCCGTCTGCCCCGGCTGCGGCGGGCGCCTGCTGCGCGCGGCCTGCGGCCCCGGCGGGCGCCCCGGCTCCGCCGGGGGTTGCGTACGCGCCGGCTGCGCCGGCGGCGGGCCGGCCGGTGCCGGAGCCTGCGGCCCGGCCGGGTGCTCCGGCTGCGCCGGGGGCGTGCTGTCCGGGGCCTGCGGCCCCGCCCGCCGCTGCCTGGCCGGCGCCGGGTGCCCCGGCTGCGCCGAAGGCTTGCTGCTCGGGGCCTGCCGCCCCGGCAGGGCGGGGCGCGGCCCCGTGCGGCTCCGCCGCGAACGCCCCGGCCCCGCCGCTGGCGCGCCGGCCCGCGCCGGGCGCTGCCTGGCCAGCGCCGGGTGCGCCGGGTGCGGCGTAGGCACCGGCTCCGCCGGAGGCGTACGGGCCCGTGCCGGGGCCTGCGGCCCGGCCGGGGGCCGGTTGACCGGGCCGGCCGGTGCCGTGTGCCCCGGCGGGCCCACCGGCTGCGCCGGGCCCGTGCTGCGCGGGGCCTGCGGCCCCGGCCGCGCCGGGTCCGTGCCCGGGGTCGCCGGGGGCTGCGTACGCGCCGGCTCCGCCGGTGGCGGGCCGGCCCGCGCCGGAGCTTGCGGCACCGCCGGGCGCTTCGGCTACGCCGGGGGTGTGCTGTTCGGGGCCTGCGGCCCCGGCGGGCTGGCCGGGCCGGTGGCTCGCGCGGGGCGCGACATACGCACCGGCTCCGCCGGGCGCTGCGTACGCGCCGGCTCCGCCGGTGGACTGGCCTGTGCTGGGGGCTGCCGCCCCGGCCGCGCCGGGCCCGTGCCCGGGGTCGCCGGGGGCTGCGTATGCACCGGCTCCGCCGGTAGCGGGTCGGCCCGGGCCGGGGGCTGCGGCACCGCCGGGGGCCGGGTGACCCGCCCCGGCGGGCGCATCGGCTCCGCCGGGCCGGTGGCCCGGGTCGTGGCCGGGGGCTGCGGCCCCGCCCGCCGCTGCCTGGCCGGAGCCCGGTGCATCGGCCCCGCCGGGGGCTGCGTACGCAGCGGCTGAGCCCGGGGCATCGCCGGGGCGGGAGGCGTTCGGGAGGGACAGGTGGCCCTCGGAGTCCGGGGTGAGGGGGAGGGGGACCTGCGGGGGCGGGGTCAGGAGGAGGGTGGATTCGCCTAGGCGGAGGAGGGCGCCCGGGGGCAAACGCACCGGGTCCGGGCCGACCATCGAGCCGTCCACCGTCGTGCCGTTCGTCGAGCCGAGGTCCGCGACGCCGACCCGGCCGTCCTCGCCCACCACCACCGCGCAGTGCAGCCGCGACACGTCCGGGTCGTCCAGCGGGACGTCCGCCTCGCCGGACCGCCCGATGCGGATCTGGCCGGGGTGGAGGAGGTGGACCCCGCCTGCGTCCGGCCCCGCCACCACGTGGAGCTGGGCCGTGGAGCCGGGCAGCGAGGCGCCCTCGGCCTCGGGGACCGGCGCGTGCAGGGCCAGTACCGCCCCGTCCACCAGCGGGGGTTCGCCGAGTATCCGGCGCTGCAGGTCGAGCCGTTCCGCACCGGCATACAGGATCACCGTGCCCCCGGTGTCCGGGCCGCCGACGGTCGCGGCCAGGCCGGAGGCCACCGCCGACAGAGGCGTGCCGACGGGCGCGGTGACGAGCACGTCACAGGTCGCGGGCACGGTCTGGTGGCCGCCCCGCGGCCCGATGACGGTCAGCCGGATCTGCATCGCCGTCGCGGTCCCTTCTGCGCGGTGCGCACGGCGCCCGGCGGGACACGAACGGCGGGACATGACAGTCCGGTTCGCCCCCCACCCGGCGCGGACGCGTCCGTCCGGTCAGGTTTGCCGGAACGCCGGGCTCCCGCCCCGTCGTTCCGTACTGGATGCATCCTCGCACCTGCCGCCGACAACACGCCCGGCACCCGCCAATAAGTGATCTTGAAAGATCGATTCGGCGTGCAAATCCGGACGTAAAACGCCTGCGGCATACCCGCCAAACCTCACCCTTCGCACATATGTACGGCAACCAACCTTCCGTGCCCCGCGTCTACCGGGGGGACACCCCCTAAAGTGGGCCGACAGCGAAACAGCAAAAACAGCAACAGCAGGGGAGCGCGAGCGTGCGGCCAGTCGGCAGCAAGTACCTGCTCGAGGAGCCGCTCGGACGCGGCGCCACGGGCACCGTCTGGCGTGCGCGCCAGCAGGACACCGCCGGATCCGGCGAAACGGTCGCCATCAAGGTTCTCAAGGAAGAGCTGGCGAACGACGCCGACATCGTCATGCGCTTCCTCCGGGAGCGCTCGGTGCTGCTCCGGCTGACCCACGCCAATATCGTCCGCACCCGCGACCTCGTCGTCGAGGGCGACCTCCTCGCCCTGGTGATGGACCTGGTCGAGGGCCCGGACCTGCACAAGTACCTCCGGGAGAACGGCCCGCTGACCCCGGTCGCCGCGAGCCTGCTGACCGCCCAGATCGCGGACGCGCTCGCCGCCAGCCACTCCGACGGGGTGGTCCACCGCGACCTGAAGCCCGCCAACGTGCTGCTCGACGAGAGCGACGGGCAGATGCGCCCGATGCTCACCGACTTCGGCATCGCCCGGCTGGCCGACTCCCCGGGCCTGACCCGCACCCACGAGTTCGTCGGCACCCCCGCCTATGTGGCCCCCGAGTCCGCCGAAGGCCGCCCGCAGACCTCCGCCGTCGACATCTACGGCGCCGGGATCCTGCTGTACGAGCTGGTCACGGGTCGGCCGCCGTTCGCCGGCGGGACCGCGCTGGAGGTGCTCCACCGCCACCTCAGCGAGGAGCCGCAGCGCCCGTCCACCGTGCCCGAGCCGCTGTGGACGGTCATCGAGCGCTGCCTGCGCAAGGAGCCGGGGGAGCGCCCCAGCGCGGAGAGCCTGGCCCGCGCGCTGCGCGTGGTCGCCGCCGGCATCGGCGTGCACTCCGCCCCGGCCGATGTCGAGGCCGCCCTCGGGGTCGGCGCCCTGCTCGCCCCCGACCCCTCGCCGGCTCCGGTCCCGGAAACCCCGGGTGCCGCCGACCCGACCCAGGTGCTGCCGTCCGGGGCCGCGTCCCCGATGGGCGCGTACGACCCGAACGGCGCGACCAGCGTGCTGCCGCCGGTCGGCGCGAACGATGCCACCTCGGTGCTGCCGAGCACCGGCGGCCCCGGGGCCCCGGCCGCCGACCCCACCGCCGTGATGCCGCCCGTGCAGCGCCCGGACTCGCCGCACCCGTGGCAGTCCCAGATGCAGGCCGCCCGGGACCGGAACGAGCAGACCCAGATCCAGTACCTGGACCCCAGCGAGGACCCGCTGCGCCGGCGCCCGCAGCGCCAGACGCCGCCGGCGGCCCCGCCGTACCAGGAACCGGGCTCCCGGCGGCCCCGGCCGCAGCAGCCGCCCCAGCAGCAGCCGCCTCAGCAGTACCGGCAGGCGCCCCCGCCGCCCCAGCACTACCAGCAGCAGCCCCCGCCGCAGGCGTACCAGCAACCGCACCAGCAGTACGCGCCTCCGCCGCCGCAGCACTACCAGCCGCAGCCGCCGCCCCAGGCGTACCAGCAGCCCCAGCAGCAGCGCCCGCAGCCGCAGCCCCACCAGCCCCAGTACCAGCCGCCGGCACCGCCGCCGCAGCAGCCCGCACCCCGGGAGCCCCGCGCCCCGCGCGAGCCGCGCCGCAGCGCCAACCCGATGCGGATCCCGGGCCTCGGCTGCCTCAAGGGCTGCCTGTTCATGATCGTGCTGTTCGTGGTGGCCGGCTGGCTGATCTGGGAGTTCACCGGGCTCCAGGAATGGGTCGGCACCGGCAAGGGCTGGTGGGACCAGCTCTGGTCCTGGGGCTCCGGCGTCGTGGACTGGATCGGCGACATCGGCGGCAGCGGCGGAGATGGCGGAGCCGGCGGAGGTAGCGGTTCCGGTACTCAGTAGCGCCGAGTCAGTGGATTTGTCGACATCCAGGGCATGATTTCGCCCGCAGAAGTGAAGGTCGTCGCAAATCCAGGCCCCTAGTGGCCTCCAACCCTCACCCGGACGCGTAGCTTTGGGGCGTACGCCAGCCGCTGAGGGAGCAGTTGTGGCACGGAAGATCGGCAGCCGGTACACCGCCCACCAGATCCTGGGGCGCGGCAGCGCCGGCACGGTGTGGCTCGGGGAGGGCCCGGACGGGCCCGTCGCCGTCAAGCTCCTCCGCGAGGACCTCGCGTCCGACCAGGAGCTGGTGGGGCGGTTCGTCCAGGAACGCAGCGCGCTGCTCGGGCTGGAGCATCCGCATGTGGTCTCCGTCCGCGACCTCGTCGTCGACGGCAACGACCTGGCCCTGGTCATGGACCTGGTCCGCGGCACCGACCTGCGCACCCGGCTCGACCGGGAGCGCCGGCTCGCCCCCGAGGCGGCCGTTGCGATCGTCGCCGACGTCGCCGACGCGCTGGCCGCGGCCCATGCGGCCGGGGTGGTCCACCGGGACGTCAAGCCGGAGAACGTCCTGCTCGACATGCAAGGTCCGCTCGGCCCCGGCGGTGCCCACCCGGCGCTGCTCACCGACTTCGGCGTGGCCAAGCTGATCGACTCGCCGCGCCGGGCGGGCCCGCCGCCGGGCGCCCCGCGCTCCGCGCAGCCCACCCGGATCATCGGCACGCCGGACTACCTGGCTCCGGAGATCGTCGAGGGGCTGCCGCCGCGCGCCGCGGTGGACATATACGCCCTGGCCACGGTCCTGTACGAGCTGCTGGCCGGGTTCACGCCGTTCGGCGGCGGGCACCCGGGCGCGGTGCTGCGCCGCCATGTCACCGAGACCGTGGTGCCGCTGCCCGGCATCCCGGACGAGCTGTGGCAGCTGATCGTCCAGTGCCTGGCCAAGGGGCCGGCGTCCCGGCTGCGGGCCTCCGAGATGTCCGTACGGCTGCGGGAGCTGCTGCCGCTGCTGGCCGGCATGCCGCCGCTGGACGTGGACGAGCCGGACGATCTGGAACCGGCGGAGTCCGCACCGGCGGAGGAACCGCCGGCCGAGGTGGAGCGGCGGCGGGGCGTGGTCCCGCTGGTGCCGGGGTCTGCGACCGACTCGAACCGGGACACGCACACGTCGATGCGGGTGCCGGGGCCGGAGGAGCTGGCGGGCGGGGCGCTGGGCACGGCTCGGGTGCCACGCCCGGCCGGCGGTCACCGGCCGGGCTCCGCCCGGCACCGGGCGGAGGCGGCGCGCAAGCGGAGGCTGGTGCTGTCCGTATCGGCGCTGGTGCTGGCCACCGCTGCCGGGCTGGGCACCTGGCTGGCCGTCTCCGACAGCGACGACCCCCCACCCCAGGACACCAAACAGTCAGTCCCCTCCCACCCGTAGCCGAGGCCTGAGCCCGGACCCGCCCCCGGCGGAAGCTGCGAGCAGCGATCCCGCTGCGCGGAGCCTTCCCCCACCCCGCCCCTTCCCGAAACCGGGGCTCCGCCCCGGACCCCGCCGGTTGCCCGGACCCCGCCGGTTGCCCGGGCTCCGCCCGGTTACGCCGAGGTGAGGGTCGGGTGCCAGCGGCGGGCTACGGCCGGGTGGGCGCGGGCGAAGCCCTTCAGTTCGTTGCGGCCGTACTCCCGGTACAACGGGTTCGCCGCGTCGTGCGACAGGCCCGGCGCCTCCTCCAGGTACGCGCCGGGAACCGTCTCCACGACCGTGTCCAGCCGCGGGTTGTAGAAGAACGGCACGGAGTACCGTTCCACCGCCCCCGGCGGGCTCACCACCCGGTGGTCCGTCGCCTTCAGGTACCCCTCGGTCGCGATCTCCAGCAGCTCGCCCAGGTTCACCACGAAGGCCCCGTCCAGCGGCGGCACGTCCAGGTAGCCCCCGTCCTTCACCACCTGCAGCCCGCCCACCGAGTCCTGCAGCAGCAGCGTCAGGAAGCCGTAGTCCTTGTGCGCGCCCACGCCCTGCCCGGCGCCCGTCGGGTCCGCCCCGGGATAGCGGATCAGCTTCGTGTGCAGGTGCGGCCGGTCCGCGAAGGCCGCGTCGAAGAAGTCCTCCGGCGCGCCGATCGAGGCCAGCAGCTCCCGGAGCAGCCGGTGTGCGACCGCCGCCAGCCGTTCCTGCCAGGCGAGTACGGCCGGCCGCAGCTCGGGCAGCGCGGCCGGCCACTGGTTGGGGCCCTCCAGCCACAGGTACGCCGGGTCCCCCGGCTTCAGCTCCGGCGCCGGCCGCTCCGCCCCCACGTCCAGCTGGTCGCGCCAGTCGGAGGCCCCGCCGGTCACCTCGTGGCCGATCCGGGTGTACCCGCGGAAGTGCGGCGAGTTCAGATTGCTCACCGACAGCCGCTCCGCCTCCGGAAGGGCGAAGAACTGCCTGGTCAGGTCCAGGATGCGGGCGGCCTCGGCAGCGCTGACGCCATGCCCGGTCAGATGCAGGAACCCGGTGTCCCGGGCCGCCTCGTGCAGTTCCTCGCGGAACGCGGGCCGCAGGGCGGGATCCCCGGCCCGGGAGAGGTCCAGGACGGGGAGAGAGGAGAGCGGGCTGTGCGGCGTGTGCGGGGTGTGCGCGGACGGCATGACGGCTCCGTTTCGGATGTCACGGGGTCCTGCTCCCAGTGGTGGCGGGAGGGCGGGTGGGGGGAGGCCGGCCGGCAGGGGTGGCGCCGGGGTCGCGCGGGCCGCCGTACAGGACCGAAGGAATCAGGCAGGTCAAGCGCTGGTTCAGTCCGGCGGCAGACAGCTCGTGGTCGTGACACGCGGGTGGTCCACATGGCGTCGGCGCACGAGAACATGCATAGCCCGAGGGTACGCCGGACGGCCCCGCCCGGGGACCGGCTACGCTGGACCCGTGGCAGTCGTCGATGTTTCCGAAGAGCTGAAGTCCCTCTCCTCGACCATGGGGTCGATCGAGGCCGTCCTGGACCTCGACAAGCTGAGGGCAGAAATCGCCGTGCTCGAGGAGCAGGCCGCGGTCCCGTCCCTGTGGGACGACCCCGAGGCAGCCCAGAAGATCACGAGCAAGCTTTCGCACCTCCAGGCCGAGGTCCGCAAGACCGAGGCCCTGCGCAGCCGTATCGACGACCTGGCCGTGCTGTTCGAGCTCGCCCAGGAGATGGAGGACGCGGACACCCTCGCCGAGGCCGAGGCCGAGCTGGCGTCGGTCCGCAAGGCGCTGGACGAGATGGAGGTCCGTACCCTCCTCTCCGGCGAGTACGCCGAGCGCGAGGCCCTGGTCAACATCCGTGCCGAGGCCGGCGGCGTCGACGCCTCCGACTTCGCCGAGCGCCTCCAGCGGATGTACCTCCGCTGGGCCGAGCGCCACGGGTACGCGACCGAGGTGTACGAGACCTCGTACGCGGAAGAGGCCGGCATCAAGTCGACCACCTTCGTGGTCAAGGCCCCCTACGCCTACGGCACCCTCTCCGTCGAGCAGGGCACTCACCGTCTGGTCCGCATCTCGCCCTTCGACAACCAGGGCCGCCGCCAGACCTCCTTCGCGGGCGTCGAGGTGCTCCCGGTCGTCGAGACCAGCGACCACGTCGAGATCGACGAGTCCGAGCTGCGCGTGGACGTCTACCGCGCCTCCGGCCCCGGCGGCCAGGGCGTCAACACCACCGACTCGGCGGTCCGGATCACGCACATCCCGACCGGCATCGTGGTCTCCTGCCAGAACGAGCGCTCCCAGATCCAGAACAAGGCGAGCGCCATGAACGTCCTCCAGGCCAAGCTGCTGGAGCGGCGCCGCCAGGAGGAGCAGGCCAGGATGGACGCCCTCAAGGACGGCGGCAGCTCCTGGGGCAACCAGATGCGCTCCTACGTCCTGCACCCGTACCAGATGGTCAAGGACCTGCGGACGGAGTTCGAGGTCGGCAACCCGCAGGCCGTGCTGGACGGCGAGATCGACGGCTTCCTCGAGGCCGGCATCCGCTGGCGCAAGCAGCAGGAGCAGACCGCCTAAGCAGTCAGTACTCAGCAGTGAGCAGCAATGAGAGGGCCCGGACACCTGGCAAGGTGTCCGGGCCCTCTCACGATCGGGACGCGGCGGAGCAGCGCTACGCGGTCTGGTGCGCCAGCAGAGCCAGCGCTGCGACGAGGACCACCATGAGCGCGATGAGCGCCATCGGGTTCAGGCCGGCGAAGGGGCGCTCCTGCTGGAGGCGCTCCCGGTTCGCCCGGCACACCGGGCAGCGGCCCTGGCTGACGGGCGCGGCGCAGTTCGCGCACACGAGCCGGTCATATGTCATGCGCTCTCCTCCTCTCGTCCCCTGGAACAACGCCTGGGGGAACGCAACCGTTCCCCCTACCACTGTGCCAGCTCCTGCCGCATTCGGCGCGGCCCACCGGGAGAGCCGGACCTCATCGTGGGGACATGGTGGGGATATATCGGGCAACTCAGGACGCCGGGTCCCGGCCTCGCGCCCGTTCGCGTATGGTCACGCACACCTACTCCCGGCGACCGTGGTGCACCCGTGATCCGATTCGACAGTGTCTCCAAGTCCTACCCGAAGCAGAACCGCCCGGCACTCAGGGATGTCTCCCTGGAGATCGCCAAGGGCGAGTTCGTCTTCCTGGTCGGCTCCTCCGGCTCCGGAAAGTCCACCTTCCTCAGGCTCGTCCTCCGCGAGGAGCGCGCGAGCCACGGTCAGGTGCACGTCCTGGGCAAGGACCTGGCCCGGCTCTCCAACTGGAAGGTCCCCCACATGCGGCGCCAGCTCGGCACCGTGTTCCAGGACTTCCGGCTGCTCCCCAACAAGACCGTCGCGGAGAACGTGGCCTTCGCCCAGGAGGTCATCGGCAAGCCGCGCGGCGAGATCCGCAAGGCCGTCCCCCAGGTCCTGGAACTGGTCGGGCTGGGCGGCAAGGAAGAGCGGATGCCCGGCGAGCTCTCCGGCGGTGAGCAGCAGCGCGTCGCCATCGCCCGGGCCTTCGTCAACCGGCCGGCCCTGCTGATCGCGGACGAGCCCACCGGCAACCTCGACCCGCAGACCTCCGTCGGCATCATGAAGCTGCTGGACCGGATCAACCGCACCGGCACCACCGTGATCATGGCGACGCACGACCAGCAGATCGTCGACCAGATGCGCAAGCGCGTCATCGAACTCGAACAGGGCCGTCTCGTCCGCGACCAGTCGCGCGGCGTCTACGGCTACCAGCACTGAAAGGCCCGTGGAAACGCCATGCGCGCCCAGTTCGTCATGTCGGAGATCGGCGTCGGTCTCCGCCGCAATCTGACGATGACCTTCGCCGTCATCATTTCCGTCGCCCTCTCGCTGGCCCTGTTCGGTGGCTCCCTGCTCATGCGCGACCAGGTGAGCCAGATGAAGGGCTACTGGTACGACAAGGTCAACGTCACCATCTACCTCTGCAACAAGAACGACGCCGAGGACAGCGCCAAGGGCGGTGCCGGCGGCTCCGGCTCGGGTGCCGGCGCCGGCGCCCTGTGCTCCAAGGGCGCGGTGACCACGGAGCAGAAGCAGCAGGTCGAGGGCGAGCTCAAGAAGCTCGACATCGTCGAGACGGTCCGGTACGAGTCCGCCGACGAGGCCTACAAGCACTACAAGGAGCAGTACGGGCACACCGCACTCGCCTCCACCATCACCCCGGACCAGATGCAGGAGTCCTTCCGGGTCAAGCTCAAGGATCCCGAGAAGTACAAGGTCATCACCAGCGCCTTCGCCGGCCGCGACGGGGTCCACTCGGTGCAGGACCAGCGCTCCTACCTGGACAACCTGTTCCGGATGCTGAACTACCTCAACTACGCGGCCCTCGGCATCATGCTGATCATGCTGATCGTCGCCCTGCTGCTGATCGTCAACACGGTGCGCGTCTCGGCGTTCAGCCGTCGGCGGGAAACCGGCATCATGCGGCTGGTCGGTGCCTCCAGCTTCTACATCCAGGTGCCGTTCATCATGGAGGCCGCCTTCGCCGGCCTCATCGGCGCGGTCCTGGCCTGCGGCATGCTCGGTGCCGGCCAGTACTTCGTGATCGACCACGGCGCCACGCTGCGCACCAAGATGGAGCTGATCAACTTCATCGGCTGGGATTCGGTGCTGACCAAGCTGCCGCTGGTGCTCGTCATCGGCGTGCTGATGCCCTCCCTGGCCGCATTCATCGCGTTGCGCAAGTACCTGAAGGTGTGACAAGCGCCCCGTGAGCGGTACGGGCAACCGGCCGTCCCGTCACGGGGCTTGTCCTAGACTCGGCGCCATGCCGGGCCGCCCCCCGTACTGTCTCCGGCCCCGCGACCTGCGTCGCGGGGCCGCTCTGACATTGGCATTACTCGGTGCCCTCGGCACGGCCGCCAGCACCGGCTGCTTCGGCGGGCAGACCGACCACCGCACCGTCGAGATCGCCTCCGTGGACGCGGCAGACCTCGCCGCCCCCGCCGCCTCCGTGGCCGCCTCGCCGGCCCGGCCGCCGGGGACCGCCGACCGGGAAGCGGTGGCCCGGGCCGCAGCCGCGGCCGTCGCCGACGGGAAATCGGGCAAGAAGGCCGCCCAGGAAGTCGTCAGCCGCAGCGGGGACCGCTGGGGCCGGGTCTACGACCGCACCGAGTACGCCGGCTTCGCCTCGGACCTCGAAGGCCGCTGGACCGGCGTCGGCCTGTGGGCCGGCTGCCGCCGCGACGGCAGCGTCGAGGTCGACCGGGTCCAGCCCGGCGGACCCGCCGACCGGGCCGGCATCCGGGCCGGCGACCGCCTGCTCGCGGTGGACGGGATCCGGGTCGCCGGCCTCACCACCACCGAGGTGGTCGCCCTGCTCCGCGGCACCGCCGGTACAAGTGTGGTGCTCAACCTGCGGCGGGACGGCCGCGACCGCACCGAAACCCTGCGCCGCGAGCAGCTGCACACCGAGCCGGTCACCGTCCGGACCCTCCCCGGCGGCATCACCGTGATCAAGGTGTCCGCCTTCACCCGCGGCTCCGGCGACCGGGTCCGCGAAGCCGTCCGCGCCGCTCCGGCCGGCGCCGGCGTCATGCTCGACCTGCGCGGCAACCCCGGCGGCCTGGTCGCCGAGGCCGTGCAGGCCGCCTCCGCCTTCCTCGACGGCGGCCTGGTCGCGACGTACGACGTACGCGGGGTCCAGCGCGCCCTCCACGCGGCCCCCGGCGGCGACACCGCCCGCCCGCTGGTGGCGCTGGTGGACGGCGGCACCATGAGCGCCGCCGAGCTCCTGACCGGCGCCCTCCAGGACCGGGGCCGGGCCGTCGCCGTGGGCAGCCGCACCTTCGGCAAGGGCTCGGTCCAGCTGCCCACGGAGCTCCCCGACGGCTCGGTGGCCGAGCTGACGGTGGGTACGTACCGCACGCCCACGGGCCGCAGCCTGGACGGCCGGGGCATCACCCCGGACCTGACGGCGGGCGGCGAGCGGACGGAGGAGCGGGCCCGCGCGGTATTGGGTGGCCTCGGGGGCACCCGGTAGTGCGAAAATGACCGCACTATGGCAAAGGAAAAGGGGCGGAAGCTGATCGCCCAGAACAAGAAGGCGCGACACGACTACGCGATCCTCGACACCTACGAGTGCGGCATCGTGCTCACCGGCACCGAGGTCAAGTCCCTGCGCCAGGGCCGGGCCTCGCTGGTCGACGGCTTCGTGTCGGTGGAGGGCCGCGAGGCCTGGCTCTACAACGTGCACGTGCCGGAGTACAGCCAGGGCACCTGGACCAACCACAGCGCCCGGCGCAAGCGCAAGCTCCTCATGCACCGCGAGGAGATCGACAAGCTGGAGCGCAAGGCGGAGGAGTCGGGCCACACCGTCGTGCCGCTGTCCCTGTACTTCAAGGACGGCCGCGCGAAGGTCGAGATCGCGCTGGCGAAGGGCAAGAAGGAGTACGACAAGCGGCAGACGCTGCGGGAGAAGCAGGACACCCGGGAGACGAACCGGGCGATCTCGGCGATCCGCCGCAAGCAGCGCGGCACGATTTAACCTCCTGGCACGCGGTGGTCCACTTCGCGTACCATGGCGTCAGCACCCGCCGCTCGCGGCGGGAGCACTTTGTTAAAAAAACATGGGGATGATCGGTTTCGACAGCGGATGTCGATGCAGGGGAAGCGAGCCGAGGAAGCGGCAATGATCTCGCTAACCATATGTCGCAAACAATAATCGCCAACTCCAAGAGCGATAACTCCCGCTTCACCCTCGCTGCCTAATAACAGTGAGCTGAAGCCTCTGTGAGGAGCGTCAGCCCGGAAGTGGTCCCGGTCCGGATCCTGGCGTCAACTAGGGATCTAAACCTCTAGCCCCGGTCACGGGGGTTGGAGGGAAATCAAACAGTGACTGAGCCCGTCGGAGACTTGTCCGTGTGATCTCCGGGGCCGAGAAAATCGCAGCGGACTGCGCTCGGAGAAGCCCTGCTTCTGCACCGTTGGACGCGGGTTCGATTCCCGCCATCTCCACTCATCCCATGTGGGCGAAGGCCCCGCAGCCGAACCGGCTGCGGGGCCTTCGTCATGCCGTGGAAGTCCGGCCGGCCGTGTCAGTAGTGGTAGCGGGCCTTCAGGACCTTCACTTCCTTCTCGTCCGCCCGGTAGACGAGGCGGTGCTCGTCGTCGATCCGGCGGGACCAGTAGCCCGACAGGTCGCCCTTCAGCGGCTCGGGTTTGCCGATCCCGCTGAACGGGTCGCGCTGGATCTCGCCGATCAGGCGGGTGATCCTACGGGCCATCTTCAGGTCCGAGGCGAGCCAGAACAGGAAGTCCTCCCAGGCGGCCGGGTCGAAGTGGACGCTCCTCACTCTTCGCCCCCCGCGAGCTCCCTCAGCTCGTCCATGGTCTTGGTGACCACGGGCGCACTCTCCCTGTCACGGGCCACGGCCTCCATGAGCCGCCGGGCATTGGCGGGGGAGCGGAGCAGGTAGACGGTCTCCTGCCAGGAGTCGTAGTCGTCGGCGGACATGAGGACGGCGTCGCCGTTCTTGGAGGTGATTCGCACCGGGGCGTGGTCGGTGTTGACACGCTCGATGAGCGGGAAGAGCGTGGCCCGGGCCTCGCTGGCGCTTATGGACATGGCGGCTTCCACCCTCTCTGACTGGTACGGCATAAGAGTACAGGATCGGTACCGAAAACTCGTACCAGTCAGGGGGTCTTCGTATTGGTCAGGAGCGGTCGCGGTGACGGCCCCCGCCAGCGTCCCGGCCGGCGGGACACCGCCAGGGCCGTCAGTGCCGCCGCCACCGGCAGCCCGTACGCGGCAGCCGGGCTGAGGTGCTCCACCACCCAGCCGCCCGCCGCCGAACCGCCCGCGATCCCGGCCAGGATGGCCGTCACGGCCAGCGTCATGCCCTCGTTGAGCCGGTCCGGCGGGGTCAGCCGCTGCACCACGGACATCGCGGCGACCATGGTCGGCGCGGTGGCCATCCCCGCCACCAGCAGGGCGCAGGCCAGTAGTGGGAGGAGGCCGGTCAGTACCGCTGCCGACGGCAGGGTCATGGCCAGTGCCAGTGCGAGCACGCAGCCGCGCAGGGACTTCGGGCGGAGCGTGCCGTAGACCAGGCCCGCGATGCAGGAGCCCGTCGCCTGGAGGGCCAGGATCAGCCCGGAGGCGGCTCCCAGGCCGCGGGCGTCGAGGTAGGCGATGGAGGCGATCTCCATCGAACCGAACAGCACACCCAGGGCGAGGAAGAGGAGCAGCAGCGGTCGCATGCCGGGCGTGCGCAGCGGGGAGCCGTGGTGCACGGCGGGGGAGACGGGCGGTTCGGTGCCCCGCTGGGCGGTGAAGATCAGCATGCCGGTGAGCAGGAGCGCCGCGCCGGCCAGGGTGCCCGCCTCCGGGAACACGGCGGTGCAGAGGAAGGCCGCCAGCACCGGCCCGAACATGTAGCAGGCCTCGTCCGCCGCCTGCTCGAAGGACATCGCCGTGTGGTGCGCCTTCGCGTCCCCGCGCAGCAGGTGCGTCCAGCGGGCCCGGGACATGCCCCCGATGTTGGGGGTGGCGGCGATGGCCGCGTAGCAGGCGAACAGGGTCCAGTCCGGGGCCTGCCGGCGGACGCAGAGGATCAGCGCCAGGGCGCCGAGCACCGCGACCAGCGTGGCCGGGAGGGCGATCCGGGCCTGCCCGTACCGGTCGATCAGACGGGCCGTCCACGGCGCCACCACGGCGGTGGCGGCCATTCCGGTGGCAGCGACCCCGCCCGCGAGCGCGTACGAGCCGCGCTGGCCCGCGATCATCATCACCGCGCTGACCCCGAACATGCCGATGGGCAGCCGGGCGATCAGGTTGCCGGTGGTGAACCCGCGGGCCCCCGGGGTGGCGAGCAGCCGCCGGTACGGGGCGAACGGACCCGCCCGCTCCGGGCCCCGGCGGGCGGGTGCCGGGCCGGTCGCGGCCAGCACCAGGGTCTGGCCGGTGGCCGTGATGAGCGGAGCGGAAGGGCGGGTGGTGGTGGCCTGGGTCATGGGGAAAGCCTCGTGGCGGCCTCGGACCTGGGTCCAACACCTGTTCGATGTCTATTTACTCCTGCATGTTGTTAATCGGCACGGGTTAATCTCCTGCGGTGACGAACCGCGATCTCGAACCGCGCCTGCTCCGCGGCTTCCTGGCCGTGGCGGAAGAGCTGCACTTCACCCGTGCCGCCGCCCGGCTGTACGTCGCCCAGCAGGCCCTCAGCCGGGACGTGCGCCGGCTGGAACGGGAGCTGGGCGCCGAGCTGTTCGTCCGCTCCACCCGGCAGGTGGAGCTCACCGCCGACGGACAGCGGCTGCTGCCGCACGCCCGCCGCGTCCTGCGGGCACACGAGGACCTGACCGCCGCCTTCGCCCCGGACCCCGGCCGGCCCCTGCTGATCGACCTCAACACCGACGGGTCCGGCACCGCCCGGACCGTCCTGGAGCGGGCCCGGGAAATCGCCCCGGGCTGCGAGCTGATGGCCCGGTTCGAGAGCGGGCTGACCCATGCCGCCGCCGAGATCCTCGCGGGACGCCTCGACGCCTCCTTCGGCCGGGTCGGCGGACTGGAGCCCGCGGTGCGGGCCCGGCTCGCCTGGCAGGCCGTACGGTACGAGCCGCTCGCCGTGCTGCTGCCCGAGGACCACGCACTCGCCCCGCTGCCGGCCGTGCCGCTCGCCGCGCTCGCCGGTGAGGAGGTGTACGCGGGCGCCGGGAACCCGCGGACCGCGGAATGGACCGACCTCGCCCGCCGCCTGTTCGACGGCCGGGGCATCGCGATCGCGGCGCCGGCGCCGGTGGCCGTCGGCAAGGCGGAGTTCAGCCGGGTGATGGCCAAGACCCGCAATCCGGTGCTGGTGACCGTGGACTTCCCGGACATGCCGGGGAGCGTGAAACGGCCGCTGGTGGACCCCGTACCGCTGTCCCCGCTGTCCCTGGTCTGGCGGAAGGGATTCGGCCACCCCGGGATCGAGGCGCTGCGCGCAGCCGCCGCCGGACTGGCCGGCGTACACGACTGGCTCGGCGTACCGGAGGACGGCTGGCGGCCGGAGGCCCTCAGTTCGACCCCCCTCGCCTGAAGCGCTCACACCCGCGGTCGGCAGCGGGTGAGAGCAAGGTTTCCCGGCGGTCATCGGCCGGGGACCGGGAGTGAAACGCGCCATCCCTACGGTCGCTCTCACGGACGCGACAGCTGTGGAGGCGTGATGACCGGAACCGCACCCCGGACCGGGGGCCGCTGGATCGAGCAGTGGGACCCCGAGGACGAGACCTTCTGGAAGGAGTCGGGGGAGCGCATCGCCCGCCGCAACCTCCTCTACTCGGTCCTGTCCGAGCACATCGGGTTTTCCATCTGGTCCCTCTGGTCGGTCATGGTCCTCTTCATGGGCCCGCAGTACGGCATCGACCCGGCCGGGAAGTTCTTCCTGATCGCCACCGCCACCTTCGTCGGGGCCCTCGTCCGGGTGCCGTACACCTTCGCCGTGGCCCGGTTCGGCGGGCGCAACTGGACCGTGGTCAGCGCCCTGCTGCTGCTCGCGCCCACGGTCGCCGCGATGGTGGTGATGGAGCCCGGAACCTCGTACACCACCTTCCTGGTCGTCGCCGCGCTCACCGGCGTCGGCGGCGGCAACTTCGCCTCCTCCATGACCAACATCAACGCCTTCTTCCCGCTCCGCCAGAAGGGCTGGGCGCTCGGCCTCAACGCGGGCGGCGGCAACATCGGCGTACCCGTCGTCCAGCTGATCGGCCTGCTGGTCATCGGCACCGCCGGCGCCGCCCACCCCCGGATCCTGCTCGGCGCCTACATCCCGCTCGTGGTGATCGCGGCCACCCTGGCCTGGCTGCGGATGGACAACCTGGCGCCGGTACGGAACGACACCGGCGCGGTCCGCGAATCGCTGCGCGACGCGCACACCTGGATCATGGCCTTCCTGTACATCGGCACCTTCGGCTCCTTCATCGGCTACAGCTTCGCCTTCGGACTGGTGCTCCAGACCCAGTTCGGCCGGACCCCGCTGCAGGCCGCCTCGCTCACCTTCATCGGGCCGCTGCTCGGCTCGCTGATCCGGCCCGTGGGCGGCTGGCTGGCCGACCGGCACGGCGGGGCCCGCATCACCCTGGGCACCTTCGTTGCGATGGCCGCCGCCACCGGTGTGGTGATCTTCGCCTCGGTGCGGGAATCCCTGCCGGTGTTCCTCGCCGGATTCGTGTCCCTGTTCGTGCTCAGCGGGCTCGGCAACGGCTCCACGTACAAGATGATCCCCGGCATCTTCCAGGCCAAGGCCCTCGCCCGGGGCATGACCGGCGAGGCCGCCGCCGCATACGGGCGACGGCTGTCCGGCGCCTCCATGGGCCTTATCGGGGCGGTCGGTGCGCTCGGCGGACTCGGTATCAACCTGGTCTTCCGGGAGGCCTTCCTCAGCTCCGGATCCGGCACCGCCGCCTTCGTCACCTTCCTCGGCTTCTACGCGGTGTGCTGCGCGGTCACCTGGGCGGTATACCTTCGCCGGCCCGCCCCCGCCAGGGTGGCAGCCGCCCCGGGCGCCGAACAGAAGCCGCAGCTCACCACCGTGTAACCGCGGTGAAATATGCGTGAACCGAGCCTGACATGCCGACTTGGCAGGCTCGGTTTCACGCCGTACCGCCCCCCTTTGCGCCACGAGGCAGGTCACGATGGTCATGACGACCGCGATGGACGACACCACCAGCACCGGACCGCTCGCAGGCTTCACCGTCGGGGTCACCGCCGCCCGGCGCGCCGACGACCTCATCGCCCTGCTGCGGCGGCGCGGCGCGGCGGTGCTGCACGCGCCCGCCCTGCGGATCGTGCCGCTCGCCGACGACAGCGAGCTGCTCGCCGCGACCAAGGAACTCATCGGCTGCGCACCGGACATGGTCGTGGCCACCACCGCCATCGGGTTCCGCGGCTGGATCGAGGCGGCCGACGGGTGGGGGATCGGCGAGGAACTGCTGGCCCGGCTGCGCGGCACGGAACTCCTGGCCCGGGGCCCGAAGGTGAAGGGCGCGATCCGGGCGGCCGGGCTGGTCGAGGAGTGGTCCCCGGAATCCGAGTCCCTGGCGGAAGTCCTGGACCGGATGCTGGCCGTCGGGGTCGCCGGCCGGCGGATCGCCCTGCAGCTGCACGGGGAGCCGCTGCCGGGGTTCGTGGAAGCGCTGCGGGCGGGCGGGGCCGAGGTGGTCGTCGTACCCGTGTACCGGTGGATGCCGCCGGAGGACCTTGGGCCGCTGGACCGGCTGCTGGACGCGGTGGTCGCCGGGACGGTCGATGCGGTCAGCTTCACCTCCGCACCGGCGGCGGCCTCCCTGCTGTCCCGGGCGGAGCAGCGGGGCCTGGAGGAGCGGGTGCTGACCGCGCTGCGGGGCGGGGTGCTGGCGGCCTGCGTCGGCCCGGTGACGGCCCTGCCGTTGCAGGCGCACGGGGTGGACACGGCGGCTCCGGAACGGTTCCGGCTCGGCCCGCTGGTCCAGCTGTTGTGCCAGGAACTTCCGGCCCGGGCGAGGGTCCTGTCGGTGGCCGGCCGCCGGATGGAGATCCGCGGCCATGCCGTCCTCGTCGACGACGTACTGCGGCCGGTGCCGCCGGCCGGCATGGCACTGCTGCGGGCGCTGGCCCGGCGGCCGGGCTGGGTGGTGTCCCGGGCGGACCTGCTGCGGGCGCTGCCGGGGGCGGGGCGGGACGAGCACGCGGTGGAGACGGCGATGGCGCGGCTGCGCGGGGCGCTGGGGGCGCCCAAGCTGATCCAGACGGTGGTCAAACGCGGCTACCGCCTGTCCCTGGACGCCCCACCCGACAGCGGCTACGCCTCCTGACCCGGCCAGACCAGGGCCAGGCCCCGGCCAGGCCCGGCTCCGGCCGCGCTCCGGTCTGAGCGCGGTGGGGCCTCGGCCCCCGGCCCGGGCTGGCGTCGGCCCGGCCCCGGTCGGCCTCGGCCGTGGTGCGGTCCGGTTCCGGCGGCAGCCTCCCGGGGGGTTCCGCGCGGCACCGCGCAGAGGCACTCTGGTGGCGTTGCCAACGGCGTTGCGGACCGAGGCGGTGACCGGTGAGCGGCATGTGGTTCGACTCCGGGCGGGTCTGCCTGGATCTGGTGGCCACCCTCGGGCCCCCCGAGGGAATCCGGGACGGCGCGGAACTCCGGCTGTGGCTCACCGGCGCCGGCCTGGTGCCGGACGGCACCCCGCTGGCCCGGGTGGACGCCGGCTGGCTGCCGCCGTTCCGGGACCTCCGCGGCGATCTCCGCGCCCTGGTACGGGCCGAGCTGACCGCCACCGCCCCCGAGGACGCCGCCCTCGCCCGGGTCAACGCGCTGGCCGCCGGACCACCTCCCGGGCTGTGCGCCGTACGGGACGAGGACGGCCACCTGGTCCGGGAGCTCCGCGGCCGGGTCGAATGCGCGGCCCTGCTCGCCGCGGTCGCCCGGGACGCGGTGGAGCTCCTCACCGACCCCGGCGACCGGGCCCTGCTCCGGGCCTGCGAGGGAGACGGCTGCCACCGGGTCTACCTGGACACCTCGCGCGGGCACCGGCGCCGCTGGTGCTCCAGCGAGCGCTGCGGCAACCGCGAACGGGTCGCCCGGCACCGCCGACGCGCCCTGGCCGCCCGCCCCGGATAGGCATCCCGCGGAACGGGCGTGCGGACACCCACTCCGTTCGCGTACGGTTGACGGTCGCCCATGCACGTCAGAAGGGGGCCTTGGTGGCCGCGCAGGATGCCGCTGTAGACGCTGTCGACAGCACGGCGGATTCCGTCCGCGATCGGGAGATCGCGGTCGAACAGAGTCATCTGGACCAGGTGTACCGCCGCCTCGAAGAGAAGATCCACGAGGCCGAGTTCCTGATGAACGACGCGGCCCAGCGCGGCCAGGTCGGCACCCCCGGCGCGCTGGCCGAGCGCGACGCCCAGGTGTTCCGGGCCGGGATCCACCTGAACCGGCTGAACAACGAGTTCGAGGACTTCCTCTTCGGGCGGGTCGACCTCGTGCTCGGCAAGGACGGCGAGCGCGGCCCCGACGGCGCCTACACCTCCATCGAGCCCGCCGACGACGCGATCCGGGCCGACCTGACCGCCGACATCGCCGAAACCCTCCACATCGGGCGGATCGGCGTCCTCGACGCCGACTACTCGCCGCTGGTCATCGACTGGCGGGCGCCGGCCGCCGCGCCGTTCTACCGCTCCACCCCCAAGGAACCGGGCCGGGTGGTGCGCCGCCGCGTCATCCGGTCCAAGGGCCGCAAGGTGCTGGGGGTGGAGGACGACCTGATGAGGCCGGAGGTCACGGCCTTCCTCGACGGGGCCGAGCTGCCCGCCATCGGCGACGGCGCCCTGATGGCCGCGCTAGGCCGGGCCCGCACCCACACCATGCGGGACATCGTCTCCTCCATCCAGGCCGAGCAGGACCTGGTCATCCGGGCTCCCGCCGCCTCCGTCGCGGAGGTGTCCGGCGGACCGGGCACCGGCAAGACGGCCGTCGCCCTGCACCGGGCCGCCTACCTGCTCTACCAGGACCGGCGGCGCTACGCCGGCGGCATCCTGATCGTCTCGCCGACCCCCCTGCTCGTCGCCTACACCGAGGGCGTGCTGCCCTCGCTGGGCGAAGAGGGCCAGGTGGCCATCCGGGCGCTGGGCTCCCTGGTGGACGGCGCCGAAGCCACCGCGTACGACGAGCCGTCCGTCTCCCGGGTCAAGGGCTCCTCGCGGATGCTGAAGGTGCTGCGCAAGGCCGTACGGGGCGCCCTGGAGCTGGGCGGTCCGGCCGGGCCGGCCCCCGAGCGGCTGCGCGTGGTGGCCTTCGGGCGGCGCCAGGAGCTGGAGGCGGCCGAGCTGGAGCGGATCCGGCAGACCGTGCTGGGCGGCACCGCCCCCGTCAACCTGCTCCGGCCGCGGGCCCGCAGGCTGCTGCTGGACGCGCTGTGGTCGAAGTCCGGCGGGGCGAGCCGGCACACCGACCCGGAACTGGCCGCCGAGCTGCGCTCCGCCTTCGACGAGGACATCTCGACGGAGGACGTGTTCATCGAGTTCCTCAACGCCTGGTGGCCCGAGCTCACCCCGCGCGGGGTGCTCACCGCGATGGCCGACGAGCGGCGGCTGGGCCGCTGGGCCCGCCGGGTGCTGAACCCGCGCGAGACCCGGCAGCTGGCCCGTTCGCTGCGCCGCGAGGCCCTCTCGGTGCACGATGTCGCCCTGCTGGACGAGCTCCAGATGCTGCTGGGCGCCCCGGCCCGGCCCAAGCGCAAGCGCGAGTACGACCCGCTGGACCAGCTCACCGGGCTGGAGGAGCTGATGCCGCAGCGCGAGGAGACCCAGCGGGAGCGGGCCGAACGGCTGGCCGCGGAGCGGGTGGACTACGCGCACGTGATCGTCGACGAGGCGCAGGACCTGACGCCCATGCAGTGGCGGATGGTCGGCCGGCGCGGCCGGCACGGCACCTGGACCGTGGTCGGCGATCCGGCGCAGTCCTCCTGGACGGACCCGGAGGAGGCCGCCGCGGCCCGCGACGAGGCCCTCGGCAGCCGGCCGCGCCGTCGCTTCACCCTGACCGTCAACTACCGCAACCCGGCCGAGATCGCCGAGCTGGCGGCCAAGGTGCTCCGGCGGGCGATGCCGGGCATGGAGCCCCCGTCGGCGGTCCGCTCCACGGGCCTGCGGCCCCGGTTCACCGCCGTCGGCGAGGGAGCGGAGCTGCGGGAGACCGTCCGCGAGGAGACCCGCCGGCTGCTGTCCCAGGTGGACGGCACGGTCGGCGTGGTCCTGGCCATGAACCGGCGGGCGGAGGCGGCCGGCTGGCTGGCGGACCTCGGCGAGCGCGCGGTCGCACTGGGCAGCCTGGAGGCGAAGGGTCTGGAGTACGACGCCACGGTGGTCGTCTCCCCGGCGGAGATCGCCGCGGAGTCCCCGGCCGGCCTGCGGGTGCTGTACGTGGCGCTGACCCGCGCCACCCAGCAGCTGACGGTGGTCTCCGCCGCGGCCGACGCCCCGGACGCGTCCGGCGTCCCGGAACTCCTGGCCGACTGACGCGGATGGCTCGCGGCCATGTGCGTGGTGAGGCGGGGTCAACCCGGCGGAGGGGATGACATCCGGCGATCCTTTGTTAGCCTGGGTTACGCACCGGCTCGATCCAAGCCCCCGGGCCCAACCTTCGTCGCCTAGAGCGACCACTTGCCGCGAGGCGAGCATGGCGGGTCGGTGTTTTAGCTCTTCATACAGGTCCGCGTCCCCCAGCATGGGGGGCGCGGACCTGTTTTTGTAGCAGACCACCCTTACACCGCCCCCCGGCTATCTCGTATGGTGGAAGAGTCTTTCCGAAATTTGTAGCTGGTTACCTTGTACCAGCCGGTAGGTGGGACGATCGGACAAGAGGGTCCTGCCACGCATTCCGTCGCGGGGCCCGCGTACACGAACACAGGGAAAGCAGAGGAATCCGGTCATGGCAACGGCGCCCAGCGTCTCGTACTCGATGACGGTCCGCCTGGAGGTGCCCGCGAGCGGAACCGCGGTCTCCCAGCTCACCACCGCAGTGGAATCCTCCGGGGGTTCTGTCACCGGCCTCGACGTGACTGCCTCCGGCCACGAAAAGCTCCGGATCGACGTCACCATCGCCGCCACCTCCACCGCGCACGCCGACGAAATCGTCGAGAAGCTGCGCGGGATCGAGGGCGTCGCGCTCGGAAAGGTGTCCGACCGCACCTTCCTGATGCACCTCGGCGGCAAGATCGAGATGGCGGCCAAGCACCCCATCCGCAACCGTGACGACCTCTCGATGATCTACACCCCGGGTGTGGCCCGGGTGTGCATGGCGATCGCCGAGAACCCCGAGGACGCACGCCGCCTCACCATCAAGCGCAATTCCGTCGCAGTCGTGACGGACGGCTCCGCCGTGCTCGGTCTCGGCAACATCGGCCCGAAGGCCGCGCTGCCGGTCATGGAGGGCAAGGCCGCCCTGTTCAAGCGGTTCGCCGGCATCGACGCCTGGCCGCTCTGCCTGGACACCCAGGACTCCGACGAGATCGTCGCAATCGTCAAGGCGATCGCCCCCGGCTTCGCCGGCATCAACCTCGAGGACATCTCCGCACCGCGTTGCTTCGAGATCGAGGCGCGCCTGCGCGAGGCCCTGGACATCCCCGTCTTCCACGACGACCAGCACGGCACCGCCATCGTCGTGCTCGCCGCCCTCACCAACGCCCTGCGTGTGGTGGGCAAGGCGATCGGCGACGTGAAGGTGGTCATGTCCGGTGCCGGCGCGGCCGGTACCGCCATCCTGAAGCTGCTGCTCTCGGCCGGTGTGAAGAACGCCGTGGTCGCCGACGTGCACGGCGTGGTGCACGCCGGCCGCCCCGACCTGGTCGGCGCCGCGGAGGACTCGCCGCTGCGCTGGATCGCCGACAACACCAACCCCGAGGGCTACACGGGCACCCTGAAGGAGGCCGTGGTCGGCGCCGACGTGTTCATCGGCGTCTCCGCCCCGAACGTGCTCGACGGCGAGGACGTGGCGGGCATGGCAGAGGGCGCCATCGTGTTCGCGCTCGCGAACCCGGACCCCGAGGTGGACCCGGCGATCGCCCGTCAGACGGCCGCCGTTGTGGCCACCGGCCGCTCCGACTTCCCGAACCAGATCAACAATGTGCTGGTCTTCCCGGGCGTCTTCCGCGGTCTGCTGGACGCTCAGTCCCGCACCGTGAACACGGACATGATGCTGGCCGCGGCGAGCGCCCTGGCCGATGTGGTCGGCGAGGACGAGCTGAACGCGAACTACATCATTCCCTCGGTGTTCAACGACAAGGTTGCCGGTGCGGTGGCGGGCGCGGTCCGCAAGGCCGCCACGGCCGCCGTTGCGCCGACTGTGGCGTCGGGCACGTCTGCCTGATCCGGCGCGTCGCGGGATGCGGTGCCGCCGGACCGCCTCTAGGGTTGCGGGGATGCCCGCGAGGTCCGCGGTACCGCATCCGGCCTGTCCCACGGTGCGGACGGAGCGTCACCGCGGCGTGACGGTGGCGCTTTTCGTGTGACCCTGGCGGGTGCCGGATTGGCTTTCCCGCCGCTGGTGGGGGCAGGATGCGTAACCGTGGCGAGAGGGTCTGACGGCAGACCCGGGTCCGGGGACTGTCCGATGGCCCTGGCAGCATCGGCATCGATCTCACGCCTCATAGGCAAGTTGAACACGGGAGTACAACATGAACCGCAGTGAGCTGGTGGCCGCTCTGTCCGAGCGCGCCGAGGTGACCCGCAAGGACGCCGACGCCGTTCTGGCCGCCCTCGCCGAGACCATCGGTGAGGTCGTCGCCAAGGGCGACGAGAAGGTCACCATCCCCGGCTTCCTGACCTTCGAGCGCACCCACCGTGCCGCTCGCACCGCGCGTAACCCGCAGACCGGCGACCCCATCCAGATCCCGGCCGGCTACAGCGTGAAGGTCTCCGCGGGCTCCAAGCTCAAGGAAGCCGCCAAGGGCAAGTAAGTCCTTGTGGGCCTCTGGCCAGTAGGACCAGGCAGTACCGCGAAGGGCGGCCACCCCGGTGGGGTGGCCGCCCTTCGGCATGCGGTGAGGGAGCCTCAGCTCCTCAGGCGAGGTCGTCTCAGACGAGGTCGCCGTTCGGCAGCTCGACCTTGGCGCCGAGCTCCACGAGCTTCTCCATGAAGTTCTCGTAGCCGCGGTTGATCAGGTCGATGCCGTGGACCCGCGAGGTGCCCTCGGCCGCCAGCGCCGCGATCAGGTACGAGAACCCGCCCCGGAGGTCCGGGATGACCAGGTCGGCGCCCTGCAGCTTGGTGGGGCCGGACACGACCGCCGAGTGCAGGAAGTTGCGCTGGCCGAAGCGGCAGGCCGAGCCGCCCAGGCACTCCCGGTACAGCTGGATGTGCGCGCCCATCTGGTTGAGCGCCTCGGTGAAGCCGAGCCGGGACTCGTAGACCGTCTCGTGGACGATCGACAGGCCGGCGGCCTGGGTCAGCGCGACCACCAGCGGCTGCTGCCAGTCGGTCTGGAAACCGGGGTGTACGTCGGTCTCCAGCGCGATCGCCTTGAGCGGACCGCCCGGGTGCCAGAAGCGGATGCCGTGGTCGTCGATCTCGAAGGCGCCGCCGACCTTCCGGTACGTGTTCAGGAAGGTCATCATCGAGCGCTGCTGGGCGCCGCGCACGTAGATGTTGCCGCCGGTCGCCAGGGCCGCGGAAGCCCACGAGGCGGCTTCCAGGCGGTCCGGGATCGCCTTGTGGTTGTAGCCGCCAAGGCGGTCCACACCGGTGATCCGGATGGTCCGGTCGGTGTCGAGGGAGATGATCGCGCCCATCTTCTGCAGCACGCAGATGAGGTCCTCGATCTCGGGCTCGACCGCCGCGTTCGACAGCTCGGTCACGCCCTCGGCCAGTACGGCCGTCAGCAGCACCTGCTCGGTCGAGCCGACCGAGGGGTACGGCAGGCGGATCTTGCAGCCGCGGAGGCGCTGCGGAGCCTCCAGGTACTGGCCGCCTTCGCGCTTCTCGATGGTCGCGCCGAACTGGCGGAGCACGTCGAAGTGGAAGTCGATCGGCCGGCCGCCGATGTCGCAGCCGCCGAGGCCGGGGATGAAGGCGTGGCCGAGGCGGTGCAGCAGCGGGCCGCAGAAGAGGATCGGGATCCGCGAGGAGCCCGCGTGCGCGTCGATGTCGGCGACGTTCGCGCTCTCCACGTGGGTCGGGTCGAGCACCAGCTCGCCCGGCTCGTCGCCGGGGCGGACCGTTACGCCGTGCAGCTGGAGCAGGCCGCGTACGACCCGCACGTCGCGGATGTCCGGCACATTGCGCAGCCGGCTGGGTTCACTGCCGAGCAGGGCGGCCACCATGGCCTTCGGCACGAGGTTCTTCGCGCCGCGGACACGGATCTCGCCCTCGAGCGGGGTGCCGCCGTGGACAAGGAGGACATCGTCAGTGCCGGTCATGAATCTCGCGTTCCGGGAAGGGTGGGCAGGGGGTCAGAGAAAAGGGTAAGGGGCAGCGACCCCGGGTTTGTAAGGCTGACGCGGCCGTAGGACTGTCATGGATTCGCCACAGCACCCTGTGTACCGGTGATATGGCGGAGGGTTGCGTTCCGGGAGTCACCCGTCCGCACCCACCGCCCGTTCGGCCGTCCGTACCAGCGGGAACAGGCCGAAGAGGCCGGAACGGGGTGCGCGCGCTCCTCGCTGCTGCCGTGCGCCGTGAGCTGCCCACGATCACAGTCGGCCGTCCGCTCCCCCCGAAGGCCGAATGTGCGAGATCATGGCCGCATGACCGAGGTGTCCTCCCTCACAGGGCGGCTGCTCGTCGCCACCCCCGCCCTCGCGGACCCGAACTTCGACCGCGCGGTGGTGCTGCTGCTCGACCACGACGAGCAGGGCTCGCTCGGCGTGGTCCTCAACCGGCCCACCCCGGTGGGCGTCGGCGACATCCTGCTGCCCTGGGCCGCCCTGGCCGGCGACCCGGGCGTGGTGTTCCAGGGCGGTCCGGTCGCCCTCGACTCCGCCCTCGGCATCGCCGTCATCCCGGGCGAGGAGGGCCCGCTCGGCTGGCGCCGGGTGCACGGCGCGATCGGCCTGGTCGACCTGGAAGCCCCGCCGGAGCTGCTCACCGGCGCCCTCGGCTCGCTGCGGATCTTCGCCGGATACTCGGGCTGGGGCCCGGGCCAGCTGGAGGACGAGCTGAGCGACGGCGCCTGGTACGTGGTCGAATCCGAGCCCGGTGACATCTCCTTCCCGGACCCGGGACGGCTCTGGCGTGCGGTGCTGCGCCGCCAGCGCAGCGAACTCGCGATGGTCGCCACCTACCCGGACGACCCGTCGCTGAACTGACCCCGGCCGGGTTCAGTAGGCTTGGTTCTCATGAGCACTCTTGAGCCCGAGCGCGGGACTGGCACGGGGACCCTCGTAGAGCCGACGCCGCAGGTGTCCCACGGCGACGGCGACCACGAGCGCTTCGCCCATTACGTCCAGAAGGACAAGATCATGGCGAGCGCACTCGACGGGACTCCCGTCGTGGCGCTCTGCGGCAAGGTCTGGGTACCGGGCCGCGACCCCAAGAAGTATCCGGTCTGCCCCATGTGCAAGGAGATCTACGACTCCATGGGAGCGGGCGGGGACAAGGACAAGGGCGGCAAGGACAAGTGATTCCGGCCGTTCGGCCCTGATTCGGCGGGGCCCGGCGGGACCAAGGTCCCCGGGTGTGCGGAAGCACGCCCGGGGACCTTTTGCATGACCTTTTGCGTGCCCGCCCGCCGGGTAGGGTCGGCGCCAGACGCGTTCTGCGAAACGCGCGTTGCGCAGTGTGCAACGCTGTGCAACGCCCTGGCCGTGGAGGGACCGACACCATGTCCGACCTGATTCCGAAGCCCCGCTACGAGCGGTTCGCCGACGGCGGCCGGGAGACCTGCGAGCTGGCCGACCCGTTGCTCGCGGCCGGACCCGGGACCGAGGCCGCCGCCGCATGGCTGCGCCGCGAGATCGGCGCGGCGACCGGCTGGGCACTGCCGCCGGTGGCCGCGTCCGGCGGGCCGGAGTCCGGTCGGCAGGTGGTCCGGCTGGCGCTCCGGCCCGGTCTCGCCGACGCGCTCGGCCCCGAGGGGTACGAGCTGCACATCACGGACCGCGGGGTGCTGCTCGAAGGCGCCGGCCCGGCCGGACTCTTCTGGGCCGCGCAGACCCTCCGTCAGCTGCTCGGGCCCGACGCCTTCCGCCGGGCCCCGCTGCGGCCCGGCCGGACCTGGCGGCTGCCGGTGGGCGGCATCCAGGACGGCCCCCGCTTCGGATGGCGCGGGATGATGCTCGACGTTGCCCGGCACTTCACCCCCAAGGACGGCGTACTGCGCTGGATCGACCTGCTCGCCGCCCACAAGCTCAATGTGCTGCACCTGCACCTGACGGACGACCAGGGCTGGCGGATCGAGATCCGGCGGTACCCGCGGCTCACCGAGGCCGGGGCCTGGCGGGCGCGCAGCAAGTGGGGCCACGGCTCCTCGGACCGCTGGAACGACACCCCGCACGGCGGTTTCTACACCCAGGACGACATCCGCGAGATCGTCGCCTACGCCGCCGAACGGCACGTCCGGGTGGTCCCGGAGATCGACGTACCGGGCCACTCCCAGGCGGCCATCGCCGCCTACCCGGAGCTCGGGAACACCGACGTGGTCGACACGGCCGCGCTGGGCGTGTGGGAGGACTGGGGCATCAACCCCAACGTCCTGGCCCCGACCGAGGCCGTACTGCGCTTCTACGAGGGCGTCTTCGAGGAGGTGCTGGAGCTGTTCCCGGCGGAGGTCTCGCCGTTCGTGCACATCGGCGGCGACGAATGCCCCAAGGAGCAGTGGCGGGCCTCGGCGACCGCGCAGGCCCGGATCGCCGAACTCGGCCTGCGGGACGAGGACGAGCTCCAGTCCTGGTTCATCCGGCACTTCGACCGCTGGCTCGCGGCCCGCGGGCGCCGGCTGATCGGCTGGGACGAAATCCTGGAGGGCGGGCTCGCCGACGGCGCCGCGGTGTCCTCCTGGCGCGGTTACGCGGGCGGGATCGCCGCCGCCGAAGCCGGGCACGACGTGGTGATGTGCCCGGAGCAGCAGGTGTACCTGGACCACCGTCAGGACGGCGGCCCGGAGGAACCGATGCCGATCGGGTACGTGCGTTCGCTGGAGGACGTGTACCGGTTCGAGCCGGTACCGCCGAAGTTGTCGGCCGAGGCGGCCCGGCATGTGCTGGGCGCGCAGGCGAACGTGTGGACCGAGGTGATGGAGAACCAGAGCCGCATCGACTACCAGGTGTTCCCGCGGCTGGCAGCCTTCGCGGAGGTGGTGTGGTCCGGGCAGCCCGAGCCGGAGCGGCGGGACTACGCCGGGTTCGAGGCGCGGATGGCGGCGGCGCACTACGCGCGGCTGGCCGCGCTGGGCGTCGACTACCGGCGGCCCGGCGGTCCGTTGCCATGGCAGCAGCGGCCCGGCGTACCCGGACGTCCGATCGAGGGCGCGCCCCCGAATGTGTGATTCCGGGGCGGCTCCCGGCTGATCTCCCGGCTGATCTCCTGGTGAATCCCGGGTGAATCCGGTAACGGGAATTCTTCGGGAATTCTTCGCCCAAGTCTGCCCCGAGGGAAGAAAATCGATCGAAAACGGACTTTTCTGTCCCGGGGTGGAGCGGCAGCGCGGAACAGGGGGCGCCCGGCCCACCCTCGCGCCGGGGTGGTGCGGAAGATGTGCCAGAGTTGCCACGTCCCGGCGGTGAGCACGTACCGTACGGCGGACAGGCGTGAGCGCCGAGACCGGGACATCGGGAAGGGGCAGCTGGGTTGACCACGCACGCACCGCAGGCGGCGCATTCCGTGACGCAGTCCGTCACGCTGCCCACCTCGCTCGACGAGGCCGTGGCGGCGCTCGCCGCCATGCCCGCCGCCGTGCCGGTCGCCGGCGGCACCGACCTCATGGCATCCGTCAACGCCGGCCAGCTGCGGCCCGCCGGGCTGGTCGGCCTCGGCCGGATCAACGAGATCCGCGGCTGGCAGTACCAGGACGGGCACGCCCTGCTCGGCGCCGGCCTCACTCACGCCCGGATGGGACGCCCCGACTTCGCGGCGCTGATCCCGGCCCTGGCCGCTGCCGCGCGGGCGGCCGGCCCGCCGCAGATCCGCAACGCGGGCACGCTGGGCGGCAACATCGTGACGGCCGCGCCGACGGGCGACGCCCTGCCGGTGCTGGCCGCCCTGGAAGCGGTGCTGATCATCGCCGGACCGGGCGGGGCGCGGCGCGAGATCCCGGTGTCCCACCTGCTGGCCGGCCGCGAGATGCTCCGGCCCGGCGAACTGATCGGCTATGTGCGGGTCCCGCTGCTGCACGCCCCGCAGGTGTTCCTGAAGGCGACCGGCCGGACCGGGCCGGGCCGCGCGATCGCCTCGGTGGGCCTGGTCCTGGACCCGGCCCGGCGCGGGGTCCGGATCGCGGTGGGCGCGGTGGCCCCGATGCCGCTGCGACCGCTGGAGGCCGAGCAGTGGGTGGCCTCGCTGATCGACTGGGACGCGGAACGGCGGCTCGCGCCCGAGGCGCTGGAGGCCTTCGGCGAGTACGTCGCGGCTGCGTGCGTACCCGACCAGGGAGACCCGGTCCCGGCCGGAGTCCTACAGCTGCGGCGGACGGTGGCCGTGCTGGCACGGAGGGCCCTGGGAAGGGCGCTGACCTCATGAGCGAGAACGAGAACGGGCACGGGCACGTGAGCGGTAACGGCGTGGGGAACGCGGGCGGCGGCGGCTGGGGCTGGGAGCCGGTCCCGCACGGGGGCGAGTACGACTCCGACGCGACCGCGTTCGTGAAGCTCCCGGAGGACATGCTGGGCGCCACGGGCACCGGCGAGCCGCTGGCGGCACCCGGGCACGGGTACGTCCCGCCGGTGATCGTGCCGCCGGTGATCGCGGTACCGCCGGTTCCGGCGGGTCCGGTCGGCCCGGCGGTGAGCACCGACCCGGCGGCGACGACGGGCACGTGGGCGATGCCGGTGGTTCCGGTGCAGTGGCCTGACGCGGCGGCTGCGGGGGCTCCGGGAGGCGGCGCGGAGCCCGACTCGGGCGCCACGGCGGAGTGGCACTTCGCCGAGGCGATGGAGCCGGCCCAGGAGCCTGCCCCGGGCGACACCGGCCAGTGGGCGGCCCCGGTGGCCGACTGGAGCCAGGCGCCGGCGACCCTGCCGGGCGGCGCGGCGGCGCCGTGGGCGAGCGGCCCGGACTTCGACGGCGTACGGGCGTACGCTCCGGCTGCGCCTTCGCCGACGGCGGGCGGGGCTCCGGTGCGCGGACGCGTGCTGGGCGGGCCCGGCGTGGGCACCCTCCCGGAGGACGAGCCGGTGCACCCGGCGCCGGACATCGAAGCGGCCCACGGCGCAGCCCCGGCCCCGATCACCTCGGAACGCCAGCACCCCGGGTCCCACGACTCCATCCCGTCCCCGCGCACGGAACCGCAGCCCGCGAACCACACCCTAGCCACAGGCCTCAACCTCTTCGGCTCCGCCACCCCGGCCACGCCGGAGCCCGCCCCGGACCCGTACGCCCAGTCCGGGCACACCCCGGCGGATGGCGTTGCCCTGCCGGGCACGTTCGTGCCGGCCGGCCACGCTCCGGCGAGCCAGGCCGCGGCCGGCAGCGCCGACGAAACCCCGGCCGGGCACACCCCGCTGGCCCCTGCCCTGGACCCGTACGCCCAGTCCGGGCACACCCCGGCGGATGGCGTTGCCCTGCCGGGCGCGTTCGTGCCGGCCGGCCACGCTCCGGCGAGCCAGGCCGCGGCCGGCAGCGCCGACGAAACCCCGGCCGGGCACACCCCGCCGGACGGCGCCGCTGCCCCGGACCCGTACGCCCAGTCCGGGCACACCCCGGCGGACGGCGTTGCCCTGCTGGGCGCTCCCGGCGCGGGCGCGTTCGCGCCGGGCGGGCACACCTCGCCGGAGGGCGTCCCGCTGGAGGGTGGCCCTGTTGCGGGCACCCCCGACTCCGCGGCGACCCCGTTCGCGCCGGGCGCAGCCGGCGACCCCGGTGCGGGCGCGTACGCGCCAGCCGGGCACGCCCAGGCCGGGGATGTCCCGCCGACGGCGGCTCCGTACGCCGCGACCGGCGATGCGCCGGGTGCGCACACCCCGCCGGAGGGCGCCCCTGCCCCGGACCCGTACGCCCAGCCCGGGCACACCCCTGCGGATGGCATTGCCCTGCCGGGCGCCCCCGGCGCGGGCGCGTTCGCGCCGGCGGGGCACACCCCGGCCGAGGGTGTCGCCCTGCCGGGCGCGTTCGTGCCCGCCGGGCACGCTCCGGCTGGCCAGGCCGTGGCCGGCGGCGCCGACGAGACTCCGGCCGGGCACACCCCGCCGGAGGGCGCCCCTGCCCCGGACCCGTACGCCCAGGCCGGGCACACCTCGGCGGACGGCCTTGCCATGCCGGGTGCCCCCGGCGCGTTCGTGCCGGGCGTGCACACCCCGGCCGGAGGTGTCCCGCCAACGGCGGCTCCGTACGCTGCGACCGGCGATGCGCCGGGCGCGCACACCCCGCCGGAGGGCGTCCCGCTGGAGGGCGGCCCTGTTGCGGGCGCGCCCGACCCCGCGGCGACCCCGTTCGTGCCGGCCGGCCACACCCCGGCGGAGGGTGTCCCGCTGGCGGGGGCTGCGTACGCCGACGATGCGCCCGGCGGCCACACCCCGCCGGAGGGCGTAGCCGGGCCGGCCGGGCACGCCCCGGCCGCGGCTCCGCACGCCGAGGCGGAGCAGGCGTCGGCCGGCGATGAGCCGGCCGGGAACACCCCGCCCGAGGGCGTTCCCCCGTCCGGCGAGGACATGGTGCCCGGCGAGCCGTACGCCGGCGCCGCCCACGAAGCCCCCGCCGTCGTGCACAGCGCCGAACACCCCCTCGCCTCCTACGTGCTCCGCGTCAATGGCGCGGACCGGCCCGTCACCGGCGCCTGGATCGGCGAGTCGCTGCTCTACGTGCTGCGCGAGCGCCTCGGCCTGGCCGGGGCCAAGGACGGCTGCTCGCAGGGCGAGTGCGGGGCCTGCGCCGTGCAGGTCGACGGCCGGCTCGTCAACTCCTGCCTGGTCCCGGCCGCCACCGCGGCCGGCTCGGAGGTCCGTACCGTCGAAGGGCTCGCCACCGACGGCGAGCTCTCCGACGTGCAGCAGGCCCTCTGCCGGTCCGGCGCCGTGCAGTGCGGCTTCTGCGTGCCCGGCATGGCCATGACCATCCACGACCTGCTGGAGGGCAACCACGCCCCCAGCGAGCTGGAGACCCGCCAGGCCCTCTGCGGGAACCTCTGCCGCTGCTCCGGCTACCACGGCGTGCTCGACGCCGTCCGCGAGGTGGTCTCCGAGCGCGAGGCGACCGCCGGAGCCGCAGCCGAGGCCGCCGCCGAAGCCGCGTCCGAAGCGGCAGCCGCGTCGGCCGAACCCCGCATTCCGCACCAGGCCCCGCCCGGCGAGGGCGGCATCCACCCCGACGGCATCCACCCCGACCACCACGGAGGCATGGCGTGACCGCCAGCGACGCGGCGACGGCCATCGGAATCACCGCATCCACTGCCACCGCCCAGGCCGCCGCCCCCACCGACTCCGCGGCCCAGGAGGTGCCGCGCGGAATCGGCGCCTCCGTCATGCCCGCCGACGCCCGAGCCAAGGCCGAGGGCACCTTCCCCTACGCCGCCGACCTCTGGGCCGAGGGCCTGCTCTGGGCCGCCGTGCTGCGCTCCCCGCACGCCCACGCCCGGATCCTCTCCATCGACACCAGCGCCGCCGCGCAGATGCCCGGCGTCCGGGCCGTGGTCACCCAGGCCGATGTCCCCGGCGCCACCACCCACGGCCGGCGGATCGCCGACCGCCCGGTCTTCGCCCACGACGTGGTCCGCCACCACGGCGAACCCATCGCCGCCGTCGCCGCCGACCACCCGGACGCCGCCCGCCTCGCCGCCGCCGCGATCACCGTCGAGTACGAGCTCCTCGACCCCGTCACCGACCCCGAACAGGCCTTCGCCGCCCCGCCCCTGCACCCCGACGGCAACCTGATCCGGCACATCCCGCTCCGCTACGGCGACCCGGAGGCCACCGGCGAGGTCGTCGTCGAGGGCCTCTACCGGATCGGCCGCCAGGACCCGGCCCCCATCGGCGCCGAGGCCGGTCTCGCCGTGCCCCGCCCCGACGGCGGAGTCGAGATCTACACCGCCTCCACCGACCCGCACGCCGACCGCGACCTCGCCGCCGCCTGCTTCGGCCTCGAACCCGAACGCGTCAAGGTGGTCGTCACCGGCGTCCCCGGAGCCACCGCCGACCGCGAGGACTCCGGCTACCAACTCCCCCTCGGCCTGCTCGCGCTGCGCACCGGCTGCCCGGTGAAACTCGCCGCCACCCGCGAGGAATCCTTCCTCGGCCACTCCCACCGCCACCCGACCCTGCTCCGCTACCGCCACCACGCGGACGCGGAGGGCCGGCTGGTCAAGGTCGAGGCGCAGATCCTGATGGACGCGGGCGCGTACGCCGACTCCTCGGCCGAATCCCTGGCCGCGGCCGTCGCGTTCGCCTGCGGCCCGTACGTCGTCCCGCACGCCTTCGTCGAAGGCTGGGCCGTCCGCACCAACAACCCCCCGTCCGGGCACGTCCGCGGCGAAGGCGCCCTGCAGGTCTGTGCCGCGTACGAGGGCCAGATGGACAAGCTCGCCGCCGAACTCGGCCTGGACGGCGCCGAACTACGCCTCCGCAACGTCCTGGCCACCGGCGACCTGCTGCCCACCGGCCAGACGGTCACCTGCCCGGCCCCGGTCGCCGAACTCCTGCGTGCGGTACGGGACTTCGAGCTGCCCTCGCTCCCCAAGGACACCCCGGAGGAGGAGTGGCTGCTGCCCGGCGGCCCGGAGGGCGCGGGCGAGCCCGGCGCGGTCCGGCGCGGGGTCGGCTACGGCATTGGCATGGTCCACATGCTCGGAGCCGAAGGCACCGACGAGGTCTCCACCGCCACCGTCAAGGTCAGCCACGGCACCGCCACCGTCATCTGCGCGGCGGTCGAGACCGGCCAGGGCTTCGCCACCCTCGCCCGTCAGATCGTCCAGGAGACCCTGGGCGTGGACGAGGTGCTGGTCGCCCCGGTCGACACCGACCAGCCGCCGGCCGGCCCGGCCACGCACGGCCGCCACACCTGGGTGTCGGGCGGCGCGGTGGAGCGGGCCGCCAAGATGGTCCGTACGCAGCTGCTGCAGCCGATGGCCGCCAAGTTCGGCATGTCGACCGAGCTGCTGCAGATCGCGGACGGCCGCATCACCTCGTACGACGGGGCCTTCTCGACCACGGTGGCGGAGGCCCTGGAGGGCAAGGAGCTCTGGGCCACCGCCCAGTGCCGTCCGCACCCGACCGAGCCGCTGGACGCGGACGGGCAGGGCGACGCCTTCGTCGGCCTGGCCTTCTGCGCGATCCGCGCGGTGGTCGACGTCGATGTCGAACTCGGCTCGGTGCGGGTCGTGGAACTCGCGGTCGCCCAGGACGTCGGCCGCGTCCTCAACCCCCGCCAGCTGGCCGCCCGGATCGAGGCGGGCGTCACCCAGGGCGTCGGCGCGGCCCTCACCGAGAACCTCCGCACCGCCGCGGGCCTGATCCGGCACCCCGACCTGACGGGTTATGCCCTGCCGACCTCCCTGGACGCACCGGCCGTCCGTATCGTCAAACTCGTCGAGGAACGGGACGTGGTGGCCCCCTTCGGCGCGAAGGCGGCGAGCGCGGTCCCTGTGGTGACGGCCCCGGCGGCGGTAGCCTCGGCAGTGCGTGCGGCAACGGGCCGCCCGGTCAACAGGCTCCCGATCCGCCCCTCTGCGGCGGTGGCGGTGCCCAACTCCTGACCGTGTGAGCCTCATTGAGCCCCATTGCACGTATTGCACGTGCAACCCCGGGCTTGGGCCTGTCGGCACCGCTCGATAGAGTTGACCGCAAGTCTGCACGAACTCGCGCGCACCGCACGCCAACAGGTGCGAACGGGAACGGGACGGGGAGCGGCGGGAACGCCGCGGCAACGGGGAGAGACGGGGAGACGGGGAGGCCATCATGGCTGGGGATTCGATTGAGGCGGTGCTGCCGTTCGTACCGGGCGGCAGCATGATCTCGTTGGTGAACAGGGGCCTGATCGGGGCACAGGCGCCGGCTCTGTTCGTCGAGCACGAGTCGATGGTGAGCTACAAGAAGCGTGTGGACGCCCTGCTGGACCAGTTGAAGGGTTCCAAGGCCGAACACGGCAAGTTCGCCGACGGCACCCTGGGCGCGGGCGACCTGGGGACCGGCTTCGCGGAGGCGGCCGGCCTGCACACGGCGTACAACAAGGTCCGCTCGGAGATGGAGAACCTCTCGAAGGCGCTGGCGAACCAGATCGAGTCGCTGGCGATCGCGATCGAGGCCTCCCGGGTGGGCTACGAGAACATGGACGAGGACGTCAAGGCGCGGATGCGCGCGCTGCAGCGGCAGGCGGAGAAGCAGTACGTAGCGGAGCGCGATCCCGAGGCGCCCAAGCCGAGCGAGCCCGCGAAGGATGCGGCCGGGGGTGACATGTAATGGCAACGAACTTCGAGGGCTACTCGCACAAGGAACTGCTGGCGATGCTGGCCTCGGTGGACGGTGAGAAGGTCAAGACGCGCGGCCAGCTCCTGAAGGACGCCGAGATCGAGATCACGAAGATCGGCAACGACCTCAAGAACCACAAGGTCGAGAACTGGGAGGGCCAGGCCGCCGAGGCCTTCCAGGACTGGGTGAACCGGCTGGGCAACTCGACGCTGCGACTGGGCGAGTACAGCAAGACCGGCGGCGAGTGGATGGTCAACGCGGCGCAGACGATCGTCGAGGTCAAGGCGAACATGCCGGCGTACGACCAGAAGTCGTACGACAACCTGGAGGCGTCGCGGGAGGCCCGCAACGACCCGGACGCGCAGAAGATCGGCATGACGGCTCACTCGAAGCTGGCTGGGGACCGCCTCGAGGCTGTGCAGCAGATGAACAAGCTGGCGCAGTCGTATGAGGCGTCGACGACGCAGATCAATGCGGCGCCGATCCCGACGTTTCCGCCTGCGCCGCCGGAGGTTGTGCCTCAGGAGGTTGGCGGGGAGGGCGAGATGTCTCGCCAGGGCGGTGGCGACCCTGCCCTCCGCAACGGTTTGCGCGAGGCGAACTACCAGACCCCGAGCGGCGACACCCGCGGTCCTTCGTCGGAGCCCGGCTCGGTTCCCGGTCACCAGCCGAAGAATCCTGACCCCACCACGCCGTCGACGGTCCCGCCGGCGCCGGATCGGGGGCCGGGGTCCCCCACACCGCCGCCCCTGCCCGACAGGGACGTCAACGTCGATCTGGACAGCGTCAAGACGCTGCCGCCCCAGACGACCTCACCGGTCATCCCGGTTGCGCCCTCGCCCGGCCCCGGTGCTCCGCCGACCGGGCCGGTGCCGCCTGTGATGCTTCCGCCGGTCGGCGGTCCGCCCACACTCGGCCCTGGTCCCGGCCGCCCGCCCGGTCCGATCCCCGGTATCCCGGGTATCCCCGGCATCCCTGGGGCCCCCGGTCCCGGGTCTCCGCCGGTCAGCAAGCTTGCCGGCCCCAACGCCCTCCCGCCGCGTGACTCCGGCATCCACGGTGGACGTCAGGTCAACACGACCGGCCCGCAGTCCGGGCTCCACCGCGGCACGGTCATCGGCGAAGGCGGCCCCGGGCAGGCAGGACGGAGCGGTTACGGCCCCGGCATGGGAAGCGGCGGATTCGGCGGCGGCGCCCAGGGCGGCGGCGTGCCCGGTGCGGGTCGTCGGCTGGCAAGCGAGCCCGGCGGGGTCGTCGGTGGCCGACCGGCCGGTGGGGCCACCGCTGGTGCCCGACCCTTCACGCAGGGTGGTTCGGGCCTGGTCCGCGGCAGCCAGACGCCGGGTCGGCGTCCGCAGCGCGAGAACGGTGAACGTCCGGACTACCTGTCCGAGGACGAGGAGACCTGGCAGGGTGACCGTCGTATTGTCCCGCCGGTAGTCGACTGAGCGAACGGATTCTGTACGAGATGCGCATGCGGAGAGCCACATCTGTCCTCATGGGTCTGCTGTTGGCCGGAGTCGCCGCGACTCCGGCCCACGCGGCGTCCATCAGGTCGCAGCAATGGCATCTCGACTCCATGAAGGCCGATGAGATGTGGAAGAGCAGCACCGGCAAAGGGGTCACCGTTGCGGTGATTGATACCGGTGTTGGCCACCTCCCAGAGCTGGAAGGCCAGGTTCTGCGGGGCAAGAACCTGGCCCCGGGCGTCAAGGGAGACGAGCGCCAGGACTATGACGGTCATGGGACCACCATCTCGGCGGTTATCGCGGGGACGGGTAAGCATCCTTCTGGCGACGGGGCCTTCGGTCTCGCGCCGGGTGTCAAGATCCTGCCGATCCGTGTTCCGAGCGAGCGGGATCCCAAGACCCCCAATTGGGTTGAGGCGATCAGGTACGCGGCAGATTCAGATGCCAAGATCATCAACATCTCGTTGGCGGCTGTCAGCAACGGCAAGGAGAACGACGCCCTGCGGGCCGAGGCGGTGAAGTATGCCCACTCAAAGGGGAAGATCATCTTTGCCGGTGTGGGTAACTCGGCACAGAGCTACAACGAAATCCTGTTCCCGGCAGCTACGCCGGGCGTAGTCGGCGTAGCTGCCATCGACCGGCAGGGCAACGCCACCGCGGAATCTCAGAAGGGCGCGCAGGTGGACCTTGCCGCGCCCGGAATGGACATCGTCACCGCATGCACAAAGCAGAGCGGGGTCTGCAAATCGCACGGAACCAGTGACGCCACAGCCCTCGCCTCCGCCTCCGCCGCCCTCATCTGGTCCGCTCACCCCGACTGGACCAACAACCAGGTCCTCCGCGTCCTCCTCAACACCGCCGGCAAGCCCCGCGACGGAGTCCAGCGGAACGACCACATCGGCTACGGCGTCGTGCGTCCCCGGATCGCCCTGACCAACCCCGGTGACCCCGGCCCCGCCAACGAGTGGCCGCTGCCCGACCTGGCCGCTCCCGCCTCGGCTCCGCCGAACTCCCCGGCGCCCGCGCCCGCCGGGTCCGCACCAGCGCAGCAGCCGAGCCAGGCTGCCGCCGACAGCGGTGATGACGGCAGCAGTCTTCCCTGGATCGCCCTCGGGCTCGGCGCCGCCGTGCTCATCGGGGGAGCCGTCACCGTCGTGGCCGTACGCGCAAGGAACCGCTGACCAGCAGACTGCAGACAGCAGACAGGACTTGAGCCGCATGTCGTTCGACGAAGAGTGGTCCACCGCCAGGGCAGCCGCCGCCGCGAACGTCGGTACGCGGCTCAACCAACTGCCGGCCGATCCCGGCGGTAGCGGTGGTGGCGGTAATGAGGACCTCCTGGTCAACCAGGACCACATCGGCGCGATCGGCCATGACGCGTACGTCCTCCACGACCGGCTGTCCCGCGACGGCAACCACGCCAAGACCGCCACCGGCGAGGCCGGCAACCAGCTCAAAGGCGAGAGTTTCGCGAGCGGGGCCGCGCTGCTCACGGTGCAGGAGCGGTGGGACTCGCAGCTGAAGACCCTGCTCGCGGGCTGCGCGCACATCTCCAACAGCCTCAACTACTCCGTCAACTCCCTGGGCAAGCAGGACGCGCAGATCCACGCCGCGTTCACGCAGTCCAAGGTCGACGAGTACCTCAAGTAAGGGCAGGGGCAGGCACGTGCTGACGTTCGAGAACGTGATGAACGCACCCCTGGACAAGCTCCAGACGGCGGTGACCGACTGGGGCGCGATGGTCGGCAAGCTGGAGGAGCTGGCCCGGGAGGCCCGCCAGGGCATGCAGGTCAAGGCCGACAAGGCCGAGTGGAGCGGGGTCACCGCGGGGGCCGGGCGGCCGTTCATCGCGAAGGTGGCCAAGGAATTCGACGACGCGGCCAAGCAGGCCAAGGGCATCCACCAGGCCCTGACGAGTGGCCATGCCGCGTTCAAGTCGGCCAAGGACCAGCTCAAGAAGATCGTGGACGTGGAGGCCCCGGCCGCCGGGTTCCGGGTGGATGCCGAGGGCCGGGTGTCCAGGGTGCCTTTCGCCGACCCGGGGACCGAGAACGCAGCCCGGCACGACCCCGACTACATGCAGACCGCACAGCAGCACCGTGGCGAGTGGCAGCGCAAGATCGACGCGATCGTCGAGAGCTGCGACGACGCCGATCAGTCGCTGGCGCGCATGCTGGCGGCGAATGTCACCGACGACCACAACTTCAGTGGGCCGAAGTACACGAGCATCGCCTCCGAACAGGCCGGCCGGGCCGCCGAGCTCGCCAAGAAGGGCCGCGACCTCAAGCACGAGGAGCTCGTCGAGCTCAACGAGCTGCTGGCGGACAACGCCAAGGTGCCGGAGTTCTCGACGAACTTCTACGAGCGGTTGGGTCCGAAGGGCGCGCTCGAGTTCTTCGGGTACATGTCCACGGATACGTACGACTGGTCGAAGGTCGACGCGCAGCGACTGAAGGACGTACAGGAGCTGCAGCGGAACCTTGGCCTCAACCTCGCCACGGCGACCAGCTCCAAGACCGAGCCCCACCTGCCGGACAGCTTTGCCCAGGAACTGCGCAAGCTGGGTACGGAGCGGATTCCGCTGGCCAAGTACGACCAGAACCCGCCGTACGGCTACCAGCTGCTCGGCGGCATCATGCGGTACGGCAACTACGACCCCAAGTTCCTGGTCCCGATCGCGGAACACGCCACCCAGATCCACGCGAAGGACCCGGACTTCTTCAACCAGTCACGGCACCTCAGCGGCTACGGGCAGAACCTCTTCAACCCGTCCGGGGTCAATGGGGCCGGCTACGACCCGGTGGTCAGCTTCCTGGAGGCGCTCGGGCACAGCCCGGAGGCGGCGGCGCAGTTCTTCGACCCGGAGCGTGAACCCCTCCCCGCGTACAACGAGGACGGCACAGTCAAGGCCGGCGAGCCCGACCTGGGCAAGGGCGAGGACAAGAAGCCGATCAAGAACTACCTCGACTTCTTCGGCAACGAGAAGTACGACTTCACCATCGATATGGAGGGGACGAACCCGGACGACCTGGCCAAGGTCCAGAAGTACATGCCGGAGGCGCTCGGCCATGCGCTGGAAGCCGCGACGCTCGGCCACGCGTGGGACGACCCTGCCCCGGAGCTCAACCGGACCGAGACCGGTGCCCGGGTCATGGAGGAGGTCGCGAAGAAGTACGGCGGCGACGCCGGTCTCCTCAAGGCCCACGAGTCGTTGGCCGACAGCGTGGGCAACATGACGGCGGGCTACATCGACGACGTCAACCGGGCCATCGCGGACGTGGGCGACAACAGCGTCTTCCAGCCCAAGGCCGGTGAGCCGGGCCACGCGAATCTGGACCTGCAGGAGGCCCGCGATCTCTTGAGCGCCCTCGGCCAGCATCCCGATGCCTATGCGACCGTTTCCACGGCCGAGCGCATCTACTCGGCCAGCGTCCTGGAGACCCAGGGCTTCCACGACGGCCAGGTCGACGAGGGCAGGGCCCGCGCGACCATCCGGACCACGGCCGAGGTGCAGGGCATGCTCGACGAGTCGCGGGCGAACCAGGTCATCGCGCAGGGCGAGAAGAAGCACGAGGAGTACGAGAAGGCCCACGAGCAGCGGGCGGCCTGGGTGGAGTTCGGTACGACGGCCGCCATCGCGGCCGGTGTCGCCTTCCTTCCGGCCACTGCCGCGGCTGCCGGTGCGGCGGCGATCCTCGTACCGCTGGCCGTGGACGTCGGCAGCGGTGCCGTGGAGCAGGCCGCTTCCTCCGTCATCGGGGAGTGGTCCTCGGATGCGGTGGAGAAGCACAAGGACGACGTGGACGAAAAGACGCATGCCACCACGAAGGAGATGTACCAGGCGGGCGAGCACAGTGCGAAGGCGCCGCTGAAGGAGTTCATGGAGCGGCACCACATCGACCCACTGAGCGAACTCGGCAACGACCTGATGGAGTCCAGGCAGATCGGCTACGGCACCGGTAACGACCTGGCCGACCAGCAGGGCCACGAACCCGAGACGGGCAAGAAGTGATCTCGGCGTACCGGCGGGTCCACACGGTCGGATGCGGGCTTGCCGTCCTCGCGCTGGTGGCCGGATGCAGTACGTCTGAGCCTTCCGCGAAGGCGGAGCCGGAGTACGGATCCGCGGCGCAGATCTGCCAGGGGCTGTTCGACCCGGAGGGCGCCGGGGCTCTGGAGCGGGTGCTCGACTCCACGGAGTTCAGGCTGCGGGACGAGGCGGGTGACCTGGACCTCCGGGCGGTCGGCAAGGGGCTGCAAGGCAGGTACGAAACCGGACAGGGCTTCGGTGACCTGGAGGGAGAGATGTGCCGGGCATCGGGGAGGCCGAAGGGCGGGCGCGCGCCGTACGCGGAGCTCTGGATCGCCGGTGACAAGAAGTACGTCGGTGGCGGGGAGAAGGACCGCGGTCCGGGCGTGATCCACGGCGAGAACCGCGCCCACCTCTGGTACAACTGCGGCAGCCCCCGGGTCGGCTCCACCGACGAGCTCCCCCTGCAGATCCGCCTGACGTTCCGCGACAAGTGGGACGGGAAGAAGGGCGTGGACGTCCGCCGTCCCGACTACGTGGCCATCATGCACTCGGCGGCGCTCGCCATCGCCAAGGAGCTCGGCTGCCAGAACAACGGCGGTCTCCCCGACCGCTCGGAAGACCTTCCCGAATCGGTTCCCGAGACCTAGGTGGCGGTGACGAAGTGATGGAGCGGGTCGTTGCCAAGACGGGAGAACAGGGCGAGCCGCTCGCTGAAATGGCCGACTTCGACAAGACCGCCGTGACCGAGTTCCTTGGGGCGGTGGCCCAGGACCCCGAGGCGTACGGCGCGATCACCAACTCCCAGCGGGCCTTCACCACCACCCTCATCAACGACGTCTTCACACACCGCAGCGAATACAGCGAGGTGGACGCGGCGATCAAGACGGCCGTCCACCCCGGGGGCGAGATCGCGGGCATCCTCTCCGAAGCCAGGGCCCAGGGTGTGTTCGCCGAGAGCGGCCACAAGCAGGAGGAGTACGTCAAGGGCGTCGAGGACACCGCCAAGTGGATCAACCGGGGGATCGACATGGCAGGTGCCAAGTATGTCGAGATGTTCCCGATCGCTGGTGACATCGTGGGGTGGCTCCAGGAGGACATCACCGACAGCGTGGTCGAGAGCGCGAAGAAGGACATCACGGATCGGACCGACAAGGATGACGAGCAGGCGGTGCTGGACTATCAGCAGGCGGATTTGGCGGCGCAGGATGCGGCGGCGGCAGCAGTGAAGAAGGCTGCCGAGGGGTCCGGGCTCTCGGAGCGGGACATCAACGTTCTTGCGGGGGTGGCGGCCACCGAGACCGGCAACGCACATGCCATCGGCCGCGGCGAGCGTCCACCGGCCAAGGGGTGATGCGGGAGTGTCCACACGTCGCAAGATCTTGTCCCTCAGCCTTGGGGCGGCATGTGCTGCAGGCGCCCTATCCGGCTGCTCGGCTGAACCGTCCGTTCCCGAGCTGCCGGCACGGGTGTGCTGGCAGGTGTTCAGCCGTGCCGAAATCCTGCCCTACCTGGGTGAGGGCAAGGAGGCCACCATTGACGAGGCGAGCGGCTTTCTGACTACAGGCGGGACCTGCCGCGTGGACATCGACGGGAAGACCGGCTTCTCCGCCACTGGCCTGCAGCTCAAGGAAGGGCAGAGCTTTCATCACGGTGTCCCGGAGGGCACGGACCCGATCGACTTCGGCAGGAACGGCTGGGTCTATGACGGCGGCGCGAGCGTCGAGTTCACGTGCCGAGCACCTGGGAAGACGACAGAGGTGAGGCTTCAGGTGCACGGATACCTGGACTCGGACAACAAGGCCGACGCGCGCCCCACACACAAGGCTCTCCTGAGGAAGTACTTCGACTTCGCCCACCGGGAACTCAACTGCCGGTCCTGACCACGACAGAGTCGAAGCCCCCGCAGCGGCGGAAAGCCGGTCGCGGAATGCAGAGGTAGGTTCCCGATGTCCTGGAGGCGTGGCCCCGCGTCCCTCGTGATTCCCTTGGTGCTGGTCGGCGGCCTCTCCGCCTGCTCCGAGGAGAAGCCGTCCGTGCCGCAGGGCCCGGAGGCGATGTGCTGGAACGCCTTCGACCGGTCTGATCTCCTGCCCCTGCTCGGAGAGGGGAAGAAGGTTCAAGTCGAGGAATCCATCCGTTCCATGGAGTTTGTCGACGCGGACTGCAAGGTCAGAGTGGACGGGCTGTTCCGTTTCGCGGCGGCGGCGGACAGGAGCAAAGTCGACGTCGGTCTGCTGTATGACTTCCCGCGCGAGAAGCCCGACCGGATCGCCCTCGGGGACGAGGCGGTCGTCTGGGACAAGGGTGCGGCGGTCGCCTTCCGGTGCAAGCGGCCGTCCTGGACGATCAACGTCGAGCTCACGATTCACAGTTGGCGGCCCCCGTCGGGGTCGACGACGCCGCGGGCTGCGAACACGGAGCTGATCCGCAAGTTCTTCGCCTTCGCCCAGAAGAAACTCGCCTGCGATCCGGCCCCCACCACCGGGGCCGGTTCCTGAACATGGTGAAGGCCGCCCAGAGCGCCGGCTGGGCGGCCTTCAGCAGAAGCCGTGACCGGATTCGAACCGGCGTAACTCGCTTTGCAGGCGAGTCCCTCAACCACTCGGGCACACGGCTGTGTGGTGGAGATGACACGACCGTACGGCGGGGCGGGCGGGGGCTGGAAGGGGAGCGCGGGGCCTGCAATGTGACTGCCATGGTGCGTTCACAAAGCTTGGTGTCGGGGATGGGCCTAGGGCTGCTGGAGGAGGGGAGGATCCGTCGAAGGGAGGGGGCGAGGAAAGGGGTGAAACCCGGGGATGGCCCTTAGCCTGGGGCGATGAGTGCCCTTGAGCCCCGTGCCGACGAGATAGCCCCGCCCGCCGCGCCCCAGTCGGCCGGCGGCGGTGGGATTCTCGGGCCTGCGCACCGGACGCTCAGCCTCGGGATCATCTCCGTTATTTTCCTGGTTGCTTTTGAGGCGACCGCCGTCGGGACGGCCATGCCGGTGGCCGCCCGTGAGCTCAAGGGCATCGGGCTCTATGCCTTCGCCTTCTCCGCGTACTTCACCACCAGCCTCTTCGGCATGGTGCTGTCCGGCCAGTGGGCCGACCGGGCCGGGCCGTTGCGGCCCCTGGCCGTCGGGATCGCCTCCTTCGCGAGCGGGCTGGTGCTCTCCGGGGCCGCCGGGGCGATGTGGCTGTTCGTGCTCGGGCGGGCCGTGCAGGGCTTCGGTGGCGGCCTGGTGATCGTCGCGCTGTATGTGGTGGTCAGCCGGGCGTACGACGAGCGGATGCGGCCCGCGATCATGGCGGCCTTCGCGGCCAGCTGGGTGGTGCCGTCCATCGTCGGGCCGCTGGCCTCCGGGACGGTCACCGAGCACCTCGGCTGGCGGTGGGTGTTCCTCGGGATTCCCGCGCTGGTCGTCGTACCGCTCGTGGTCGCGCTGCCCGCGATCCGGCGGACCGCCTCCGGGCCGGTGGATCCGGGAGGGCCGCCCGTACCGTTCGACCGGCGCCGGATCCGGCTCGCTCTCGGTATTTCGCTGGGGGCCGGGCTGCTCCAGTACGCCGCCCAGGACCTGCGCTGGCTGTCGGTCCTGCCCGGGGTCGCGGGCGCGGCCCTGCTGGTGCCGGCGGTCCTCGGGCTGCTGCCGCGCGGCACCTACCTGGCCCGGCGCGGGCTGCCCTCGGTGGTGCTGCTGCGCGGGCTCGCGGCCGGGTCGTTCATCGCCGCCGAGAGCTTCGTACCGCTGATGCTGGTCACCCAGCGCGGGATGAGCCCGACCCTGGCCGGGTTCTCGCTGGCGCTGGGCGGGCTGACCTGGGCGGGCGGGTCCTGGATCCAGTCGAAGGGGCGGATGGCGCCGTACCGGGTGCGGCTGATGGTGCTGGGCATGGTGCTGGTGGCTGCGGCCATCGCCGCCGCGCCGGCCGTGCTGATCGAATCGGTGCCGGTGTGGACCCTGGCGCTGGCCTGGGCGGTGGGCTGCCTCGGGATGGGCCTGGTGATCGGCTCCACGAGCGTGCTGCTGCTGAAGCTGTCGCCGCCGGAGGAGGCGGGCACGAACTCCGCCGCCCTGCAGATCTCGGACGCGCTGGCGAACGTGGTGCTGCTGGCGGGCGGTGGTGCGGCCTTCGCTGCGCTGGGCGGGGGAGCGGTGGGCGCGGCCCACGCGGCCCATGCGGTCAGCGAGGGTGCCGGTTCCGCTTCGCACCCCGGTGCCTTTGTCGTCGTGTTCCTGCCGATGGCCTGCGTGGCCCTGGTCGGCGCCTGGGTCGCCACCCGCCTGGACCCCGTCCCGGCCCGTCCCGGTCCGGATGCGGCGCCCGCCGTCCCGCTGCCGCCCGGGGCGAAATCCGGATGAGCAGCCTGCTCCGGGCCCCTATTCTCGCCGTGTGAACGAGATCACCCTGTGGCTCTCCGCCGCCGAACGCGCGGAGCTCGACGACCTGGCCGACGCCGTCGGCCAAACCTCCGAGGAGTGGGCGGCGGACGCCGTACGGGCGGCCCTGCGCGCCGACCGTCGGCTGGTCGGCCGGGAGGCCGAGCGACTGGCGCGCCGGCACGCGCCGCTGTTGAAGCGGCTGGGCGAATGACCGCCCCCACGCCGCGCGGCATGTCCGAGACCGCCGCCCCGGCTCCCGCGGAGCCCGGGCCGGCGCCGGCCGAGCGGCACCTCACGGTCGCCGAGGTGACCGACCTCGCGCGGCACGCCTGTCTCGCCAAGGACCAGCCGGTGGAGCTGCGCTCCCCGGGCTTGCTGGAGTCGGCGGTGCGGCGGCCACGGGCGCGGATGTACGGGGTGTCCGCGTACCAGGACCGGTTCGAACAGGCCGCCGCGCTGCTGCACGGCATCGCCGCCAACCACCCCCTGGTGGACGGCAACAAGCGCACCGCCTGGCTGGCCGCGGTGACCTTCCTCGCGGTCAACGGGATCGACCTGGCCGAGGCAGACCAGGACGCCGCGTACGAGCTCGTGATCGAGGTCGCCGAGGGCTCCCTCGCCGAAACGGACCGGATCGCGGACCGGCTGCGCCGGCTGCACGGCACCGCCGTGTGACCCTCGCCGCACGTCGCGAGGTCACGGGCCTGTCCCGCCACGAGGAGCGTGAAAGGCCCGGTAGGGTGGCCCGGTTGTCCTACGTACGACTGCCGAGAGCGACGAACCGGAGACCGTGACTACTACCGCCTCCCACCACCTCTCACCCGCCTTTCCCGGCCGTGCCCCCTGGGGTACCGCCAGCAAGCTGCGTGCCTGGCAGCAGGGGGCGCTGGACAAGTACATCCAGACCCAGCCACGCGACTTCCTCGCGGTCGCGACCCCCGGCGCCGGAAAGACCACCTTCGCGCTCACCCTCGCCTCCTGGCTGCTGCACCACCACGTGGTGCAGCAGGTGACCGTGGTCGCCCCCACCGAGCACCTGAAGAAGCAGTGGGCGGAGGCCGCGGCCCGGATAGGCATCCGGCTCGACCCCGAGTATTCGGCCGGGCCGCTGAGCAAGGAGTACCACGGGGTCGCCGTCACCTACGCGGGTGTGGGTGTGCGTCCGATGCTGCACCGCAACCGGTGCGAGCAGCGCAAGACCCTGGTGATCCTGGACGAGATCCACCACGCCGGCGACTCCAAGTCCTGGGGCGAGGCCTGCCTGGAGGCCTTCGACCCGGCGACCCGGCGGCTGGCCCTGACCGGTACCCCCTTCCGGTCCGACACCAACCCCATCCCCTTCGTCACGTACGAGGAGGGGAACGACGGGATCCGGCGGTCCTCCGCCGACTACACCTACGGCTACGGCAACGCCCTCGGCGACGGCGTCGTCCGGCCCGTCATCTTCCTCTCCTACAGCGGCAACATGCGCTGGCGGACCAAGGCGGGCGACGAGATCGCCGCCAAGCTCGGCGAGCCGATGACCAAGGACGCCATCAGCCAGGCCTGGCGCACCGCACTGGACCCGCGCGGCGACTGGATGCCGAACGTGCTGCGGGCCGCCGACCAGCGGCTGACCGAGGTCCGCAAGGGCATCCCGGACGCCGGCGGCCTGGTGATCGCCACCGACCAGGACTCGGCGCGGGCGTACGCCAAGCTGCTCCGCGAGATCACCGGCACCAAGGCGACCGTCGTCCTGTCCGACGACACGGGCGCGTCGAAGCGGATCGACGACTTCAGCGCGAACGACGACCGCTGGATGGTCGCGGTCCGGATGGTGTCCGAGGGCGTGGACGTACCGCGCCTCGCGGTCGGCGTGTACGCCACCACCATCTCCACCCCGCTGTTCTTCGCCCAGGCGGTCGGCCGCTTCGTGCGGTCGCGGCGGCGCGGCGAGACGGCCTCGGTGTTCCTGCCGACCATCCCGTACCTGCTCGGCTTCGCCAACGAGATGGAGGTCGAGCGCGACCACGTGCTCGACAAGCCGAAGAAGCAGGGCGAGGACGAGGACCCGTACGCCGAGTCCGAGAAGGAGATGGACGAGGCGAACCGGCAGGAGGACGAGGACACCGGCGAGCAGGACATGCTGCCCTTCGAGGCGCTGGAGTCCGACGCGGTCTTCGACCGGGTGCTGTTCGACGGCGCCGAGTTCGGCATGCAGGCCCACCCGGGCAGCGAGGAGGAGCAGGACTACCTCGGCATCCCCGGCCTGCTGGAACCGGACCAGGTGCAGATGCTGCTGCAGAAGCGGCAGGCCCGGCAGATCGCGCACAGCCGGAAGCGGCCCGACACGGAGGCGGACCTGCTGGAGCTGCCGGCCGAGCGGCGGCCGGTGGTCTCGCACAAGGAACTGCTGGAGCTGCGGAAGTCGCTGAACACGATGGTCGGCGCGTACGTCCACCAGAGCGGCAAGCCGCACGGGGTGATCCACACCGAGCTGCGGCGGGTGTGCGGCGGGCCGCCGAGCGCGGAGGCGACGGCGGGGCAGCTGCGCGAGCGGATCAAAAAGGTCCAGGAGTGGGCGACCCGGATGCGGTGACGGGCTGAGCCGTTCCTACGGAACGCGGGACGGGGTCCGTGCGGAGTTTCGCACGGGCCCCGTCCGGCTTTTCGCACGGCCCCGTCCGGCTTCGGGCGCCTGGTTTGCGGTCCGTTGCGGGGGCCTTCGGCGTTCTTTCGAGGTTCTTTCGAACCCGTTCATACTCCCGGGGCCGTATGGAGGTTCTGAGACGGGGGTCATGACAAATAGGCACACCGAGCGGCTGCGCAAAGGCCACATACAGGGATTCGGCGCCCGGATTCTGGACGAGGCCTTCCGCTGAGCGAACCCGCTCGCTACTGTCCCCGCATCGAAACGCCCCGTGGCAGCGCCGCCACGGGAGCGCAGCCGGTGCCATGGCCTTATCCGGCGGCCTCTCCATGCGTCGCCGATGGGACCGGCGGAGCCTTGGCTTTGAGAGTTCACCGCCGCTCACCACAGAGGGAGAGGTGTCGTGACCGCGGAAACCTCGCAGACTCTCGACCGAGGGCTCCGAGTTCTCAAGCTGCTCGCCGATACCGATCACGGTCTGACCGTCACCGAGCTCTCCAACCGGCTCGGGGTCAACCGCACCGTCGTCTACCGCCTGCTCGCCACGCTGGAACAGCACGCCCTGGTCCGCCGCGACCTCGGCGGCCGGGCCCGCGTGGGTCTCGGTGTGCTGAGACTGGGCCGGCAGGTGCACCCACTTGTACGCGAGGCAGCCCTGCCCGCGCTCCGCTCCCTCGCCGAGGACATAGGGGCCACCGCGCACCTGACACTCGTCGACGGCACCGAAGCGCTGGCCGTGGCCGTCGTGGAGCCCACCTGGACCGACTACCACGTCGCGTACCGGGCGGGCTTCCGGCATCCGCTGGACCGCGGTGCCGCGGGCCGAGCCATCCTGGCCGCCAGGCAGGGTGGACTCACCGAGCCCGGCTACACCCTCACCCACGGAGAACTAGAGGCCGGCGCCAGCGGAGCTGCTGCACCGCTGGTCGGCATCACCGGTCTGGAGGGCAGTGTCGGCGTCGTCATGCTGGCCGAAGCCGTGCCGGAGCGGGTGGGGCCGCGGGTGGTCGACGCCGCGCGCGAGGTCGCCGACGCGCTGCGCTGACGCCGCCCGCACTGCGCCGTACCGCGCTCGTACCGCGCTCTCAGCCGTGCCCCCGGCTCCGCCTCACCGGCGGGGCCGGGGGCGCGGCTGTGCCCGGCCACGCGCGGGCGGAGCCGGGCCGGGCCGGGCGGGAGGCTAGATTGGCCGGGTGCTCTCACGCCTCTCACGTCTCCCGCGTCCCGTCGCTCTCGCCGTCTGTGCCGTGCCCGCACTCGCACTGCTGCTGGTCGCGGCCTTCGCGCCGCTGCCCTTCGTACTGGCCCAGCCGGGGCTGACGGCCGACGTGCTCGGCGCCAAGGACGGCAAGAGCGTCATCACCGTCTCCGGTGCGCCCATCCGCCCGACCAAGGGACAGCTCCGGATGACCACGATCGTCGCCACCGGCCCCTCCCAGGAGGTGCGCCTGGCGGACCTGGTCGGCGACTGGTTCCGCACCGACCGGGCGGTCATGCCCAAGGAGGCCGTGTACCCGTCCGGCGAGAGCGACAGGGAGATCGAGGCGCACAACCTGGAGCAAATGGAGAAGTCGCAGTCCACCGCCACCCAGGCCGCCCTCGGATACCTGAAGAAGGACCCGAAGCAGGTGAAGGTGGACCTCAACCTCGCCGATGTGGGCGGGCCCAGCGCCGGACTGCTGTTCTCCCTCGGCATCGTCGACAAGCTCGACGGCGACGGCAGCGGCGGGGACCTCACCGGCGGCCGGACCGTGGCCGGCACCGGCACGATCGACGCGAAGGGCACGGTCGGCGCGGTCGGCGGGGTGGCCCTGAAGACCCAGGCCGCCCACCGCGACGGGGCCACGGTGTTCCTCGTACCGAAGGCCGAGTGCTCGGACGCCAAGACCGAGCTCCCCGAGGGGCTGCGGCTGATCCCCGTCACCTCGCTGACGGACGCGGTGTCCTCGCTGCGGGAACTGAACCGGGGCGGAACCGTTCCGTCCTGCTGACTAGTCGTCTTCCGCCGCCTGTTCGACCAGGGGGATGATCCGCAGGGGTACGGGATTCTCCATGACGATCGCCGTCGAGGCCCGCACGATGCCCTCGAATCCGACGACCCGGTCGATCACCCGCTGGAGGTCGGCGTTGGAGCGGGCCACCAGGCGGCACAGCATGTCCCCGTGCCCGGTGGTCGTGTGCAGCTCCAGCACCTCCGGCACGGTGGCCAAGTGGGCCCGTACGTCCGCCCCTTGACCCTGTTTGATCTCCAGGGTGGCGAAGGCCGTCACCGGGTAGCCGAGGGCGGCCGGATCCACCTGCGGGCCGAAGCCGCGGATCACTCCGCTCGACTGGAGCCGGTCCAGCCGGGCCTGCACCGTGCCTCGGGCCACGCCGAGCCGGCGGGAGGCCTCCAGGACCCCGATCCGGGGCTCGCGGGCCAGGAGAACGATGAGTCTGCCATCGAGACTGTCGATGCCCATGAGGCGCCTTCCGGTAGTCATCCTGCACAGATATTCCAGTCCTGCGGAGCTGTGGCTGGGCAATCTGTATACCGGAACAAGAAACTATTGCGCAGCTTGTGGATCGGCGGGACTCTGCGGTCATGACTGAGACCCTGGATCAGAACCCCGAGACGGCGCGTGAGGCAGACCCCTTCCCGGTGAAGGGCATGGACGCGGTGGTCTTCGCCGTCGGCAACGCCAAGCAGGCGGCGCACTACTACTCCACCGCCTTCGGCATGAAGCTCGTGGCCTACTCCGGACCGGAGACCGGCAGCCGCGAGACGGCCAGTTACGTCCTCACCAACGGCTCCGCGCGGTTCGTCCTGACCTCGGTCATCAAGGCGACCACCGACCACGGCCGCTTCCTCGCCGAGCACGTGGCCGAGCACGGCGACGGCGTCGTCGACCTGGCCATCGAGGTCCCGGACGCGCGGGCCGCGTACAAGTACGCGGTCGAGCAGGGCGCGCGCGGCCTGGACGAGCCGTACGAGATCACCGACGAGCACGGCACGGTGGTGCTGGCCGCCATCGCCACGTACGGCCAGACCCGCCACACCCTGGTCGACCGCTCCGGCTACTCCGGCCCCTACCTGCCCGGCTACACGGCCGCCGACCCGATCGTCGAGCCCCTGGCGAAGCGGACCTTCCAGGCCATCGACCACTGCGTCGGCAATGTCGAGCTGGGCCGCATGAACGAGTGGGTCGGCTTCTACAACAAGGTCATGGGCTTCACGAACATGAAGGAGTTCGTGGGCGACGACATCGCCACCGAATACTCGGCGCTGATGTCGAAGGTGGTCGCGGACGGCACCAAGAAGGTCAAGTTCCCGATCAACGAGCCGGCGATCGCGAAGAAGAAGTCGCAGATCGACGAGTACCTGGAGTTCTACGGCGGCCCGGGCGTCCAGCACATTGCGCTCGCCTCGAACGACATTGTGGCGACGGTGCGGTCGATGCGGGCGGCGGGCGTGCAGTTCCTGTCGGTGCCGGACACGTACTACGACACGCTCGGCGAGTGGGTCGGTGACACCCGGGTGCCGATCGACGAGCTGCGCGAGCTGAAGATCCTGGCGGACCGGGACGAGGACGGCTACCTGCTGCAGATCTTCACGAAGCCGGTGCAGGACCGGCCGACGGTGTTCTTCGAGATCATCGAGCGGCACGGCTCCATGGGCTTCGGCAAGGGCAACTTCAAGGCGCTGTTCGAGGCGATCGAGCGCGAACAGGACAAGCGCGGCAACCTGTAGCCGCCACCCCGGGCCGGCGCCTGCCCCGGCCCCGTGGGGTGCGCTGCGCGCGGCCATTCCCCCACCCCGCCCCTTCCCGAAACCGGGGCTCCGCCCCGGACCCCGTAGCGGTGCCAGGGCTTCGCCCGGCACCCAAGCCGCGGGGCTGCGCCCCGGGCCCGTGGGGGTGCCCGGGCTCCGCCCGAGGCCGAACCCTGGGGCTCGCCCCGGCCCCGTAGGGTGCTCGGGCTTCGCCCGGGGCCGAACCCCGGGGCTGCGCCCCGGACCCGTGGGGGTGCCCGGGCTTCGCCCGAAGCTGGGCCCCGGGGCTCTGCCCCGGGCGTCCCGCGCCCTGCTGGGTGCCCGGGCTTCGGGGCTCCGCCCCGCGCCCCGTTGGGTGCGCGGCGGGGGTGCCGGGGCGGCAGCCCCGCTCCAGCGGCTGCGCCGCGCCCTGCCGGGCGCTGCCCAGCCCCGCTGTTGCGCGCCCCGGGCGCGCGGCTGCGCGGGGTCTGGGGCGGAGCCCCAGGGAGCGGGGAGGGGCGGGGAGGGGCAATGCCCCGCAGGGGAACGGCCCCGCCGGGCCGCCGGACGCCGGAGGGGTGTGTCCGGTCGGGCCCGGCCGGGGCGGAGCCGGCCATCCGGCCTGCCCGGCCCCGGGCGGGCCCGGCGATGCGGTCTGCTCGGCCAGGTGCGGAGCCGGGTGCGCCGGGGCGGCGGCCAGGCGCGGAGCCAGGGCGGCAGCCCGGGCCGGCATCGGTCAGGGCTTGGGCTTCGGTTTTGCCGGGACGATGTATTGGCTCATGTCCGGCGCCACCCACTTCCCCTTCGGCAGCACATTCTCCGGCCCGCCCGCCCCCGGCTCCCCCACCGCCGCCAACGCCTCCCTCGCCGCCGCCGCCCGCACCGGCGAGAACCCCGGGTTCGTCCGCAACGCCTCCTGCAGGTGCCGCCGCGCCGACGCCGTGTCGCCCAGCGCGCGTTCCATCAGCGCCCGGTGGTACGCGAAGTCCGCGCTCCGCAGCCCCAGGTCCGTCGCCTTCTTCGCGTACTCCAGACCCGACTCGGAGTCCCCGGCCCGGTGCAGCGCCCAGCCCAGCGCGTCCGCGACCTGCACGCTCTTGTGTCGGTCCCACTCCGCCGTCAGCCGCCGTACCGCCGACGTCCGGTCCCCGTGGTCCGCCTCGTACAGGCCCAGCACCACCGCCTCGTTCACTCCGTGAGCTCCGCGCGCGCCCTGCGACCCGTCCCGCGCCGCCAGCCCCGCCAGCAGCGTGTACGGCCCCTCCGCCGCCCGTGCCTCGTCCTCCCGGTCCAGGGACTCCAGCAGCTCCCCGAGCTCCAGGGCCAGCTGCGGCACCGGCGCCCGCCCCAGTGCCATCCGGTAGTCGCGGACCGCCTCCCCGGCCCGCCCCAGCGAGGCCAGCGCCCGGGCCCGGCCGCCCAGTGCCTGGGGCTGGGCCGGATCCGTGCGCAGGGCCGCCTCGTACAGCCGCAGTGCCTCCGTCGTCTCGCCCCGCTCCCAGGCCAGCTCGCCCAGCCGGGACAGGCAGTACGCCTTCTCCGCCGGGGTCTTCGCCGCGCCCGCCGCCTTCTCCATCGAGGCCGTCGCATCCTCCCGCCAGCCCCGGTCCCGGTAGACCTGCGCGGCCCGCGCATGCGCGGCCAGGCCCGGCCGCAGCTCCACCAGCCGCTCCATGGCCTTCTCGGCGGCTTTGTAGTCGCCGGCCCCCGAGTACGCGTCCACCAGCACCGGATACGCCGTCCAGCGCCGCGGCGACTGCGCCCGCACCAGCTCGCCCCACTTCTTCCCGGTCCCGAAGTCCCCCCGGGCATTGGCGAGCGCACCCATGCCCGTCATCGCGTCGAAATTGCCCTGCTCGGCCGACCGCAGCTCCAGCGACCGCTTGAGCGCCTTCTCGGCCTTCGGATACCAGGCCGCATCCGCCCCGCGCCGCGCCTGCTCCAGATAGGCCGAGCCCAGCACCGCCCACGAACCGTGGTCCTCGGCGTGCCCGCGCAGCCACGCCTCCCGGTCCTTGATCAGCGCCGCAAGGTCCACCGAGGCCGCCGGTGAGCCCATGCCGACCGCCGACGCCGCCCGCTCGGTGGGTCCGGGCGGGCGCGGGTCGTCGTCCACCCGGGCCGGGCGGATCACCAGGGCCCCGGCGATCAGGACCACGGCGATGGCCGTGGCCACGAGCGTCTTGCGGCCGGTGAAGGTCACGGGCTGCGGCGGCTGGAATTCCGCCTGCTGACGTTCCTGTCGTTGCTGACGTTCCACCCGCTTACTGTGCGTCAATATGAAGAGCATTCCGCGGTGTCCGAAGACGAGCGCGGCCGTGTTCACACCGATGGCCCCCGGTGACACCCTGACTTCATGGACGATCTCCAGACCCGGCTGTACACCCGGCTCGCCGCAGGTCTCCCACCGGAGGCCCTGCTCACCGACCCCGATGTGACCGCCGCCTACGCCACCGACATGGCCAGCTTCTGCGCCGCCGGCCGCCCCGCCGCCGTGGTGCTGCCCCGGACCGTCGAGCAGGTCCAGCACGTGCTGCGCACCGCGACCGAGTTCCGGGTCCCCGTGGTCCCGCAGGGCGCCCGGACCGGCCTGTCCGGCGCCGCCAACGCCTCCGACGGCTGCATCCTGCTCTCGCTGCTGAAGATGGACCGCATCCTCGAGATCAACCCGGTCGACCGGATCGCCGTGGTCGAGCCCGGCGTGGTCAACGCGGTGCTCTCGCGGGCCGTGGCGGAGCAGGGCCTGTACTACCCGCCCGACCCGTCCAGCTGGGAGCAGTGCACCATCGGCGGCAACATCGGCACCGCGTCCGGCGGTCTGTGCTGCGTCAAGTACGGGGTCACCGCCGAGTACGTGCTCGGGCTCGACGTGGTCCTGGCCGACGGCCGGCTGCTGCGCACGGGCCGGCGTACCGCCAAGGGGGTGGCCGGGTACGACCTGACCCGGCTGTTCGTCGGCTCCGAGGGCAGCCTCGGCGTGGTCGTCGGGGCCGTCCTCGCGCTGCGGCCCGCACCGCCCCGGCAGCTGGCGCTGGCCGCCGAGTTCCCGACGGTGGCCGCCGCCTGTGCCGCGGTCTGCGCCGTCATGGAGGCCGGGCTGACGCCCTCGCTGCTGGAGCTGATGGACCGTACGACCGTACGGGCGGTCAACGCGCTCGGCCGGATGGAGCTGCCGGAGACCACCGAGGCCCTGCTGCTGGCCGCCTTCGACACCCCGGACGCGCCGGCCGGTCTGGCGGCGGTGGGGGAGCTGTGCACGGCGGCCGGGGCCACCGCGGTGGTGCCCGCCGAGGACGAGGCGGAGTCGGAACTCCTCCTCCAGGCCCGGCGGATGTCGTTGACGGCACTGGAGGCGCTCCGGCCGGCCACCATGATCGACGACGTGTGCGTGCCGCGGTCGCGGCTGGCGGAGATGCTGGACGGGACGGCGGCGATCGCCGCGAAGTACGCGCTGACGGTCGGGGTGTGCGCGCACGCGGGGGACGGGAACACCCACCCGGTGGTGTGCTTCGACCCGGCGGACGAGGACGAAACGCGCCGGGCCCGCGAATCCTTCGACGAGATCATGGCGCTCGGGCTGGAGCTGGGCGGCACGATCACCGGCGAGCACGGGGTGGGGGTGCTCAAGAAGGAGTGGCTGGCCCGGGAGCTGGGGCCGGTGGGGCTGGAGATGCAGCGGGCGGTCAAGCAGGCCTTTGACCCGCTGGGCCTGCTCAACCCCGGCAAACTGTTCTGAGGACGGCCCCGCGCGCCCGGCCAGGCCGTGCATCAGCAGGCCGTGCATCAGAGGTCGGCGTCCCCGGACTCGTCCGAGGGCCACGGATCGCGCAGCCACAGGTCGTCCGCCGGCGTGGGCGCCAGCAGCTCGGCGAGGGCCTCGTCCAGGCCGAGCCGCTCGGCCTCGGACCCCGGCGGGACCACCCGCAGGGTGCGCTCCAGCCAGGTGGACACCGAGGCCGCCGGGGCCTCCAGCAGGGCGTCGCCGTCGGGGGAGCTGAGGGCCATGCACAGCACCGCCCTGCCGTCGACCTTGGTGGGCCAGATCCGGACGTCCCCGTGACCGCAGGGCCGGAACACCCCCTCGACCAGCAGCTCGCGGGCGAAGGTCCAGTTCACGGGGGCGCTGGAGCCCGCGTGGAAGGTGATGTGCACGGCGTACGGGTCGGCCGTGAGGTACGTCAGCCGGGCGGGGACGGCGATGCTGCGTTCGGGCGACAGGACCAGCTTCAGTTCCAGTTCGCGCTCGATGACCGGGTGGTGCATGACGGGTGCCTCTCTCTGCGGTGCGCGGGGCCTTGTCCCGGCCCCGCATGAGGAGAGAGCGCGGTGCGGGCCGGTCATGACGCGACTTCCGGGAGGAATCGCGGATTGGCCGGAATCTTTCGGCTGACCGAAAACGGTCGACAGGGGCGGGAGGAGTCGGGAACGGCCCGCGGTTCGCCCGAAGGCTTGGATTCTCCCGTTACCGGACCTGTCGGGCCGGGGTTCTTGGCTATGGTCCTCCCTTGCGCAAGTCCAGTCCCTTGCACAAGCCAAGCCTCAAGCCACGATCGGAGTTGGGGACATTGACGGCCTCCCCAGGTGACGGCGAGCACGCGGCCCGCGAGGGCTATTACCCCGATCCGTCCATCCCCGGATTCGTCCGCTACTGGAACGGCTCCGCGTGGGTGCCGGGCACCAGCCGCCGTGCCACGCCGGCGGACGAGACGGGGCCCGTCTTCCTGGACGAGACCGGCGCGATGGCTCCGGTGGCGCCGGCCAGGGAGCATCGGCCGGCCTGGCAGGCCGACCCCGCCCAGCAGTCGGGCTTCGGCGGCCCCCGCGACCACCGCATCTCCTGGGGCACCCCTGCCGCTGCCGCTGCCCCGACTCCGGCCCCTGGTGCGGCCCCTGCTTCGGCCTCCGCCCAGGCGCCGACTCCCGTCTCTGCCCCGGCGCCGGCCCCGGCTCCTTGGGGCGTCTCTGCCTCTGCTCCTGCCCCGGCTCCGGCCTCCGCCCAGGCGCCGGCTCCCGTCCCTGCCCCGGCCCCTGCCCCGGCCCCTTGGGGCGCCCCAGCGCCGGCCCCGACTTCCGCCGCGGCCCCGGCCCCTGCCCCGGCCCCGGCTCCTGCTCCGGCCCCGACTCCGGCATCCGCCCAGGCGCCGGCTCCCGCCCCGGCACCTGCCCCTGCCTCCGACCTCGTCCGGCCGGGGGAGACGGACGGTCGCTGGCCGGCGCCGGCGGGTGATGCCCGGCCGGTGCCCGCTCCCGCTGCGGCGCGCACTATGGCCCAGGTTCCCGGGCCGGCCCGCCGCGCCGAGCAGCTCCCGGCCCGGGCGCAGGCCCCCGCCCCGGCCGGCCGGGCCGCCGAGGCCCCTGCCCGTACAACCGTCGCCGCGAGCCCGGCCCGGCCGCCCGTCACCGACCGGGCCGTGTTCGAGCGGATGGCCGACCGGGCGGCCGAGCAGCCCGCCGGGCTCGGGCGGCGGCTGGCGGCCCGGCTGCTGGACTCGCTGGCGCCCGCAGCGGTCGGTACGGCCGTCGCCTGGCCGTCCGTACCGGAGGTGACCGAACACCTCCAGGCCAAGGTGGACGAGGCCGCACGGGCCGGCGGCGGCGAGCCGGTCACGGTGTGGCTGCTGGACGGCACCACCGCCGGGCACCTGGCCGTGGTCCTCGGCGCGGTGCTGCTCTTCGGGGTGTTCTACGAGGTGCTGCCCACCGCCCGGTGGGGCCGCACCCCCGGCAAGAAGCTGCTCGGCATCAGGGTCGCGGCGGTGGCCACCGGCCGGCCGCCGTCGTTCGGCGCGGCGTTGCGCCGCTGGCTGGTGTACGGGATCCTCGGCGTCCCCGGCTCCCTGTGGTGCCTGCTCGACCGCCCCCGCCGCCGCGCCTGGCACGACCGCGCCGCCGCCACCGCAGTTCGCCGCTAAGCCCTCTCCCTCCCCCTAACGGACGCGGTCCCGTTGCGGGGGTGGGCGGGGCGGGTTCGACTCGGGCCATGAGTACCGATCAGCCGCCGCCGGGCCAGCCGCCCGAGGACGACCCGTTCCTCAAGAAGCCCCAGGAACCGACGCCTCCGTCGGGCGGTTCTCCGTACGGCACGCCGCCGCCCGGTGGTACCCCGCCCGGTGGTCCGCCGCCGCCCCCGGGTGGCGGCGGGTATCCGCCGCCACCGCCGCCGTACGGGGGCGGTGACCCCTATGGCGGAGGCGGCGCCGGCGGCTACGGCATGCCCGATCCGCTCGCCGGGATGCCGCCGCTCGCCGACTTCGGCAAGCGGCTCCTCGCCCGCATCGTCGACGCGCTCATCGTCACGATCCCGCTCTTCCTGATCCAACTGCCCTTCAACACCGACCGGTACACGGTCGAGACGAACGAGGGCGACGACGTCACCCAGATCATCACCCGCTCCTACAACGGCAGCGGACTGATCTGGACCCTGATCGCGATCATCGCGTACGTCGGCTACGACTGGTTCTTCACCAAGAAGAACGGCCAGCCCTTCGGCAAGAAGTGGCTGGGGCTGCGGGTCGCGATGCTCAACGACGGCAGCGTTCCCTCGTCGAACGCCTCGCTGAGCCGGGCCGCCGTGCTCTGGATCCCGACCCTGCTGTGCTGCTTCTGCCTGTGGCCGATCGCACTCATCATCTCGATGCTCGTCGACAAGCCCTACAAGCAGGGCCTGCACGACAAGGTCGCCAAGACGGTGGTGGTCACCGCCACCTAGTGGTGCACAGGATGTTCGGCAGCGGCCGCCCGAGGCTCAGGCACCCGGGCGGCCGCAGTCGTGTGTGCGGCAGGAGCCGCGGCAGGCACCGCCGCCGCAGGAACCGCCGCCTCCGCCGCCGGCGCCGCCTCGCCCCGCTGCCGGCGCCGCTTCGGCATCGGTACCGTAAGGGCCACCAACAGCCCGAGCGCGAGCGCGGCCGTGGTGATGACGGCGATCCCCGGGCCGGCGCTGGTCTGCGAGAGCAGCAGCATGGCGATCGTCGACACGACCACGGTGGCGGACCCGTAGGCGAGCTGTGCTGCAGTCGGACGCGGCATGGCGGTATCCGTCCCTCATGGCGGAGTGGCTCTACGACCGTGAATTCCCAGGCGGTACCGATGGTAAGCGTGACCTGACACACGGTGCCGGGGCACGGGGGGCGCACGGAGTCACGGTGCGCCCCGGAACTCCCTGATAGTCGGCGGAATGTCCGATAAGCGGAACTGACTGACCGCATAGTGCAGTTGGGCGGACCAAGTCAAGGTCTGTCTTTTCTCGAGTCTCTCCGGTCAAATAGCGTCACTTGAGACGCGCGCCGCGCGGAACACCCCATTCCTTTGGCGAAGTTCCGACCGTCCATGAGCGGCCGCGGGAGGGGAACGACATCAAGTGACCAGCAATTCCGCTAGAAGACGCGCTGTGCGCGCTGCCGCCGTGGCCGTGACCATGGCTGCCACCGCCGCTTCCACGCTCGCCTTCACCACCAGCGCCCAGGCCGAGGGCAAGGGCTCCAACGCCCCCGTCGCCGACCGCCAGGACCCGACCGCTCCGTCGAAGGCGCACGTCGAGCACGACCTCGAAGGCCCCTTCAGCAAGCAGCAGGAGCAGGCCAAGAAGGCTGCCCTGGAGCAGGTGCTGTCCGGCAAGAAGGGCGCCGAGCAGCGCGGTGCCTCGAAGGTCGTCAAGCTCGACGACAAGAAGTACGTCGAGCTCGGCCGGGAGAAGACCGACAAGATCTTCACCATCCTCGTCGAGTTCGGCGACCAGGTCGACACCCAGACCATGCACGACCCGGACGGCGCCGACGGCCCCAAGCCGCCGGTGGTCAAGTACGGTGGCACGCCCGGCCCGCTGCACAACAAGATCGCGCAGCCGGACCGTGCGAAGGACAACAGCACCGTCTGGCGCAAGGACTACAACCAGAAGTACTTCCAGGAGCTCTACTTCGGTACGGGCAACGGCAAGCACTCTCTGAAGACCTACATGGAGAAGACCTCCTCGGGCCGTTACTCGGTCGAGGGCGAGGTCGCCGACTGGGTCAAGGTCCCGTACAACGAGGCCCGTTACGGCTCCAACTACTGCGGCAGCAGCAACTGCGCCAACGTGTGGGACACCGTCCGTGACGGCGTGACCGCCTGGGCCGAGGGCCAGAAGAAGGCGGGCAAGACCGACGCCCAGATCAAGGAGAAGCTGGCCCAGTACGACCTCTGGGACCGCTACGACTTCGACGGCGACGGCAACTTCAACGAGCCCGACGGCTACATCGACCACTTCCAGATCGTCCACGCGGGCGAGGACGAGTCGGCCGGCGGCGGCGTCGAGGGCACGAACGCGCTGTGGGCGCACCGCTGGTACGCCTACGGCACCAACGCGGGCAAGACCGGCCCGGAGAACAACAAGGCCGGTGGCGCCCAGATCGGCAACACCGGCATCTGGGTCGGCGACTACACCATGCAGCCCGAGAACGGCGGCCTCGGTGTCTTCGCCCACGAGTACGCCCACGACCTGGGTCTGCCCGACCTGTACGACACCACGGGCGGCGGCGACAACAGCGTCGGCTTCTGGTCCCTGATGTCGGCGGGCTCCTGGCTCGGCGAGGGCAAGGACTCCATAGGCGACATGCCGGGCGACATGACCGCCTGGGACAAGCTGCAGCTCGGCTGGCTGAACTACGACAAGGCCAAGGCCGCGACGAAGTCCACGCACAAGCTGGGTGTTGCGGAGTACAACACCAAGGACAAGCAGGCGCTGGTCGTCGAGCTGCCGAAGAAGAAGGTCACCACCGAGGTCGTCGCGCCGGCCGAGGGCTCCACCCAGTGGTGGAGCAACATGGGTGACGACCTGAAGAACACCCTCACCCGGTCGGTCGACCTGTCCGGCAAGAAGTCCGCCGCCCTGTCCCTCAAGGGCTGGTGGGACATCGAGAAGGACTACGACTACCTCTACACCGAGGTGTCCACCGACGGCGGCGCCACCTGGACCGCGCTGGCCGGTACCGCGGGCGGCAAGGCCATCCCGGTCGACGCCGCGGGCTCCCCGTCGCTGACCGACGTCTCCGGCGGCTGGCAGGACCTGAACTTCCCGCTGGACGCCTACGCGGGCAAGAAGGTCGACCTCCGGTTCCGCTACCAGACGGACGGCGGCGCGGGCGGCAAGGGCTTCACGGCCGACGCCATCACGCTGACGGCCGACGGTGCCGCGCTCTTCACCGACGGTGCGGAGAACGGCGACAACGGCTGGACCGGCAAGGGCTTCTCCCGGATCGGGAAGGGCTTCACCAAGGAGTACGCGCAGTACTACCTGGCGGAGAACCGTCGCTACGTCTCGTACGACCAGACCCTCAAGGTCGGCCCGTACAACTTCGGCTTCGCGAACACCCGTCCCGACTGGGTCGAGCACTACCCGTACCAGGACGGCCTGCTGATCTGGCAGTGGGACACCTCGCAGAAGGACAACAACACCAGCGTCCACCCCGGCCAGGGCCTGATCCTGCCGATCGACGCGAACGCCAAGCCCATGAAGTGGGCGGACGGCACCCTGCTGCGGAACAAGATCCAGCCGTACGACGCGACCTTCAGCGCCTACTCGACGGACGCGTTCACCCTGCACAAGAACGGCGAGTCGCTGTTCCTGAAGCCGAAGGCCGCGAACATGGTCTTCGACGACCGCAAGGGCAAGTACTACTACGACGAGAACCCGACCGGTTCGGTGAAGGTCACTGACACCAACACCAAGATCAAGATCGTCAAGGAGCCGTACGACGGTCTCCAGATGACGGTCGAGGTTGGCCCCTCCGCGAAGTAATCAGCAAAACCGCAGGTCAGAGCATGATCGACCGTCGCCCTCTAGCGGGCGGCGGCCGTTCGCGTTTAGATGCCGGTGCGAGTGTCTTATTGACACTCCGCTCCGACTCTGTCTCAACGGGGGAGATTCAACACATGCCTGGCGGAGGTTTCGTCAAGCTCCCGAACGGGAGCGTCGTGGTCGCTCTGACCCTGCCCAGACCGGTGGCCGGACCGGTGGCCGGGGCGGCGGCCGGCGTGGCGGCCGGCGTGGCCGGCGCGCCCGCCTGCCCGTCCGGATCGGTCCGCGTACTGGTCCACGCCGTGAACCGGGCCCGCGCCCTGACCAGGCTGCGGAACCTCGGCATGCGCGCCGTCTACCTGCGGGGGAACACCCAGCCGCCGACCCCGGACGAGGTCACGGCGGTGCTCCACCATCCGGACGGGCTGCTGTGGCGGACGGCGCCGGACGACGTGGAGGAGCTGTGGCACCCGATACGGGCCCTGCTGCGGGGCGCCTGACGCGGGGCCCGGGAGAGCTCTAGGCCGGGCCCTAGGCGGGGTCCTGGCCGCCCGCGACCACCGGGATGCCGGTCAGCTCCACACCGGCCGTCCGGAGCTGCTCCAGGGCCCGCCGGGTGGTGTGCGGGGCCACGCCTGCGGTCAGGTCCAGCAGCACATGGGTCCGGAAGCCCGCGCGGACGGCATCGAGGGCGGTGGCCTTCACACAGTGATCGGTGGCGATCCCGACCACGTCCACCTCGGTGACCTGCCGGTCCCGCAGCCATTGGGTGAGGCCGGTGCCGTTCTCGTCGGCGCCCTCGAAGCCGCTGTACGCGGCGTCGTACGCGCCCTTGTCGAAGACGGCGGCGACGGCGCCGGAGGCGACGGCGGGCGCGAAGTTCGGGTGGAACCCGACGCCCTCCGTGCCGGCCACGCAGTGCACCGGCCAGGAGGTCTCGTAGTCCGGCTCGGCCGGGGGGTGGGCGAAGTGCGCGCCGGGGTCGATGTGGTGGTCCCGGGTGGCGACGACGTGGCGGTAGCCGGGGGTGGCCTGGCCGATCAGCTCGGTGATGGCGGCGGCGACGTCGGCGCCGCCGGGGACCGCGAGGCTGCCGCCTTCGCAGAAGTCGTTCTGTACGTCGACGACGATCAGTGCGCGGTGCATGGCGCTGTCCTTCGGCTAGATGGCGGCTGACTGGCTGGCTGACTGCTGGCTGGCTGAACGATCGCTCCCCGGGGCGCCCCCTGCGGGAGCCTCTTCCCCCACCCCGCCCCTCCCCGAAACCGGGGCTCCGCCCCGGACCCCACCAGGTGCCCGGGCTCCGCCCGGCACCCCATTTCGGGGTCTCCGCCCCCGGCCCCCGGGTGCCGGGCGAAGCCCGTGCACCCAGGCGGGTGTGGGGCGCAGCCCCCGCCCGGGCGGGCCGGGGCCCGGCGTCCCGAGGCGGGGCTTGGGGCGGGTGCCGGTCTTTCAACGCGGCCCATCTGGCGATGGCCGTCGTCGACCGGGACGGCTTCGTC
>NZ_JBEOXT010000041.1:0-69163 GCF_040296685.1 Streptomyces sp. NPDC002054
CTCTCCTCGCGCAGCGGGGCCCGCTCTGGGGGCCACCCGGGGGGGGGTCTGGGTGGTGTGGGCGGGGCGGGGCAGGCGCGGGGGGGCGCCGCGACCCATGGGTCGCGGCGCCGCACAGCCCCGCTGCTCCGGCCCACCGAACCATGTGCCGCCCGAAGGAGACCAACCCATGCCCGCTCGCCGTACGGCCACCCGCATCGCCGCCCTCGGCCTCGCCCCGCTCGCCGTGGCAGCGTACGCGACCACGCCTGCTGCCGCGCACGGCTCGATGACCGACCCGGTGAGCCGGGTGGCAGCCTGCTACGCGGAAGGGCCGGAGTCACCCCGCTCGGCGGCCTGCAAGGCGGCGGTCGCGGCGAGCGGGACCCAGGCGTTCTACGACTGGAACGCGGTGAACATTGCCAACGCGGCCGGCCAGCACAAGGCGCTGATCCCGGACGGCAAGCTGTGCTCGGCGGGCAACGACAAGTACCGGGGCCTCGATCTGGCCCGCGGCGACTGGCCGGCCAGTCCGATGTCGGCCGGCGGGCACACCTTCCGCTACAAGGGGACCGCTCCGCACCGGGGCTCCTTCGCCCTGTACATGACGAAGGACGGCTACGACCCGTCCCGGCCGCTGAAGTGGTCCGACCTGGAGGCGAAGCCGTTCGCCACGGTCACCGACCCGAAGATGCAGGGCGGGGACTACGTCTTCACCGGCACCGTCCCGAAGAAGTCCGGCCGCCACCTGATCTACAGCGTCTGGCAGCGCTCGGACAGCCCGGAGGCCTTCTACACCTGCTCGGACGTCGTATTCGGCAAGGACAACGGCAAGCCGGGCGGGAAGCCGGGCACGCCCGGCACCAAGCCGGGCACGCAGCCCGGCACCACCCCGTCCGGGCAGACCTCCCAGCAGCCTTCGGCGCAGCCCTCCGGCCGGCCCTCCGCCCCGACGGACGAGCAGATCAACCAGGGCCGGGACAAGTCCTCGGTCGAGCACCACGGGCACGGGGACAACGACCCGAAGACCAACGGCGGGTCCCCGTCCTCCCCGGTTCCGACGGTGCCGACGGCGGCGTCGGGCTCGGCCGTCCCGGCCGCGGCCGACGGCGGCGACAAGGTCAATCTGGCCGAGACCGGCGGCAACAGCTCCACGCCGATGATCGCGATCGCCGGGGCCGGCGTCCTGGCGATCGGTGCCGCCGCGATGTTCGGCGTGGCCCGCCGCCGCGCCACCGGGGGCCGGCACGGCCGCTGACCCCCGGTGGACGGACCGCCTGCTGCTCAGTCGAAGACCGAGCCGCAGGTGGTCCGTTCGGCATGGGCGGGATCGAGTGCGTTGACCGCCTCGTGCCAGGCGATCCGGTCGATGAGGCCGATCGCCACGTGCTCGGAGAAGTCCACCGGGCAGAGGTCCTGGAGGACCACATTGCGTACGTTCGGCCCGTTCAGGAACTGACTGCGGTACGGGGTGACCACCTCGTCGTACTGGGTGGCGATGACCGTGTAGGTGACACCGGGCACGGTGTCACCGCCCGCGTTGAGGTTGTTCAGGAAGGCGGACCCGGCGATCTGGTCGGCGAGTCCCGGGGTGGCGGTGGTGATCAGGTCCTCGGCCCCGGGGAAGAACGGCAGGAGCTTGGTGAACCCCAGCAGGGTCGTCCCGTGGTTGTCGGGAGCGAGCCCGATGAGCGCGTTGACCTTGGCGGCGCCGCCCAGGAACTTCAGGTAGTGACGCGGCATCATGCCGCCCTGGGAGTGGCCGATGATGTCGGTCTCGGCGGCCCCGGTGGCGGCGAGCACCTTGTCGACGAACACGTCGAGCTGTCCGGCCGACCGGTCGATGGGACCGAGGCCGTGGAAGAAGGGCACGTTGGGCAGTTGGCCGTAGTCGAGGGAGTAGACGCAGTACCCGCGGTGCACCAGGTACGGGGCCAGGCCGAGCCAGTTGTCGACCGAGTTCCCGAAGGTGCCGTGGACGAGGACCACGGGGCGCGGATGGGCGGCGGAGGGCTTGCAGGACCAGTTGTTCCAGCCACTGCTGGGGGCGGCAGCGGCGGTGGCCGCGGTGGTGGTGGGGGCGAGTGCGGCGACCGCGAGTGCGAGGGCCGCCAGCGGGCGGAGCAGGCGTCTCCAGGGCAGCATCGAGTGATCTCCTTGCGGGTCAAGGGGATGGGGATGTGGGGGAACTCCCGTGATCCGGATCACAAGGGGTGCTGCTGACCGCCAAATTACGGGCGAGTAGCAAGACAGGGAAGTTACGCGTCAGTAAAAACTCCACGCGTCGAGTCCCGCACCAGTAGGAGGCGAGATCAACGCCGACAGCCTGGCCGGCAAAGCCGGCCAGGCTGTTGAAAGTCAGACAGGGTCGGACAGGGGTCAGGCGGGGCGACGGCCCCAGACCGCCATGGTGGCCAGACCCAGGTCCCAGAAGTCCTTCTGGTACATGCGGCCCGCCGCCTTCTCGACCTGCTCCTCCGTGGCACCGCCGGCGGCGACCACGATCGGGCCCCAGCCCTTGATGGCCTCGCCCCAGAAGAGGCTCATCGGCCGGCCGGCGCCGACCAGCGACAGGTCGCCGTCGAGGCCGATCTCCTCGAGACCCAGCTCGACCAGCGGGGCGGGGAAGGTGCGCGGCCAGGTGAGGTCGGTGCCCACCTGCTCCTTGTACTGCTTGAGCGTGGCCAGGCTGACCTCGCGGTAGTCCTCGTCCTGCGCGGACTCGACGGGGAACTGCGCGGGCTCCTCCAGCAGCAGCCAGCCGCCCGGCTTCAGCCAGGAGACGACCTTGGCGAGGTCGGCGTCGCGGCTGCGCAGGTGGCTGAAGACGTAGCGGGCGTAGATGAGGTCGAAGGAGGCCTCGGGGAAGTCCTCGGTGGTGACGTCGTGGCGGATGATCTCCAGGTTGGAGTAGCCCGAGTCGCTCAGCGCGCCGAGCTCGATGTCGGTGGCGGTCACCTTGCCTGCGGTGCAGCGCTCGGCCAGCCAGCGCGAGGTGGAACCCGAACCGGCGCCGATCTCCAGGCAGTTCCAGTCCGGCTTGGGGTCGAGCGCCTCCAGGCGGCGCATGCTGTGCGGGTCCAGCGCCTCGCGCAGCGCGCTCAGCCACGCCGGAGTCTCCTGCACGGACTCGGACTCAGTCACTTCAGCCGTCACTGTCGAACGCTCCTCATTAGGGTTTATCGCAGCTGCTTTGCGAATGCGTATTTCATTCGGAACGCGGGCCGGTCTGCCAGGCCGGGTACGGCCAAGGGGGGCCGGCAGACCACGTGGGGATAACGGAATGCCCGCATTCCGGATCGGCGCCATTCGAATTGCTTCCACATGGTGATAGCCGCGCTGGATCGAAGTCAAGACAAAGTCAAAGCGCCACGGCCCGGCGCCGGGCACCCGCCGGGCCGCGCCCGCCAGGCCTTCCCCCCATTGCCTCATGGCCGCCATTTCCCCTTGCAGCACCGGGCATCGCGCAACGGTGTCCTGTTGACAGGACGACCGGCCGAAAGGGCGCCGCCAGGTGCTACCTTGGCCCGCACGGATATGGGGGAGCCCCGTACAGAGGCGTTCTCGGCCACCACAATGTGGCCACACGGCCATTCAGTCGCTACTGTCACGAATTGGCCGGATCCATGAGACCGTTGCTGTAGTTTCCATCAATGGAAGGAAGACCGTGGCAGATTTCGCTGACCGCTGGGGCTTTGCGCAGGACAAGTTTTGGCTGCGCGGTGAGCGCCCGGCGGAGACTGTCGAGTGGAACGAGGAGCTCCTGCGCTGGGAGGTGTTCGGCTACGCGGAGGTCAACGAGGCGCTGAGCAACAACGACGCCTACTCGGCCGACTCCGGGAAGCTGTTCGGCCTCGACGAGGAGACCCTGAAGTACTTCGACGGCGACCTGGCCCAGATGACGGGGCCGGAGCACGCGAACATCCGCAAGCAGGTCAGCCACGCGTTCAGCCCGCGGTTCATCGAGCACCTCGAGTCCCGTGTGCTGGAGCTGTCCAACCTCCACGCCGACAAAGTGGCCAACATGGGCCGCTTCAACCTGCTGAGCGACTTCGTCGACGAGGTGGCCGGCATCGTCTTCAGCGAGCTCCTGGGCATCCCGGCGCACGACCGCACCATGTTCAAGGTCGTGGACCAGAACATGGACCAGCAGGCCCAGATGACCCTCGTCGACCAGGGCAGCGAGGACGGCTACTTCGAGAAGCTGACCAAGCCGCTGGAGCCGCTGCGCGAGATGCTCGGCGCGCACGTGGACGCCAAGACGAAGGAGCCGAAGGACGACCTGATCAGCCTGCTCTCGCAGGTCAAGAAGCTTGATGGCAGCCTGATGACTCGGGACCAGATCATCAACTTCATCATCGGCATCCTGGGCGCCGGACACCTGGCCACCCCGCTGCTGTGTGCCAACACCATGCTGTGCCTGGAGTCCTTCCCGGAGCAGTACGAACTGGTCAAGGCCGACCACTCGCTCATCCCCGGCATGCTCGAGGAGTCGATGCGGTTCCTGACCCCGGGTGCCGCCTCCTACCGCGCGACCATCCAGGACGTGGAGCTCGGCGGCAAGAAGATCGCCAAAGACCAGCTGCTCCGTGTGTTCCTGGGTGCGGCCAACCGCGACCCGCGCCAGTTCACGAACCCGGACGACTTCGACGTCACCCGCGCCCCCAACCCGCACCTCGGGTTCGGCCGCGGCGCCCACTACTGCGTGGGCGGACAGATGGTCCGGGTGGAGACCCGCATCGTGTTCGAGGTCCTCTTCAACCGCTTCCCGAAGCTGCGCGTCGACACCGACATCCCGCCGCTGTTCTTCAACTCGCCGGACTTCACCGGCGTGCGCTCCGGCGGTATGTGGGTCCGCATCGACTAGTAGGACGGCCACGGCCGTACCGCCTTGCCCGAAGAGTGCTCCTGACCGTTCGCCGGCCGGGAGCACTCTTTGTGTATGTGCTACGCAGCCAGGGTCCCCCGGGTCACGGCCGACGGCCCGAACCGCGCCCGGAGCCGGTCCGCCACCGCCTCGATCCGGCGCGCCTTGTCGTCCTCGGGGTCGAAACTCAGCTGGTGCGCGGCACGTTCGGCCGGGGTCAGGCCCTCGGCGCGCAGGGCGAGCGCGCGCACCCGGGCGCGCTGCAGACCCAGCGCGGCATGGATGCCGTACGCGGTGGCGGTCAGCGCGGCGGAGTGGGCGGTGGGTTCGGGCAGGACCCGGGCCCGGGTGAGCTGGGTGCGGTCGGCACAGCGGACGGTCAGGGAGAGGGAGCGGCAGACCTGCCCCTGGGCGCGCAGCCGGGCGCCGAGTTCCTCGGTCAGGGAGAGCAGCGCCCGGCGCTGGTGTACGGGGTCCAGTTCGTCGCGGTCGAATCCGCGCTCGGCGCCCAGCGAGCGGGCCGTCGCGCCGGGCACCACCGGGGTCCGGTCGATCCCGTGGGCCCGCTCGTGGGTCTCGCGGCCGGCCCGGGCGCCGAGGATGCGCTGGAGGGTGGCGAGCGGGGCGGCGGCGATCCGGTCGACCGAGTCCAGGCCGTACGAGCACAGGGTGCGGGCCGTCTTCGGGCCGATGCCGTCCAGGGCACCGGCGGGCTTGCGGGCCAGGAACTCCCGTACGGCGTCGGGGCTGCCCGGCACCGTCAGGGTGCGGCCGGGGGTCGCCTCGCGGGCGGCCATCCGGGCCAGCATGGGGTTGGCCGCGGCGCCGATCACGCAGTCCGCGCCGTAGAGGGCGAGGGCCCGCACCCGGATCAGGGCGGCCAGGCCGGCCGGGTCCCAGCCGAAGTAGCGCAGGGCTCCGCGGACATCGGCGAGGGCTCCGTCGGGGGGCAGGGCCTGCACCACCGAGGTCAGCCCGCCGAGCAGATCGAGCAGCCCGGCGTACGCGTCCGCGCCGAGCGGCCCGCCGGCCGGCGGCCGGAACCGCAGGCACAGCACGGTGGCGGCGGGGGCCGGAGCGGGGGCGGCAGCCGGAGCAGGAGCCGGGATGGCATGCGGGCTCATCCTGCGCTCCCCGGGCTGGAGTGCCAGAGCTTACGGCCGGTTGCCGTGCCGGGGCCGGCCGGCTGGAGGTCGGCCCAGGGGTTCAGCTCGTAGCCCGTCGGCAGGTGGATGCGGCGGCCGGGGTCGGCGGGCCCGGTCGGCAGCGGTTCCGCCAGCCGTGCCGCGACTGCGTCCAGGCCGCCCTGCTGCCGCAGTTCCACCAGCTCCGCCAGGTTCCACGCGGCCCCGCCCACCACGCTCAGGCTCTGCGGGCCGCGCCGCTGCACGACCCCGCGCACCAGCAGCAGGAAGGAGTGGAACACCGTGTGGGCGCAGGCCGCGTGGCTGTCGTCGAAGAAGGCCAGGTCGACCAGGCCGGTCCCGTCGTCCAGGGTGGTGAAGATGACCCGCCGCCCGGACCGGATCGGCGGGGTCTGGGTGGCCACCTTGGCGCCCGCGACCAGCACGGTCTGCCCGTGTTCCGTGGTGCGCAGCAACCGTGCCGGAACCACGCCCAGTTCGGCGAGGAAGGCGTGGTGGTCGCTCATCAGGTGCCGGGAGGCGTCCATGCCGAGGACGCCGAGCTCGGCGCTGAGCCGCTCGGCCTCGTTGAGGTCGGGCAGGCCGATCCCGGCCGTGGACCGGCCGCCGTCCAACGGGAGTTGGCCGCCCCGGACGCCCTGTACACCCCGTACGCCCACCGTCCGCTGGGTTCCGTGGAGTTCGGCCAGGTGCAGCAGCAGGTCCCGGCGGTTGGCGCCGAACGCGTCCAGCGCGCCGACCTGGGCGAGGCGTTCGGCGACCGGGCGGCCCGGGTGTGCCCGGTCCCAGAAGTCGCGCAGGGAGGCGTACGGCTGTCCGGCCTCGATCCGGCCCGCTTCCGCCTCGCTGATGCCGTGGACATCGGCCAGGGCGAGCCGCAGCCCCCACACCGGAGGTCGATCGGACACCAGTTCGATACGGTGGGCGACCGCCGAGCGGTTCACGTCCAGCGGCAGCACCGGCACCCCGCGCCGCCGCGCGTCCGCCAGCAGCAGCCTCTTGGGGTACATGCCCGGGTCGTGGGCGCACCACCCGGCGTAGAAGGCCGCCGGGTGGTGCGCCTTGAGCCAGGCCGACTGGTAGGTCGGCACGGCGAAGGCCACCGCGTGCGCCTTGCAGAAGCCGTACGAGCCGAAGGCCTCGACGATCTCCCAGGTGCGGGCGATCACCGCGCCGTCGTAGCCGTGCTCCCGGGCCTTCAGCTCGAACCACGCCTTGATCCGGCCCTGGGACTCCGGGTCGGAGAGCCCGCGCCGGACCCGGTCGGCCTCGTCCCGGCCGCACCGGGTCATCACGTGCACGATCTCGATGATCTGCTCGTGGAAGACCACCACCCCGTAGGTCTCGCGCAGCGCGTCCGCCAGGTCCTTGTGCGGGTAGCGGACCGGCGCGCGGCCGTGCCGGGCCTCGATGAACGGCCGGACCATGTCGGCGGCCACCGGGCCGGGCCGGAACAGCGAGATGTCGACCACCAGGTCGTGGAAGGTGGACGGCTGGAGCCGGCCGACCAGGTCGCGCTGGCCCGGTGATTCGATCTGGAAGCAGCCCAGCGTCTCGGCCGAGCGGATCAGCTCGTACGTCGCCGGGTCGCCCGGCGGCACCTGCGCCGGGTCGTCCAGGTCCAGCCGCCGCCCGGTGGCCCGCCGGATCTCGGCGACGGCGTGCGCCATCGCCGACTGCATCCGCACTCCCAGCACGTCCAGCTTGAGCAGTCCGAGATCCTCCACGTCGTCCTTGTCGAACTGGGACATCGGGAACCCCTCGCCGCTGGTGGGCACGACGGGGGTACGGGTGAGCAGCGAGGCATCGGAGAGCAGCACTCCGCACGGGTGCATGGCGATCCCGCGCGGCAGCGCGTCCAGCGCCTCGACCAGCTCCCACAGCCGTCCGTACTTCTCCTGCTCGGCGTGCACCTCGCGCAGTTCGGGCAGTTCGGCCAGGGCGGCGCGGGCGTCCCGGGCCCGGATGTGCGGGAAGGCCTTGGCGAGCCGGTCGGTGACGGCCGGGTCCATGGAGAGGGCGGCTCCGACGTCGCGGATCGCGTGCCGGACCCGGTAGGTCTCGGGCATGGCGACGGTCGCGACGCGCTCGGCGCCGAACCGGCCGATGATCTCCCGGTAGACCTCCAGCCGGCGGGCGGATTCCACGTCGATGTCGATATCGGGCAGCACCGGTCGCCGCTTGGAGAGGAAGCGCTCCATCAGCAGGCCCTGTTCGACCGGGTCGGCGTGGGCGATGCCGAGCAGGTGGTTGACCAGAGAGCCGGCGCCGGACCCGCGGGCGGCGACCCGGATGCCCATCCTCCGTACGTCGTCCACGACTTGGGCGACCGTCAGGAAATAGGAGGCGTAGCCGTGGTGGGCGATGATGTCGAGCTCGTGGTGCATCCGGTCCCAGTAGGCGCGCTTGCCCGCATAGCCGCGCAGCACCAGGCCGGCGGCGGCGCGGGACTCCAGCACCCGCTGGGCGGTGCGGTGGGCGGCGCCGACCAGCCAGGGTTCGGGGAAGTGCACCGAGCCGATGCCCAGGTCGTCCTCGGGGTCGACCGCGCAGGCCTCGGCGGTGCGCCGGGTGTTCTCCAGCAGCCGGCGGGCGTCGGCGGGGCGCAGGCCGGCGGCCCGGGCGATCCGGTCGGCGGCCTCGGCCATGGCCTCGGGGGGCTTGAGCCAGCGTTCGCCGCTGTCCAGCGGCTTGCGGGGGTCGATGGGGACGAGCCGGCGGGCGGCGTCGAGCACATCGGCGACCGGGCCCTGGCCGGGGTCGGCGTACCGGACGGCGTTGGTCAGCACGGCGGTGACGCCCTGCTCGGCGGCGAAGCCGACGGTCCGGGCGGCCAGCCGCAGCGAGCCGGGGCCGGTTCCGGTGCGGCCGTGATGGACGGCCTCCAGGCGCAGGGCATCGCCGTAGAGCTCCCGCCAGGGGGCGAGCAGCCGGGCGGCCCGGTCCGGGCGGCCGGCGGCCAGGGCCCGGCCCACTTCGGATCCAGGGCCGAGCAGTACGTGGAGGCCGGCCTCGCCGCGCAGGGCCTCCCGGGGCAGCAGGGGCACCTCCGGGGCGCCCGCGTGGGCCGCGGTGACCAGCCGGCACAGTTCGGCCCAGCCGGCGGCGCCGTCGCGGGCCAGGAAGACCGCCCGGGGGGCGGACTCGTCGATGAAGGCGCCGCCTTTGACCGGGGTCCGCCGGCGGGCGGAGCCGGTGCCTGTGCTCGGGGTGCCGTCCGCTCCGGCGGCGGACGGCACCGCGAGGTCCACTCCGAACAGGGGCCGGATGCCGGCCTTCGCGCAGGCCTTGGCGAACCGCACCGCGCCCGCGAGGGTGTCGCGGTCGGTGAGCGCGAGGGCGTCCATGCCACGCTCGGCGGCACGCTCCGCCAGCCGCTCCGGGTGTGAGCCTCCGTAGCGCATGGAGAACCCGGAAACGGTGTGCAGATGCGTAAAACCGGGCACCCGCGCCTCCTGCCTTCCCTCGGTGAACACCACCCCCGTCTCCACCATAGACCAATTCGAATGTCCGTACGAAACGTTTGTTCGATACCGGTATCATCCGTCGGCCCCGCTGCGCGGAGGGGCGGGGTCCGGGGCGGAGCCCCGGTTTCGGGGAGGGGCGGGGTGGGGGAAGCCCCGCGCAGCGGCATCCGGGCGGCCGGCATGGCACGGCGCGGGTGGCGGAGGCGGGGCCTGGGGGGACTCGGGTCAGGTTGTGGGGGTGGCCCGGTGGGCGATCTTGCCGCCTACTACCACCGTCTCCGCCACCGCCCCCGGAATCTCCCCCGGCTCCACCGCAAAGATGTCCCGCGACAGCACCACGAAGTCCGCCAGCTTCCCCACCGTCAGCGACCCCCGCTCCCCCTCCAGGAAGTTCGCGTACGCCGAGCCCATCGTGTAGCCGTGCACCGCCGTCGCCACGTCCACCGTCTCGCCCGGCTGCCAAGGCTCTCCCCCACCCAGCGGACGGCGCGTGACCGCCGTGTAGATGCCGATCATTGGGTCCATCTCGGCCACGTTCCAGTCACTGGAGAAGGCCAGCACCGCCCCCGCCTCCGCCAGGCTCCGCATCGGCCACGCCTTGTGCCACCGCTCCTCCCCCACGTTCGAAGCCCAGTCCTGCCCCGGCCCGGCGATCTCCGGAGCGCAGTGCCTCGGCTGCATGCAAGCGACCACGCCGAGCTCCGCGAACCGCGGCACATCGGCCGGGTCCAGGCACTCCACGTGCACCACCTGGTGGCGGGCGTCCCGCGGGCCGTTCACGGCCCGCGCGTGCTCCACCGCGTCCAGCACCGTACGGATGCCCCGGTCCCCGGTGGCGTGTACGAAGCACTGGAAGCCGCGTGCGTCCAGCTTCGCGAGCAGCTCCGCGAACTCCTCCGGCGGGTAGAAGGTCTCGCCCCGGTGGTGGCCACAGCCCGCGTACGGTTCCAGCAGCGCGGCCGTGCGCGGCTCCACCACATCGTCGATGTAGAGCTTCAGCGGGCCGACCCGCAGCCGGTCGTCGGCGAACCGGTCGGCCGCCGCCGCGAACTCGTCGAGGTCGGCGTCACCGGTACCGCGCGGGTGGAACAGGGCGGCGACGATCCGGGAGCGCAGCCGCCCCTCGGCCCGGGCCCGCTCGAAGAGCTCCAGGTCGTCCAGGGAGTTCTGCGGCTCGACCACCGTGGTGATGCCGTAGCCGATCGCGTCGTCCAGGGACTTGGCCAGCCGCCCGTACTGCCGGTCCGGCGCGGCCCACGGCACGCCCAGCTCACGCAGCGCCCGGTGCCCCTCCCGGGAGAGTCCCTTGACCGCGAAGTCCGTGACGAACCCGGTGGGTTCACCGGTCTCCGGATCGGTCTGCGCGGTGCCGAAGGGCAGCTCCGTACGGTCCTTGGTGACGCCGAGCCGGCGCAGCGCGGCGGTGTTCAGCCAGGCCGTGTGCACGTCGTACGAGAGCACGATCGCCGGGGTGTCCCCGGTGACCGGGTCGAGGTCGGCGGCGCACGGCATCCGCCCGCCGGGGATGGCGGAGTAGTCGAAGGCCTCGGCCTCGATCCACTCGGCCTCCGGGTGCTCCGTGCGCCAGACCCGGATGCGCTCGTGGATCTCCTCCAGAGTGCGGGCCCCGGCCAGCTGCACGCAGTCGTCGTCGGAGCCGAGCCGGACGTGGTTGTGCGCGTCGACGAAGCCGGGCAGGACCAGCCGCCCGCCGGCGTCGATGCGCTCGGTGTCCGGACCGGCCCAGCGCTCGGCCTCGGTGTCCGGGCCGAGCCACACGATGCGGCCGTCGCGCACGGCGAGGGCCTCGGCCTCGGGGAGGTCCGGGTCGACGGTGTGGATCCGGGCTCCGGTGAGCAGCAGGTCGGCGGGGTGGTTCATGGGAGGTGCTCCTGTTGCAGTGGTGGGAGGGAGAGGCGGAGGGGGTCAGGCCGTGGCTGCCGGGACGCGGGCGTCGGCGGGTGTCTTGCGGTACAGCGCCCAGTAGGTGAGGCCGGAGACGACCGAGCCGAGGAGGGTGAGGTCGGCGCCGCCGAGCGGGGCCACCAGCGGCCCGGTCCACAGCTCGGAGTCGCAGGTCAGGGCGGCGAAGGTGATGCCGGTGAGCAGCGCGGCCAGGCCGGCCGGGTGGTAGCCGGAGCGGTACCAGTAGGCGCCTTCGGGGCCGTCGGCGTGCAGGGCGTGGCCGTCGTACCGGCAGCGGCGCAGCAGCATGTCGGCGAGGAAGACCCCGCCCCAGGGCGCGAACACGATGATCAGGAGGGAGAGGAAGGAGGTCAGCGCGCTGGCGAAGTCGGTGAGGAAGAGCGCGGCGAGCGAGCCGAGCCCGGTGATGCCGGCGCTGACCACGATGGCCCGGGCGCGGCTCCACGGGATGCCGAGCACCTGGAGGTTCAGGCTGGACGAATAGAGGGTGATGATCGAGTTGGTGACGGAGCCGCCGAGGACCAGGGCCAGGAAGACGGGCTGGAACCAGCCGGGCAGCAGGCTTTCGGTGCCGGCGACGGCGTCGGTCATATCGGTCCGGGTGGCGGCGGCCACGCCCGCGATGCCCAGGGCGACGGAGGAGAGGAAGCCGCCGAGGGCGCCGTACCAGGTGATGGCCTTCAGCGAGGTGGTGCGGGGCAGGTAGCGGGTGTAGTCGGCAGGCATCGGCAGGTACGAGAAGGGGGCCGCCAGCATGATCACGAAGGCGAGGCTCCAGCCGGACAGGCCGGGCACGGTGTCCGCGGGGGCGGCGGTGTCGGCGCCGGGCAGCAGGAAGGCGAGCAGGGCGGCGAAGCCGGCGGCGAGCAGGTAGGCCATCCAGCGTTCGGCGAACTGGACGGTGGCGTGGCCCCACATGGCGATGACAAAGGTCAGGGCGAGGGTGATGAAGAGGGCGACGGCCCGGCCGGGGGTGCCGTGCAGCAGGCCCAGCTCCTCGAGGAAGACCTCCAGGGCGAGGGTGCCGACGACGGTGTTGAGGATGGTGTATCCGATGCCGACCAGCCAGTTGAGGACGCCGGCGGGGAGGTTGCCGCGGACGCCGAAGGCGGCGCGGGAGATGACCAGGGTGGCGGTGCCGGTGCGGATGCCGGACAGTCCGGCGGCGCTGATGGCGAAGAAGGCCAGTCCGCTGATCACGACCACGGCGGTGGCCTGCCAGAAGGTCAGGCCGAAGGCGACGGCCAGGGCTCCGTTGATCACGTAGGTGAAGGTCAGATTGGAGCCGAACCAGAGCCAGAAGAGGTCGCGTGCACTGCCGTGCCGCTCGCTGTCCGGGATCGGATCGATGCCGCGCGTCTCGACTCTGAAGATCTCGTCACTCATCGCTGCACGCACCCTTGATCTTGAATGGCGTTCTAAGTTCTTGAATGACATTCAAGATGAAGGGTGGAGCGGAGCCCCGTCAAGACCCTGTCCGGGATAAGGTCTGCCCGGACGGCCTGACCGGCCTGACCAGCCCAGGGAAGATCGGAAGGCGGCAGCGGTGGCAGGAGCGGCACGGCGGCGCGACGGGCGGATCGCCCAGGAGCGGATGCTGGAAGAGGCCATGGCGGCGATCGCCGAGGACGGTCTCGCGGCGCTGACCATGTCCAAGCTCGCGGACCGGCTCGGCACCAGCGGCGGCCACATCCTGTACTACTTCGGCAGCAAGGACCGGCTGCTGCTGGAGGCGCTGCGCTGGAGCGAGGACCAGCTGGCCGCCGAGCGCACGGCGCTGCTGCACCGCCGGGTCACGGCCGCCCGCAAGCTGGAACTCTTCCTGGAGCTGTATCTGCCCCGCGGCCCGCGCGACCCGCGCTGGACCCTGTGGATCGAGCTGTGGGCCCGTACGCCGTCCAACGAGGCCCTGCGCGCCGCCCAGGAAGAGATCGACGAGGGCTGGCACCGGGACCTCCGGGCGCTGCTCGCCAAGGGCGTGGAGCAGGGCCGGTTCGCGGAGACGGACCTGCCCGCCCGCGCCTCGGAACTGCTCGCCCTGCTGGACGGCCTGAGCACCCGGGTGGTACTGGGCCAGCGCGACGCGGACCGCACCCAGGCCCTGGAACGGGCCCGCTCGGCGGCGGCCCTGCTGATCCCGCACACAGCAGCCCCGCGCTGAACTTCTGTGCTTCCATCGACCCGAGGGATGCCCCAACGGATCGGAGGGGAAGATGCGTGTCGACGTGGCGGCTGCGGACGGACGCACCCTGGTGGTCGAGACCTGGGGGGATCCGGCCGGAAAGCCCGTGTTCCTCCACCACGGCACCCCCGGCAGCCGACTCGGCACAGCCCTGCGGGACCTCACCGACCGGTACCCTGACCTGCGCTTCTTCGCCTACGACCGGCCCGGCTACGGCGACTCCGCGCGCGCCCCGGGCCGAGCAGTGGCCGATGCCGCCGCCGATACCGCCGCCGTCGCGGACGCCCTGGCCGTGGACCGCTTCGCCGTGGTCGGCCGATCCGGCGGCGGCCCGCACGCCCTCGCCTGCGCCGCCCTGCTCCCGGCCCGGGTGACCGCGGTGGCCGCCCTGGTCAGCCTCGCACCCCCGGACGGCCCCGGACTCGACTGGTTCGCGGGCATGACGCCGTACAACGTCGCGCACTACACCCTGGCCACCACAGACCCGGCCGCCTACGAACGGGAACTCACCGCCCGCGCCGAGGTGATCCGCCGCGACCCGGGACAGCTGATCGAAGACCTGCGCGCGGACCTGTCGGGCCCGGACCTCCCGGTACTCGCCGACGAGCGGGTCCGCAGGCTGCTTCTCGCCAACCACGCGGAGGCACTGCGGGTCTCCGCACACGGCTGGCTGGACGACTCACTGGCCTTCCGCAGCCCCTGGGGCTTCGATCCCGGAAACATCGGCTGCCCGGTCCTGCTCTGGCGGGGCGCCGAGGACGCCTTCTCGCCCCTGGGCCACTTCCACTGGCTGGCCGGCCGCATCCCTCGCAGCACGGCCGCACTCCGCCCCGGGGCCGGCCACTTCGCCGCGCAGTACGCACTGTCGGAGGCCCTGGACTGGCTCCCCTGAGCCTCGTTCGACGGGCGCGGTGACCTCCTCCCGGGCACCCCTGAGGCAGCGGACGATGCGCTCGTGGGTGTCGCCGACACTGTCCGTCACCTGAATGCGGATGAAGAATTCCGCCACCTCGTCGATGAATCGCCGCGCGAAAACCCCCACCGGGACGGTCTCGTACGTACCGGTGGCCACCAGCGGGAATCCGGGACCCATCAGGACGAGCCGGAAGTCGACCGCGGGCCGCAGCCCGGCGGTGGCCAGCCGCTCCCCGATGGCACCGGCCGTCAGCCATTCCACCTCGCCGCCGGTGTCACCCGAATCGCAGGCCAGGATCACGTGATAGTCGACGGACACCACTGCCACGTTGTGCTGCCCGCCGTTGAGGACGCCGACGCTCCAGTGCTTCGCCTCGCCCGGCAGCAGCCCCATGGCGTACTCGGAGCGCCAGCCCAGCACCGGCCGGACCGTACGCGCGTACTGAGCCCGCGCCAGGACCACACCGGCCGCCACCGCCAACAGGCTGGCCAGCGGCTCCTCGCTCATCAGCTGGAGCCGCCAGGGCCACTGGGAGCGGCCGGCCTCGCCCATGTTCCCGCGTACGACCTCCCAGACCAGGACCACGGTCAACGCGCACAGCAGGATCAGCGGGGCGGTGAACAGCCAGGGATTGCGCCGGATGCGGCGCTGCGCATCGGGGAGGCTCCCCGGGAATGTGCTGTCCAACCGCCGCCTCGTTCCCTCAACCACGAACCCCCGCCCCCGCGTTGGGGACAGGGGTTCATGATTGTGCCGCAGGGCGGACGGTCAGTACACGCTCACGCCGTAGGCGCTCAGCGCTTCGCGGACCGGCTGGAAGAAGGTCGTGCCGCCGGAGGAGCAGTTGCCGCTGCCGCCCGAGGTCAGGCCGACCGCACGGGTGCCGGAGTAGAGCGGGCCGCCGCTGTCCCCGGGTTCCGCGCACACATTGGTGCGGATCATGCCGTAGACGATGTCGCCGCCGCCGTAGTTGACCGTGGCGTTGAGTCCGGTGACCTGGCCGCTGTGGATGCCGGTGGTGGAGCCGCGCCGGGTCACCGACAGGCCCACGGTGGCGTCGATGGCGGTGGTGATGTCCTGGCTGCCGACCGTGCCCGGGTGGGCGAGCGAGGCGTTGTCGTAGCGGACCAGGCCGTAGTCGTTGTTGGGGAAGCTGGAGCCGACCGTCGGCCCGATGGCCGTGGTGCGGGCCGAGTTGGTGTACCAGGTGCCCGCGCCGTCGGTGCAGTGGCCGGCCGTCAGCACGTAGTACGTACTGCCGCTGCGGACGTTGAAGCCTGCCGAGCAGCGCCAGCTGGAGGCGTAGATGGCGTCGCCGCCGGAGAGCAGTTTGGTGAGCTTGCCCGGGGTGCGCTCGATGCGCAGGGCGCCGGCGTCCCGGCCGGCTTCCCGCTTGATCCGGGCGATGTCGGCGCCGGAGACGGTGGAGTCGGCGGTGACCACCACGGTGCCGGTGGCCGCGTCGGTGTGCCAGGCGGTTCCCGCGACGTCGGCGCGCAGCAGTGACGCGTCGGCCGAGGCGAGCCGGTCGGCGCTGTAGCCGCCGGCGGGCTGGTCGTCGGCGGTTGCTGCCGTGGCGGGTACGGCGAGCGCGGCGACGGCGGCCAGGCCGGCCGCGATCGCGGCTGCCCGGGTGGGGGTGATGCGCTTGATCCTCACTTCTCGTCCTCCCGTGGGGGGTGTGGGGGTTCGGTGAGGCGCAGTCAGCGATACGGCAGAGGCCCGTGGGTTGCGAGTCTTGGCCGTGTCCTGACAAGCGCTGCTCGGGAGTGTGCTGTGGGCGGTTACCGGTCGGCAAGGGCGGGATTCAGCCGCCGTTCCCCCGCCGCGACGGCGAACGGCAGGGTGTTTCCGGGCGGCGGAAACGGACAGACGCCGGGTCGTACGGGGTGGCCTCGATGCCGGCGAAGGCCTGCCGGGCCGCGGAGCCGCCGCTCTCGCGCCACTGCCCCGGAACGGCCGGAATTCGACCTTCCGGGTAGTCGGCGAGCCAGTGGTTGCCCGTCAGGGCCAGTGGGCCATAAGGGGCGGACACCGTGTCCACCCGGCGTTCGTGCCACTGCTGCCAGGCGGCGGCCTCGTCATCGCTCATGCCGCTCAAGGCTTCCACACCCGCACCCGGGGCGCGGGCGCGATAGGCCGGACGGAGCTGAAGGTCGGTCAGCAGCCGTCGCAGGGACAGCAGCAGCACTCGCAGGCTTCGCAGCCGCAGTCACAGGCGTCGCAAACGCCCTTGCGCTTCTTCCGGGACCAGGGCCCTTCGTACTCCTTGGCGCAGCAGATCTGGCAGGTGCAGAAGAGCCCGATGGCGACCGCGCAGCCTGCCCAGAAGCCACGGCGCTTCGGCGGTGGCTGCGGCGCGCCGAAGCCACCGGGTCCGGGCGGCGGGGGCAGGCCCGGACCGCCGGGTCCGCCGGGGGCGCCGCCGCCGTGGGGGTTCTGGCCGTACGGCACACCGCCGTACGGATTCGGGTTCCCGTACGGGCCGCCCCCGTACGGCCCCTGGCCCGGGCCCGCTCCGGCCGCCGAGGCGGTCCCCGCGTGCCCGCAGCTGCTCGTCCCGAACGCCCGGTCCACCGAGGAGCGCAGTTCGTGCACGAGCAGCCGGTGCGCCAGCCTGCCGTCCGCGAACTCGGCGTCGTGCAGCGCCAGCCGGATCCCGTGCAGCGCGTCCTCGCACAGCCGCCGGGCCTCGGTGAGCGAGGTCCCGGTCGCGGTCAGCGGGTTCCAGGCGCCGGCCGCCGCGTCCGCCTCCCGGTCCTCCACGGCGTCCAGCAGGTGCGCGAGCCGCCCGAAGTAGCGGCCCGCCTCGGCGAGTGCGGGGGCGTTGTCCGGCCGTCCGGCCAGGGTCGCGGTATGGGCGAAGGCGGCGGCCGTCGCGGTCTCGGTCGGCTCCGTCACCGCCAGCAGGGGTGTGCCGGGGCCGGCCAGCGCCTCGATGCCCGCCTGCCGGTCCACCGCGTCGACGAGCACGGCGGTGTCGAAGCCGAGCGCGGCCCCGGTCCGGGCACCGGCCCGGTCCCAGCCGCGGGCCACCCGGCGCGCGGCAGCCGCGATCGGTGCCCGCGCCAACAGGCCGTCCCGGTCCGCCACGTGGTCACGTATCTTCGCCGAGGCCAGCACCAGCGAGACGGCCGCCGCGAGCCGGGCGCCCTCGCCGTTGGCCACGGGTGCGGTGCGCATGCCGCGCAGCGGGCAGGGGCCCGCGGTGCGCCGGGTGCCCGCCACCGGTCCGGACTGAGCCTCCGTCAAGACCGAGACCAGCAGCCCGTCGTAATTGGTGACGATCCTGGAGGCCTGCCCGTGCTCCCCTCGAAGTGCCAGGCAGAGTCCGCAGAGATGGGCCGTCCACTCCGCCGTGAACCGCTCGCCGAGCCGGTGCGTGCATGGTCTGACGATGCCGAACAAAAGTGGATCCCCCGTGTGTCATCTGCTTGCGTGCGGGGCATCGTACCCAGCCACGGCCTTCACCCGTACGTCCCCTGAGGTCACCCGGACAGAGGCAGTGGTCGTATTTTCACTCAGTCAGCAGTGGTAGCTCCCGAGAACCTTGAGCGTGCACCGGATGTTCTGCACCAGTACCGTCACGAAACCCCTGCGCGGCGGCTATCCACTTGGCGCGTTGTCAGCATCATGGACGACCATAGGGATTGCGGAGATGAAGACAGACGACAGCCGCGGTGAAAGGAGGCGTCCATGGGTTCGGTGCGCAAGGCGAGTGCCTGGCTGGGTCTCGTAGAGGACAGCGACGACGAGCGTTACTACGACGACGAGTACGCGGAGGCACCGCAGGGCCCGCACGCCGGCGACCAGTGGGTCACCGACCCCCGGGTGAAGGTGGCGTCGGAGTCCGCCGTCGAGCACGGCCGGCGGATCGCCACGGTCACCCCGGACGGGTTCCGTGACGCTCGGGGCATCGGCGAGCTGTTCCGCGAGGGCGTTCCGGTCATCGTGAACCTGTCCTCGATGGACCCGGCCGACGCGAAGCGCGTGGTCGACTTCGCGGCCGGCCTGACCTTCGGCTTGCGCGGCTCGATCGAGCGGGTGGCGACCAGGGTCTTCCTGCTGACCCCGGCCGACACCCAGATCGTCAACGGCGAGGCGGGCACCCGCGCCGCCGACGGCTTCTTCAACCAGAGCTGAGCAGGGCACTCACCGGTTCCACCGGTCTACCGGAAGGCGTCGAGCCCGGTGAGCGCCTTGCCCAGCACCAACTGGTGCATCTCGACGGTGCCCTCGTAGGTGAGGACCGATTCGAGGTTGGTCGCGTGCCGCATGACGGGGTATTCGAGGCTGATCCCGTTGGCACCGAGGATCGTGCGCGCGGTGCGGCAGATCTCGATGGCCTCGCGGACGTTGTTGAGCTTGCCGAAGCTGATCTGCTCCGGCCGCAGGCTCCCGGCGTCCATCCGGCGCCCCAGGTGGTGGGCGAGCAGGATCCCCTTGTGCAGTTCCAGCGCCATGTCGGCGAGCTTGGCCTGGGTGAGCTGGAAGCCACCGATGGGCCTCCCGAACTGCTCCCGCGTCCGCGCGTAGTCGAGCGCGGCCTCGAAACTGGCGCGCGCCGCGCCCATGGAACCCCAGACGATCCCGTACCGGGCGTGGCTGAGACAGCCGAGCGGGCCCTTGAGGCCGGTGACCCCCGGCAGGACGGCATCGGCCGGCAGTCGCACCTCGTCCAGGACGAGCTCGCTGGTGACGCTGGCCCGCAGGGACCACTTGTGCTTGATCTCGGGGGCCGAGAAGCCTGCGGTGTCGGTGGGGACGGCGAACCCGCGGATGCCCTCGTCGGTCTGCGCCCAGACCACCGCGACCGAGGCCACCGACCCGTTGGTGATCCACATCTTGCGGCCGGTCAGCACCCAGTCGGTGCCGTCGCGCTTGGCGTGGGTGCGCATGGCGGCGGGGTCGGAGCCGACGTCCGGCTCGGTCAGTCCGAAGCAGCCGATGAGCTCGCCGGCGGCCATGCCGGGCAGCCAGCGCTGCTTCTGCTCCTCGGAGCCGAAGCGGTGGATCGCGTACATGGCGAGCGAGCCCTGTACGGAGACCAGCGAGCGGATCCCGGAGTCCGCGGCCTCCAGCTCCAGGCAGGCCAGCCCGTACTGCACGGCGCTCGCGCCCGCGCAGCCGTACCCCTCCAGGGACATGCCGAGCGCACCGAGCGAACCCAGTTCCCGGGCGAGTTCCCGGATGGGCAGTTCCCCGTTCTCGTACCACTCGGCGATGTGCGGCAGTACCCGGTCGGCGGCCCAGCCGCGCACGGTGTCGCGGATGGCGAGGTCCTCGGGGCCGAGCAGCTCGTCGAGTCCGAGGGGGTCGGTGGGCACGAACACGGGTTGCCTCCGGCGGAGTCGGGAATCCAGCAGCGCGGGCTTCCCCGCGCCGCCGACGCTAACCCCCTGCGATCACCCCGTCCAGCCCGGCATTTCCAGCCGTGCCGCAGGCAACTCCAGCCCCGGGCGGCCGTCAGGCCGGGCGGCCGTCGAGGGCGCGGTCCGGCTTTGCCGGGGACGGGATGAGGCCGGCCGGCACCGGCTGGGCCGGGGCCAGGGCCTGGGTCGCCGGGTCCAGGTCGGCTTCGGTGGCCTCCTGGCACTCCATGGTCTTCGGCAGCTTCAGCGCCATCACCGCTCCCGCCGCCAGCAGCGCCGCGCTCACCAGCAGCGTGACATGCAGCCCGGTCACGAACGAGTTCCGGGCCGCCGCGTACAGCGCCTCGCCCGCCGGACCGCCCAGCCCCGCCGCGATCTGGTACGCCTCGCCCAGCGAGTTCACCGCCCCCGCCGAATCGGCCGCCGAGACCCCCGGCACATCCGCCAGGCCTGGCGCATAGGCGGCGTTCATGACGCTGCCGAGCAGCGCGATGCCCATGCCCGCGCCCAGCTGGTACGAGGTCTCGCCGATGGCCGCCGCGCCGCCCGCCGCCTCCGCCGGGGCCTCGCTGAGCATCGACTCGTACGCCGCGAACAGGGTGGTCTGCAGTCCGAAGCCGAGCAGCACGAACCCCGCGGTCAGCAGCAGCGGCCGGTCGTGCTGTCCCATCAGGGTCAGCAGCAGCACGGCCAGCGCGGTCAGCACGAAGCCCAGCGAGACCATGGCCCGCGGGCCGATGCGGTTCAGGGTGTAGGAGCCGGTGCCGCCCGCCGCCATCGCGGCGAAGGTGAGCGGCAGCAGCCGCAGGCCGGTCTCCAGCGGGGACAGGTTCAGCACCAGTTGCAGGTACTGGACGGCGATCAGTTCCAGGCCGACCAGCGCCAGCATGGCCAGCACGATGCAGCCCACCGAGGTGGTGAAGGCGGCCCGGGAGAACAGCCGCATGTCGATCAGCGGGTGCGCGCGCCGTTTCTGCCGCCGTACGAACAGCACCAGCAGCACCGCCCCCAGCAGCAGCGGCCCGAAGGCCATGGCGTCGAGGAAGCTCTGGTCGGCGCCGGCCCGCTTGACGCCGAGCACCACGGCCAGCACACCGGCCGCCGCCATCAGCGCGCCGACCACGTCCCACGGGCCGTCCGCCGCGCCCCGCGATTCCGGCAGCAGCAGGCGGCCGAGCGGCAGGATCAGGATCATCAGCGGGATGTTGATGAGGAAGACGGAACCCCACCAGAAGTGCTGCACCAGGAAGCCGCCGAGGACGGGTCCGCTGGCCGCGCCGACCGCGGCGACGGCCGTCCAGATGCCGATGGCCAGGGCCCGCTCACGCCGGTCGGGAAAAACCTGGCGCAGGATCGACAGGGTGGCTGGCATGATCATGGCACCGCCGATGCCGAGCAGCGCCCGGGCAGCGATCAGTACCTGCGCGTTGTCGGCCAGCGCCGCGATCGCGGAGGCCATGCCGAACAGCCCGTAGCCGAGCAGCAGGATCCGGCGTCGCCCGACGCGGTCGCCGAGGGTGCCGAAGAGGATCAGCAGCGAGGCGCACACCAGGGGGTACGCGTCGACGATCCACAGCAGCTCGATGGAGCCGGGGCGCAGGTCCTCGGTGACGGAGGGGACGGCGACGTGCAGGATCGTCGCGTCGAGCGCGACGAGGACCAGGCTGACGCACAGCACGGCCAGGACGACCCAGCGATTGGCGCCGCCCCGGGCAGCGCAGAGCCACTGCCACGATTGCCAGGGGGAAGGGGTCCGGTTGCGGCCGGCCGTGTTCGTCCCCGACATGCATGTACCTCCCAGGTGATCCCTCGCACTCGGCGGACCAGCGTTGATGTGCCGCGGGTGAGCGGCTTGACTTGGCGGGGCCCGGCATCGACACGCGAGTGAACCGCCAGCGTACGCGAGTTCGGACATGCAGCACGTGGTCAAGCTCTCACCCCGACGGCCGCCGGGGTGTGGCGTACGCCACTCGCCTCCCCCCGTGTACACGCCCGATCACGGCCCGTGGTTCTGCCCGACCGGGGGTCACGGCCGGGCAGAACCACGGGCCGTGACCAGCCGCGTCCGCGTCCGCGGGCCGCCGCCACCGATAATCATGCCCGTGAAAGATCTTGCCCTGCGCCGCGCCGCCCCCGCACTCCTCGCCTTCGCGGCGGTCCGGCTGCTCGGACTCGCCGTGCTCGCCGGATGGGGGGCGGTGGCGGACAGCAGTCCGCACACCCTGCTCTCGGCCCGCTGGGACTCGCTCTGGTACGCACGGATCGCCGCCGAGGGATACGGGTACGAGATCGCGCTCCCGAACGGGGACGTCCACTCGAACCTGGCCTTCTTCCCGCTGCTGCCCTGGCTGGAGCGGCTGATCGCGGCCGTGACCGGGCTCGGTTACGGGTCGGCCGGACTGGTGGTGTCGGCGCTGGCGGGGCTCGCCGCGGCCTGGGGCATCTTCGCCGTGGCCGATCTGCTGTACGGCCGGCGGGCCGGGGTGTGCGCGGCGGCGGCCTGGGCGGCGCTGCCAGTGGGCATCGTGCAGTCGATGGCCTACAGCGAGGCGCTGTTCACTGCGCTGGCGGCCTGGTCGCTGTACGGGGTGCTGCGCGGGCACTGGATCACGGCGGGCCTGCTCGCGGCGGGCGCCGGGCTGACCCGGCCGGTGGGGGCCGCGGTGGTGGCCGCGCTGTGGGTGGCGGCGGTCCTCGCCCGGCGGCGCGGGGAGGCGTCCTGGCGTACGGCGGTGGGCGCACTGCTGGCTCCGGCGGGCGCGGCGGCGTACGTGCTGTGGGTGGGGGCGCGCACCGGCGAGGGACTGTTCGGCTATCTGCGGGTGCAAGGCGGCTGGGGCAACGGCTTCGACGGCGGGCTCGCCTTCGCCCGGTTCATCGGCGGCCGGCTCGGGTCCTCGGCCTGGCCGGCCGGGGTGGGCCTGATCGCGGGGGTGCTGCTGGTGCTGTGGTTGTACGGGCTGTGCGTACGGCAGCGGCAGCCGGTGGCACTGCTGGTGTACTGCGGGATCGTGGTGGCGCTGGCGCTGTGCGCCTCGGGGTACTTCGGGTCGAAGCCGCGGCTGCTGCTGCCGGCGTTCCCGCTGCTGCTGCCCGTGGCCGTGGCGCTGAGCCGGTGGAGGACCGGCCGGGCGGCGGCGGTGCTGGGCGCGGCGGCCGTGGGGGCGGCGGTGTACGGGGCGTTCTGGCTGAACGGGTCCGGGCCACCATAGCGGAATTCCGAATTCCGGCGGCGAATTGACACATCGCCATAAAGCGCGGGTAAGGATTCGGAGCAATTGCCGAACGTGGTGGGACGACTTCACCGAAGGCAATGCCGGATTACCCGGAATAAAGCTCCGACTGAGACCTACTCCACATCACATGGTCATCACAAACCCCGTGATTCGACCGGGTGGCCCACGCGCGCGCGGTAACGTCGATTGAGTGCGTACCGACCCATCATTCACCCGTCTGGAGCGGCTGTTCGCCCGCCTGGACCGTGAACCCGAACGACCGGCTCATCTGCAGACGCCGCAGATGAGCCGGCACCGTGTGGTGCTCTTCGCTTCGACCCTCGTGTTCTATCTGGCCATCGTGGTGGCCGTCCTGACCACTTCCTGGCTGGTCCGGCTGGACTGGCAGGTCATGTTCTGGCGGCCCTACGAGCAGTGGCCGGAGCTGCACGCCTTCCTCGACTACCTGGTCGTGCTCGGCCAGCGCGGACCCACCGCGGTCATGGTCGCCGCCTGGCTCGGCTGGCGCTCCTGGCGGCAGCACACCCTGCGCCCGCTGCTCACCCTCGGCGTCGCGGTGCTGCTGCTCAACGTCACCGTGGGCGCCGTGAAGCTCGGTCTGGGCCGGCTCGGTCCGCACTACGCCACCCAGATCGGATCCGCCGAACTCTTCGCCGGCGGCGATATATTCCCTTCCGGTCACACCGCCAACGCCGTGGTGACCTGGGGCATCCTCGCCTACCTGGCGTCCACGGTGCGCACCCGGCGGAACCTGTCGGTGCTGTCCGCCGTGGTCGCGCTGAGCGTCGGTGCCACCACGGTCTACCTGGGCACCCACTGGGTCAGCGACGTGCTGCTCGGCTGGGCCGCGGGCCTGCTGATCCTGCTCGCCCTGCCCTGGTTCGAGCCGCTCATCGCCCGTATGGAGGCCCTGGTCTTCGAGCTGCGGACGCTGCTCCGCGGCCGGTCGGCAGGGCAGACCCCGGCTCCGGCGACGGCCCCCGTCCCGGTCGGCGCCCGGACGGCCGCCCACTCCCCCGCGCCCCGGCCCACCGCGCACCTCACGGTCCGGCCGCACATCATCCGGTCCGAGCGCACCCCGCTCACCCCGGCCGGCAGCCGCCGCCCCGCCCACGCCGAGCGGGCCGCCCGCAATTCCGCGGCCCGGCCGGTGGCCGGCGGCTGACGGCCCCCGACAACATCGAGACACCCCGCGCCGGGGCCGGTACGCACACCCCACCCCGGCGCGTCCGGCCCCGCGTCAGCGTCACGCCCATACTTTCAGCCGAATCGGGTCACGCTTAGGTCACGGAATGTCGACAACTCTTTGACCGAGCTGCGGCAGCGGTGACAACGGATTCGAGCGCCCCTCGAATTGTTTTCCAGCGCGCGACACGCCCGACGCAGACACTTTTTTGCATTCCTTCCCGGGTCGCCTGAATTCCCGTCACGGGATTCCCGTCAGGCCTCCTTCGGGCCTCCTTCGAGCCGCCCTTACAGCCGCCTTAGGACCCCGCCTCCGCAACCCACTCCGAACCCTCACTTGTTCTTCACTGGCGCGTCCCCGCCCCGTTGCCCGGAGCTGACTGCGAGCATCGTGCGATGGCAACGGCGACAGAGACGGCCACTCCCCCGGTCCGGCATCGGGGCCGACTGCTGGTCGACTGGCTGACCACCACCGATCACAAGAAGATCGGCCACCTCTACCTGGTCACCTCGTTCGGATTCTTCCTCGCGGCCGGTCTGATGGCCCTGCTGATGCGCGCCGAGCTGGCCCGGCCCGGGCAGCAGCTGATCTCCAACGACCAGTTCAACCAGGCCTTCACCCTGCACGGCACGATCATGCTGCTGCTCTTCGCCACCCCCACCTTCGCCGGCTTCGCCAACGAGATCATGCCGCTCCAGATCGGCTCCCCGGACGTGGCCTTCCCCCGGCTGAACATGCTGTCGTACTGGCTGTTCCTGTTCGGCGGGCTGATCGTGCTGGGGTCGCTCCTCACCCCCACCGGCCCGGCGAGCTTCGGCTGGACCGCCTACGCCCCGCTCAACAGCCTGCAACGGTCCCCCGGCATCGGCGCCGACATGTGGATCATGGGCCTGGCACTGTCCGGCTTCGGCACCATCCTCGGCGCGGTCAACTTCGTCACCACGATCATCGGCATGCGGGCGCCCGGCATGACCATGTTCCGGATGCCGATCTTCACCTGGAACGTGCTCCTCACCTCGGTCCTGGTGCTGTTCGCGTTCCCGGTGCTCGCCGCCTCGCTGCTCGTCCTGGAGGCCGACCGCCGGTTCGGTTCGGTGGTCTTCCAGCCCCAATGGGGCGGAGCCCTGCTGTGGCAGCACCTGTTCTGGTTCTTCGGGCACCCCGAGGTCTACATCATCGCGCTGCCGTTCTTCGGGATCATCACCGAGATCCTGCCGGTCTTCTCGCGCAAGCCGATCTTCGGGTACGTGACCCTGGTCGCCGCGACCATGGCGATCACCGGGCTGTCGGTGGTGGTGTGGGCGCACCACATGTTCGCCACCGGCGCGGTGCTGCTGCCCTTCTTCTCCCTGCTGTCCTTCCTGATCGCGGTGCCGACCGGGGTGAAGTTCTTCAACTGGACCGGCACCATGCTGAAGGGATCACTGTCCTTCGAGACCCCGATGCTGTGGTCCGTCGGCTTCCTGGTCAGCTTCCTGCTCGGCGGGCTCACCGGGGTGATCCTGGCCTCCCCGCCGATGGACTTCCAGGTCACCGACTCGTACTTCGTGGTCGCGCACTTCCACTACACGGTGTTCGGCACGGTGGTCTTCGCGACCTTCGCCGGCTTCTCCTTCTGGTGGCCCAAGTTCACCGGCAAGCTGCTCGACGAACGGCTCGGCAAGATCCATTTCTGGACCCTCTTCATCGGCTTCCACACCACCTTCCTGGTGCAGCACTGGCTGGGCGCCGAGGGCATGCCGCGCCGGTATGCCGACTACCTGGCGGCCGACGGCTTCACCCTGCTCAACACGATCTCCACCATCGGCGCCTTCCTCCTCGGCCTGTCCACGCTGCCGTTCCTCTACAACGTCTGGAAGACCCACCGGTACGGCGTGAAGGTGGAAGTGGACGACCCGTGGGGCTACGGGCGCTCCCTGGAGTGGGCGACAAGCTGCCCGCCGCCCCGCCACAACTTCACCTCGCTGCCCCGGATCCGCTCCGAGTCCCCGGCCTTCGACCTGCACCACCCGCAGTACGCGGAGCAGCAGCTCCTGATCCGGCCTCCGCAGCATCCGCAACATCCGCAGCCTCCGCAGACCGGTGAGCTGCCCGGATCAGCAGATCCCGGGCGTCCCTGATCCGCTCGGCCAGTTCCGGCGGCTCCACCACCTCGAACTCGAAGCCCATCAGCAGCACATGGATGACCAGCACGTCCAGGCTCGCCGCCCCGGTGTGCAGCAGGCAGGTGTGCGCGTCCACCGGCTCCAGCGACCCGGCCGACGGGGAGATCTCCTGCCCCGCCTCCTCGGCCGACACATGCAGCCGGATCACCGCCCGGGCGGCGTACGCCCGCTGCGAGACCCCCTTCGACACATAGGCGGCCAGGTCCTCGGCCGGCGGGGTACGCGGGGTGAAGCGCGGGCCGTGCGGCGGTCTCGGCTCGATCCGGTCGGCCCGGAAGGTCCGCCAGTCGGCCCGGTCCACATCCCAGCCGACCAGATACCAGCGGCGCTCGCTGCACACCAGCCGGTGCGGCTCCACGGTCCGCCGGGTGACCGCGCCCTCGTGGTCCCGGTATCCGAACCGGAGCCGCTCGCTGTCCCGGCAGACGGCGGCCAGCTCGGTGAGGACGGAGGCGTCGACCGTGGAGCGCTGCGGCCCGCGCAGCATGGGCACGGTGAACTCGTTGAGGGTGGACACCCGCCGCCGCAGCCGCCCCGGCAGTACCTGTTCCAGCTTGGCCAGCGCCCGTACGGACGCCTCGCCGATCCCCTCCACCCCGTTGCCGGCTGCGGTGCGCAGCCCCACCGCGACGGCCACCGCCTCGTCGTCGTCGAGCAGCAGCGGGGGCAGCTCGGCGCCCGCGCCCAGCGAGTAGCCGCCGCCGGTGCCCGGGCTGGCGTTGACGGGATAGCCGAGCTCGCGCAGCCGGTCCACATCCCGGCGGACCGTACGCGGGGTCACGCCGAGGCGCTGCGCGAGATCGGCCCCGGTCCATTCGCGGTGGGCCTGCAACAGGGACAGCAGGCGCAGCAGTCGTGCGGAGGTCTCCAGCATGCCCAGAGTCTGCCAGCGCGGTCCGACTGCTCCGCGGCCCGTCCCGCCGGCGCGGGACGGAGGGGCAGGCGGCCCGGCACACTGCGGAACGCGTTCGACACACGCCCGGGTGAGCAGGCCGGCCGTGTCAGCAGCCCGGTGCGGAATTGCCGCTGAGGGCGACCAGCTCGCAGACGGTCCTGGTCGACACCTTCCAGACCCCGTCCTGCAGGATGGCCGTGCCCTTGATGCCGGGCAGCACCGGGGTGCTGCCGACGAGCAGGTCGTACGTCACCCGGGCTTCGGTGGGCGAGGTGAAGGCCACCTCGGTCACCCGGGCGGAGGGCTTGGCGGGGAGGGAGTCGGCGCTGAGCCCGGACAGCAACGGAGCCATCGCGTCGCCGTTCTCCAGCACCTCGGCCCGCTTCGCGGCCGGGGTCTCGGCGGCGAAGAAGGTCTCCCAGTTCTTCTCGATCTCGGCCCGGGCCCGGGCGGGGTCGGCGGGCCCGGCGGCGGTGGCGGCCGGGCTGCTCGCCGCGGTACGCCCGCCACCGTCCCCGCCCCCGCCCCCGTCGGAGGAACAGCCCGCCGCGGCGGGTACGAGGAGGAGCAGCAGCCCGGCCGCCGCCCAGGCTGCCGTACGCGCGGGTCTGCCCAGGTGCATGTGGCTCACCACCGGTGTCGGACCGGGCCGTCCGGCCCGATGCGGCCAGGGTGTGCACCGGTGTCCCCCGGTTTCAAGAATCCACCGCGCGCGTCGCCCCGCGTTGCCCCGGAGGTGCCGCCGCTACGGGCTGAATGGCCTCAGCCGGCGACGGCTCCGGCCGCGGGGGCGGCTGTGGCACCGGATCCGATGGCGGAACGGCCGGGGCCGACGGGGGTAGTGCCAGGTAGGTGCCCACCTCGAGGGAATCCGGGCGGGGGCCGATACCCGGTCGGTTCGCCGCGTACAGCGCCTGCCAGCCGCCGCTGACCCGGTGCTTGCGGGCGACCGACACCAGGGTGTCCCCCGGCCGCACCACGTGCACCCGGCCGGCCAGTCCGTACCGCCTCGAGCATTCCGGCCAGGCCTCCCACCCCTGCGTGCCGAGGAGTTCCTCCGCCACCCGGATCTGCTGCGGCCGGGTCGCCAGGTCGGCCCGCGCAGCGAACTGCAGGCCGCCGTGGTCCTCCCAGGTGGGCTGCAGGAACTGCAGTCCGCCGTAGAAGCCGTTGCCGGTGTTGATGTTCCACCGGCCGCCGGACTCGCAGTCCGCCACGCAGTCCCACGGCCACAGCCGGCCCGGCCCGCAGTCCCCCGGCCCGGTGCCGATCACCCCGGGCGAGCCCACCGCCGCCGATCCGGCCGGACCGGGCGCCGGCGGCGGTGGCGGTGCCGCCCCCGCCGGAGACCCCGCCGGGGAGTACGGCAGGGGCGCCAGGGCGAGCACCAGCGCGGCGAGGGTCGCCTGCACGGCCCGCCGGATCCGGAGGTGGGGCATCGGGTCACGCTACGCAGCGCGCCGCGGGCCGTCGGCCCGCCGCGCGGCCCACCGCCGGCTCCGACCGTACTCCACCCGTCCGGGCGCCCACCGAAACGGGCAGGTAAGGCCATCAACCCGCCACAAGCAGCCAGGAGTTGACCTTAACGAAAACACGCCATGGCGCATTCATCCCTTCGGGGGCCCGGTTCGATTCCGTTCCCTCATCCGGCGTTACCCCGGCCACCGATCCCCCGTTGAGCCCGGCGGGCCGGGAACCACCCGGCCGCGCACGCCTATCCGAGGAGTCACTCCGTGCCGCGCATGCTCGACGTCAGTGATGACGTACGCGCCGAGATCGGCGACGAAGAAGCCGACCTGCTGCTCGCCGGCGACAACGCGCCGGGCAGTTACGACTGCACCTCCTGCCGCACCCCGGGCAACTCCGAGCGCGAACGCACCAGCACCGTGCTGTTCGTGGGCGAGGAGACCGCCGTCCTCGCCTTCGCCCACGCGACCTGCATCCCCTCCCAGGTCGTGACCGTGTCCGAGGAGCAGCTCCAGGGAGCGGTCGCCTCCATCACCGGTGACTCGCCCGGCACGTCCGCCGCCGCCAACGGCACCCCGCCGGCGGTGCCGGGCGGCCAGGCCGTCCTCGGCATCACCAGCGGGCTGGTGCTGATCGGCGGTGAGCTGCACCCCGCCCTGGTGGTGGAGCCGACCGCCCCCATCGCCCGTCCCGGCACCACCGGCCCCGGAGACGACTTCCTGCCGCTGCTGATCGAGCAGGGCTTCATCCCGGTCACCAACACCGCCGACCTGCCCTCCCCGCTGGCGGGCTGGTCGGTCCTGCTGGCGGCCGGCCAGCTGCACGCCGTACTGCAGCCGGGTAGCCCGGGCAGCGGCCAGGTCGCCTGGTGGCAGGCCCACCAGGCGCTGTCCGTCACCGACGGCTGGCGGGCCGCCGTCAACCGCACCCAGCGCGTCCTGATCTACGCTGCCCCGGTCGGCTCCATCGGCCAGCAGCCCCGCGAAGACCTGCTCCGCGACGCGCTGGACAAGGCCGCAGCCGCCGGGAAGCTGGTGTCCGCCTCCATGCCCCTCGCCGGCACCTGACGGTTCGGGGCACGGCGTGCGCCGGGGGTGTGTGGTTTCGTCCACACACCCCCGGCGATCTGTGTTTTTGGGCGTTTTCTTGGCCTGTTTCTGCCGCCCGCCCGCATCCGCAGCGCCTCGGGTTCGTTGGCAGATACGTGCATTCATACGACCCCCACATCCCCCCGATGCGGACGCACAGCGCCTCGCAGACCCCGATCTACGACGCGCTGTATTCGGAGTACCTGCTGGCCTTCCGGACCCTGCCGTACGACCGGACGGGCGAGGAGGACATCGGGTTCACGGCGTTCGGGTACGGCTCCTCCGCCGGCCAGCAGAGCCCGTACGGCAGCGGCCACAGCGGAGTCGGCGGCTGGAACGGTTCCGCATGGCAGACCGAGCCCTGGCCCGCCTCCTACACCCCCCAGCCGACCTACGCCGGCACAGCCGGCACCACCGGATACGGCAACGGGCGGCAGCACCAGACCGGGATGCACCACATCCCGGCGGCCCTGCCGCCCGCTCCGCGCCGGGGCTACTGAACCCCCGCGCAGCTACTTCTTCTTGGCGCCGCGCTTCTCGCGCACCCGCACCGACATATGGATCGGGGTGCCTTCAAAACCGAACTCCTCGCGCAGGCGGCGCTCCACGAAGCGGCGGTAGCCGTGCTCCAGGAAGCCGGAGGCGAACAGCACGAACCGCGGCGGCTTGGTGCCCGCCTGGGTGCCGAACAGGATGCGCGGCTGCTTGCCGCCGCGGATCGGGTGCGGGTGGGCGGCGACGATCTCACCGAGGAAGGCGTTCAGCCGGCCGGTCGGGACGCGGGTCTCCCACCCCGCCAGCGCCGTCTCGATGGCCGGGACCAGCTTCTCCATGTGGCGGCCGGTGAGCGCCGAGACGTTCACCCGGGGCGCCCAGGCCACCTGCTGCATCTCGGTCTCGATCTCGCGCTCGAGGTAGTAGCGGCGCTCCTCGTCGAGCTCGTCCCACTTGTTGTAGGCGATCACGATCGCGCGGCCGGCCTCGACCGCCATGGTGATGATGCGCTGGTCCTGGACACTGATGCTCTCGGTGGTGTCGATCAGGATGACCGCGACCTCCGCCTTCTCCACGGCGGCGGCCGTGCGCAGCGAGGCGTAGTAGTCGGCGCCCTGCTGGAGGTGGACCTTCTTGCGGATGCCCGCGGTGTCCACGAACTTCCAGGTGACCCCGCCCAGCTCGATCAGCTCGTCGACCGGGTCGCGGGTGGTGCCGGCCAGCTCGTTGACGACGACCCGCTCCTCCTTCGCGACCTTGTTGAGCAGCGAGGACTTGCCGACGTTCGGACGGCCGATGAGGGCGATCCGGCGCGGGCCGCCGAGCGCGGTCCCGCCGAAGGTCTGCGCGGGGGCCTCGGGCAGCGAGGTGAGGACCTGGTCCAGCAGGTCGCCGGTGCCGCGGCCGTGCAGCGCCGAGACCGGGAAGGGCTCGCCGAGGCCCAGAGACCACAGCATGGAGGCGTCGGACTCGCCGGACTGGCCGTCGACCTTGTTGGCGCACAGCACGACCGGCTTGCCGGCCCGGCGCAGCAGCCGGACGACGGCCTCGTCGGTGTCGGTGGCGCCGACCTTGGCGTCCACCACGAAGACCACGGCGTCGGCGGCCTCGATGGCGAACTCGGCCTGGGCGGCGACGGAGGCGTCGATCCCGAGGACGTCCTGCTCCCAGCCGCCGGTGTCGACCACCTTGAAGCGGCGGCCGGCCCATTCGGCCTCGTAGGTCACGCGGTCCCGGGTGACGCCGGGCTTGTCCTCGACGACCGCCTCACGACGGCCGATGATCCGGTTCACCAGGGTCGACTTGCCGACGTTCGGCCGGCCGACGACGGCGAGGACGGGGAGCGGGCCGTGGCCCGCCTCCTCGATGGCGCCCTCGACGTCCTCGATGTCGAAGCCCTCTTCCGCCGCGAGCTCCATGAACTCCGCGTACTCGGCGTCGCCAAGCGCTCCGTGGTCGTGCTGGTCGTTCATGAAGTCCGTTCCTCGTCGTTCGTGGTGATCGGTGGCACCCGCGCGGCTGCGCCGGTCCACTACTGGTTCAAGTCTGGCCTAGCGCCCGGTGAGGCGCCTGGCGTCCGCCAGGTGGGCGGTCAGACGGTCCTGGATCCGTACGGTGGCCTCGTCCAGGGCGGTGCGGGTCCGTCGCCCGCTGCCGTCCCCGGCCTGGAAGGCATCGCCGAAGACGATGTCCATACGGCTCTTGAGCGGCGGCAGCGCCCTGACCAGCCGGCCGGGGCGTTCGCTGCTGCCCAGTACGGCGACCGGGACGATGGCGGCCCCGGAGCGTACGGCGAAGTAGGCGAGGCCGGCCCGCAGCGAGGCGAAGTCGCCCTCGCCCCGGGTGCCCTCGGGAAATATCCCGAGGACCCCGCCGTCCGCCAGCACGCCGAGGGCGCGGGTGACGGCGGTCCGGTCGGTGCCGGTCCGGTCGACCTTGACCTGCCCGATCCCTTCGAGGAAGGGGCCGAGCGGTCCCACGAACGCTTCCTTTTTGATCAGGAAGTGCACGGGCCGGGGCGCGGTCCCCATGAGCATGGGGCCGTCGATGTTGTGGGAGTGGTTCACCGCAAGTATGACCGGCCCGGCGGCCGGCACCTTCCAGGCGCCGAGCACGCGGGGCTTCCACAGCCCGTACATGAGCCCGATGCCGATCCGCCGCCCGATCGCCGCACCCTTGAGGGAGGGCGTTTCGGTCATCCGGCCGCCGCCTGCTTCTCCGCCCGCTTCTCCTCGACGAGGGTCACCACGCACTCGATGACCTGGTCCAGGGTGAGCTCGGTGGTGTCGACCTCGACGGCGTCCCCGGCCTTGGCCAGCGGGGAGGTCTTCCGGCCGGAGTCGGCGGCGTCCCGCTTGACGAGGGCTTCCCGAGTGGCCGCCAGGTCGGCGGCCTCCTTGCCCTTGAGCTCGCCGCTGCGGCGGGCCGCGCGGGCCTCCGGGGAGGCGGTCAGGAAGATCTTCAGGTCGGCGTCGGGCAGCACGGTGGTGCCGATGTCCCGGCCCTCGACCACGATCCCGCCGTCCGTCCCGGCGGCGATGGTGCGCTGGAGCTCGGTGATGAGGGTGCGGACTTCGGGTACGGCACTCACGGCGCTCACCTTGGAGGTGACCTCCTGGGTGCGGATGGGGCCGGAGGCGTCGAGGCCGTCCACGGTGATGGTGGGCGCGGCCGGGTCGGTGCCGGACACGATGGTCGGCTTGCCCGCGGCGACCGCCACGGCGTGCGGGTCGTCGACGTCCACCCCGTTGCCGATCATCCACCAGGTGATCGCCCGGTACTGGGCCCCGGTGTCCAGGTAGCGCAGCCCGAGCTTGGCGGCCACGGCCTTGGAGGTGCTGGACTTGCCCGTGCCGGACGGACCGTCGATGGCGACGATCACAGCAGACGGAGCGGCGGTTTCCACGGGGCGGGCACCTTCCTGATTGCGCGTACGTTGTCCGGGCGCGCCAAAGCGCCCCTCTCCAAGGTTACCGGGCGGCAGCGGTGGTCGGCCCCGCCTCCGCGACCGCCCCGCTGCGGCGGCTCCTGCGGCCCTACTGCTGCCGCAGCGCCCAGCCCCGTTCGCGCAGCTCGGCGGTGAGCACGGGCACCGCCCGGGGCTCGACCATCAGCTGCACCAGGCCGGCCTGCTGGCCGGTGGCGTGCTCGATCCGGACGTCCTCGACATTGACCCCGGCCCGGCCGGCGTCCGCGAAGATCCGGGCCAGCTCGCCCGGCTTGTCGCTGATGAACACGGCCACCGTCTCGTACACGGCGGGCGCGGCACCGTGCTTGCCGGGGACCCGGTCGCGGCCGGCGTTGCCGCGGCGCAGCACGTCCTCGATGCCGGCCGCGCCGTCCTGCCGCTTGGCCTCGTCCGCCGACTGCAGGCCGCGCAGCGCCTGCACGGTCTCCTCCAGGTCGGCGGCGATGCCGGACAGCACGTCGGCGACCGGGCCCGGGTTGGCGGAGAGGATCTCCACCCACATCCGGGGGTCGGAGGCGGCGATCCGGGTGACGTCCCTGATGCCCTGCCCGCAGAGCCGGACGGCGGTTTCGTCGGCCTCCTCCAGCCGGGCCGCGACCATGGAGGACACCAGCTGCGGGGTGTGCGAGACCAGCGCGACGGCCTTGTCGTGCGCGTCGGCGTCCATCACCACCGGGACCGCCCGGCACAGCGCGACCAGTTCCAGGGCGAGGTTGAGCACCTCGTGGCCGGTGTCGCGGGTGGGGGTGAGCACCCAGGGCCGGCCCTCGAAGAGGTCGGCCGTCGCGGCCAGCGGGCCGGACTGCTCCTTGCCGGCCATCGGATGTGTACCGATGTAGGCGGAGACGTCCACGCCCTGCGCTTCGAGCTCCCGCCGCGGTCCGCCCTTGACGCTGGCCACGTCCACGTAGGCGCGGGCCAGGCCGCGGCCGATGGCCTCGGCCAGGGTGGCGGCCACATGGGCCGGGGGCACGGCGATGACGGCGAGGTCGACCGGGCCGGCGGGCGGTGCGTCGGTGCCGGCGCCGAGTGCGGCGGCGGTGCGGGCCTGGGACGGGTCGTGGTCCTCCAGGTGGACGGTGATCCCCCGGCCGGCCAGGGCGAGCGCCGCGGAGGTACCGATCAGGCCGGTTCCGATGACGACGGCGGTTCTCACTCGGGGCGCTCCTCGGTGGTGGTGGCACACGCCGGGCGGCGGTGCTCTGGATGCCACTCAGGGTAGTCATCCCGTACGACCGGAAGGACCCGGCGCCCGCCCTTCGGGACGGAGGCCGGGTCCTCGGTTCCCGGTGACGTCATCGGCACCGGTGACTGGGGGGTGTCCGGGGGCTCAGAGCTTCTGCTGCCGGATGATGTCCTCGAGCGAACCGCTGGGCACCTGGCCGTCGGGGGTCAGCTTGTCCACGGCCTGCGGCAGGGTCTGGGCGATCTGGTCGGCGGCCTGGTCGGGGCTGACGCCGGCCTCTTCGGCGACCTTCTGCAGGGTGTCGCCGGGCAGCGCCTCCTTGATCTGCGCGCCGCTGACCGGCTGGTTCTCGCCGGTGCCGACCCAGGACTGGGCCTGGTCGACGAGGCCGGACCTGTTCAGCATGTCCAGCAGTCCGCCGAGCGGGTTCCCGTTCCCGGCCGCCGCCTGCGCACCGGCGGCGCCGCCGGCTCCTCCGCCTGCGCCGCCCATCAGCTGGCCGAGCAGCGCACCGAGGATGTTGCCCCCGCCGCCTCCGCCGCTCTGGCCGCCGCCGAGGAGGCCTCCGAGAAGGGAGCCGAGGTCATTTCCCGCCATGGTCATGCCTTTCGAAGAGGGGCCGGGCGGCACCGGGGCCTGCCCGGCTCGAGACACGGACAATTTCCCCCAAACCGCCTCATGTCGCTACTTGGCGGAGATCGCCGGGGCAGGGTGCGCTACAACAAGCGGCATGATCTTCCATGTCGTTTCCCTCGCCGACTGGTCCGCGGAACCGGACCTGCCCTACGCTCCGCCCTCCCTCGACTCCGAGGGATTCGTGCACTGTTCGGCGGACCGCCCGACCGTCCTCGCGATCGCGGACGCCCACTACCGCGACACGCCGGGCACCCTGCTCGCCGTGGAGCTCGACGAGCGGGCCCTGACCTCGGAGGTCAGCCGGGAGGGTGAATCCGGCGCCCGCTACCCGCACCTGCACGGCCCGGTCGACCGGGCGGCCGTGGCCCGGATCTGGGAGGTCGTCCGTACGCCGGGCAGCCCGGCGGTGCTGGCCCCCTGGAACCCGGGCGACTGAGCCGGCGGCCGGCCGCCCCGGCGCGCCGGAGTCCCCCGCGGCCCGCCCCAGGCCAGGATGCTCCTCGCCACTTCCGGACACGCCACCTCCGGACACGCCACTTCGGACACGACCGAGGAGATCCCGATGAGCGACCCCACGCGCACGGCCCGCCGCACGGTTCTCGCGGCGGGCGCCGCCGCCCTGGCGGGCGGTGCGCTCACCGCCTGCGGCGAGGCGAAGCAGCCCGCACTCGGCACCGAGCCCGCGGCGCCCCCGTCCGGCGGGATGCCGCTGACCACGACGGCGGATGTCCCGGTGGGCGGCGGCACCATCTTCAAGGAGGAGAAGGTGGTCGTCACCCAGCCCGAGGCGGGCACCTTCAAGGCCTTCTCGGCGATCTGCACGCACCAGGGCTGCACGGTCGCCAAGGTCGCGAACGGCACCATCGACTGCCCCTGCCACGGCAGCAAGTTCAAGGTGACGGACGGCGCCGTGGCGCACGGCCCGGCCACCCGGCCGCTGCCGGCGCGCAAGATCACGGTCTCGGGCGACAAAATCACGCTCGCGTAGCCCGCGCCCCTCGGCCTACGCTCCCCCGATGAACGATCAGACGCTCATAACGGACCACACGGTCTACGCATGCGTGATGGGTTCGCGGGCGTTCGGACTGGCGACGGAGGCGAGCGACACCGACCGGCGCGGTGTCTACCTCGCCCCGACGCCGCTGTTCTGGAGCTTCGAGAAGCCCCCCACCCATGTCGAGGGCCCCCTGCCGGAACAGTTCTCCTGGGAGCTGGAACGCTTCCTCGAGCTGGCCCTGAAGGCCAACCCGAACATCCTGGAGTGCCTGCACTCCCCGCTGGTGGACCGGCTGACCCCGGTGGGCGAGGAACTCCTCTCCCTCCGCGAGGCGTTCCTCTCCCGCCGCGCCCACATCTCCTTCACCCGCTACGCCCTCGCTCAGCGCGGCAAGCTGGAAGCCGACGTCCGCATCCACGGCGCCCCGCGCTGGAAGCACGCGATGCACCTGCTCCGCCTGCTGATCTCCTGCCGCGACCTGCTCCGCACCGGCCGTCTGACGATCGACGCGGGCCCGCACCGCGAGGCCCTGCTGGCCGTCCGGCGCGGCGAACGCAGCTGGCAGGAGGTCGACGCCTGGATGACCCGCCTGACCACCGAAACCGAAGCGGCCCTCACCCTCACCCCCCTCCCCGAAACCCCGGACCACGCCCGCGTGGCGGACTTCCTCCTCCGCACCCGCCGCAGCTCGGCGCTCTGACCGGCCGGGCTCAGGCGTCCCAGAGCGCGCCGAACGCCAGGAGTTCGTCCCGGTACTCGATGCGGCCCTCCCAGTCGCGGGGCCAGATGTCCGCGCCCAGGTGGGCTCCGGCGAAGGCGCCGGTCAGGCAGGCGATCGAGTCCGAGTCGCCCGCCGTGCAGGCGGCCCGGCGCAGTGCCGTCAGCGGGTCCTGCGGGAAGAGCAGGAAGCAGTGCAGGGCGGTGGCCAGGGCTTCCTCGGCGATCCAGCCCTCGCCCGTGGCCAGGCAGGGGTCCAGTTCCGGGGCCGGGGCGCGCAGGGCCGCCGCCAGCCGGTCCAGGACGGCCAGGCAGTCGTCCCAGCCGCGGGCGATAAAGGACTCCGGGGAGGCGTCGGAGGCGGTGTGCATCCACAGGTCGCCCAGCCACAGCTCGTGGTAGCGGGTGCGCTGCCGCAGGGCGTACGAGCGCAGCCGGCCGACCAGGCCGGTCACCTCCACGCCCTGCGCGAGCAGGAACACGGCGTGCGCCGTGAGGTCGGAGGCCGCCAGCGCCGTCGGGTGACCGTGGGTCAGCGCCGACTGGAGCTGGGCCGCGCCCGCCCGCTCGTCCTCGGTCCAGCCCGGCACCAGGCCCACCGGCACCACCCGCATGTTCGCCCCGCACCCCTTGGAGCCGGTCTGGCTGGCGTCCCGCCAGTCCCGCTCCGGGTCGTTCAGCAGACTGCACGCCCGCAGGCAGGTGTTGCCGGGCGCCCGGTTGTTCTCCGGGGAGTGGTACCAGTCGACGAACTCCTCCCGAACCGGCCCGGCCAGCCGGAGCGGAGCGATCCGGCCGTGGTCCAGAGCCGTCCGGATGCCCCGTGCCAGGGCCAGGGTCATCTGCGTGTCGTCGGTGACGATCGCCGGGCGCGGCAGCCGCATCTCCCGCCAGGGGCCGCACTTGGCCAGGATCGACGGGACGTCGTGGAACTCGGTCGGGAAGCCGAGCGCGTCGCCCAGCGCCAGGCCGATGAGGGCGCCGGTCGCGGCGCGCTTGGTCGGGGTGGTCATCTCGGGTTTCCTTCCGGGCGGAGCAGCGGTGGGTGGAGGGCGGTGGCAGAGCCGGCCTTGTAGAGCGCGGCGGGCTTGCCCCGGCCGCCGGTCAGCCGGGCCGCGCCCGGCACGGGCTCGACGAAGCCCGGCGTGGCGAGCACCTTGCGGCGGAAGTTCGGCCGGTCGAGCGGGGTGGACCAGACGGTCTCGTAGACGGCCTGGAGCTCGCCCAGGGTGAACTCGGGCGGGCAGAAGGCGGTGGCCAGGCAGGTGTACTCGAGCTTGGCGCCGATCCGGGAGCGGGCATCCGCCAGGATCACGGCGTGGTCGAAGGCCAGGTCCGCGGCCTCGCCCACCGGCACCCAGCGGGCCTGTGCCGCGTCCCCGCCGCCCTCCGCGGCCGGCTCCGGCATGTCCGGCACCAGCGCGGTGAAGGCCACCGAGACCACCCGCATCCTCGGGTCCCGGTCCGGCTCGCTGTAGGTGCGCAGCTGCTCCAGGTGCAGCCCGGCCACCACGGCGTCCGCCAGCCCGGTCTCCTCGGCGAGCTCCCGCCGGGCCGCGGCCTCGGCGGACTCCCGGGGCAGCACGAAGCCGCCGGGCAGCGCCCAGGCTCCTTCGTACGGCTGCTGCCCGCGCCGGATCAGCAGCACGTGCAGGGCGCCGCCGCGCACGGTGAACACGGCCAGGTCGACGGTCACCGCGAACGGCTCGAAGGCGGCGGGGTCGTACGCGGGCACGGGGTTCATCGGCACTCCGGAAGCAGCTCGGCGCACCGGCAGGGCGTTGGCGGTTCCTGGTCCACCCCCGTGGGCCCAGGTCCACCAGCCCTAGCCGGCACCCCCTTTATGGTCAGGAAGACTATAAACAGAGAACGCAGCCCCGGACAAGGCAGAAGCCCGCGGCGCCTCGAGGGCGCCGCGGGCTTCGCGGGATCCGGCAGGGGAAGAGCTACGGCACTACAGGCCGACCTCGCCCATCAGCATGCCGACCTCGGTGTTGGTCAGGCGGCGCAGCCAGCCCGACTTCTGGTCGCCGAGCTCGATCGGGCCGAAGGAGGTCCGGACCAGCTTCTCGACCGGGAAGCCGGCCTCGGCCAGCATCCGGCGCACGATGTGCTTGCGGCCCTCGTGGAGGGTCACCTCGACCAGGTAGTTCTTGCCGACCTGGTCGACGACGCGGAAGTGGTCGGCACGGGCGTAGCCGTCCTCCAGCTCGATGCCGTCCTTGAGGCGCTTGCCGATGTCCCGCGGCAGCGGGCCGGTGATCGCGGCGACGTAGGTCTTCTTCACGCCGTACTTCGGGTGCGTGAGGCGGTGGGCCAGCTCACCGTGGTTGGTGAGGAGGATGATGCCCTCGGTCTCGGTGTCGAGCCGGCCGACGTGGAAGAGCCGCGTCTCGCGGTTGGTGACGTAGTCGCCCAGGCACTGGCGGCCGTCCGGGTCCTCCATGGTGGAGACCACGCCGGCCGGCTTGTTCAGCGCGAAGAACAGGTACGACTGGGTGGCGACGGTCAGGCCGTCCACCTTGATCTCGTCCTTCGGCTGGACGCGCTTGCCCTGCTCCAGCACGATCTCGCCGTTGACCTCGACGCGGGCCTGCTCGATGAGCTCCTCGCACGCGCGGCGCGAGCCCATGCCGGCCCGGGCGAGCACCTTCTGCAGGCGCTCACCCTCCTGCTCGGCGCCCGGGAAGGTCTTCGGGGTCTTGATCACGGGCTTGTCGGCGTACCGGTCGCGCACCCGCTCCTCGATCCGCGCGTCCAGCTCGCGGGGACGGGACTGGCCGCTGCGGCTGCCCGGGCCGCGGCGCGGGCCGCCGGCCCCGCCGATGCCGGGGGTCTTGGAGGTCTTCGGACCGCCCTTGGCGCCGCCGCGCGCGGCTGCCCCACGGGCACCGCCGCCGCCGGCCTTGGGGCCGGAGCGGCCACTGCGCTCGCCCTCGGGGCCCACGTCGTAGCGACGCTCCTCGGGACGGGGGTTGCGGGGGCGCTGGGGCGCCTGGTCGCGGTCGCGGTCCCGGTCGCGCGAGCCGGAGCCGCCGCCCTGGTAGCCGCCGCCGGAGGAGGAGCCGCCGCGGTAGCCACCGCCGCCGCCGGAGCTGCCGCCACCGCGGTAGCCGCCTCCACCGGAGGAGTTCCCGCCGCGGTAGCCACCACCGCCGGAGCCGGAGCCGGCGCCGCGGGAGCCACCGCGTCCGCCACCACCGCCGCCGCCGCTGTTCCTGTTGCCGCCGCCGTTGCCGTTGCTTCGCATCAAATGTCCGTCGTCTTGTCGTCGTCTACATCAGTGTCCGGTGCGTCCGGATCGAACGACGGCACACCTTCTTGCGTCTCGGCTTCGATCGCGTCCGCCTCGGGGAGGAAGGGCGCGAGCTCCGGGAGCTCGTCCAGGCCTCGCAGGCCCATCCGCTCCAGAAAGTAGTTCGTCGTCCTGTACAGGATCGCACCTGTTTCGGGTTCCGTCCCCGCCTCCTCCACCAGACCGCGCTGGAGGAGGGTCCGCATCACGCCGTCGCAGTTCACTCCGCGCACCGCGGAGACCCGGCTGCGGCTCACCGGCTGGCGGTACGCCACCACCGCGAGGGTCTCCAGTGCGGCCTGGGTGAGCCGGGCCTGCTGCCCGTCCAGGACGAAGGCCTCCACCGCCGGGGCGTACTCCGCGCGCGTGTAGTACCGCCAGCCGCCGGCGACAAGCCGCAGCTCGAAGCCCCGGCGCTGGACGTCGTACTCGTCCGCGAGCTCGCGGAGCGCCGCCGCGACCTCGCGGGGGCTCCGGTCGAGCACCTTGGCGAGGTGCGCCTCGGTGGCGGGCTCGTCCACCACCATCAGAACGGCCTCGAGGGCCGGTTTCAACCCGTCCGCCGTCACAGAGCCACCTCCACATCGAACTCGTCGAACTCGCCGGTCACCGCGTCCGCAGCTGCGGCGCCGTCCATGCCGCTCCAGCGCACCGTGAGCGCCTGCAGGGCCTCCTCCTGGTCGAGGACCACGGCCTTCTCCCGGTAGAGCTCCAGCAGGGCGAGGAACCGCGCCACCACGGTGAGGGTGTCCGGCGCGTCCTCGGTCAGCTCGGCGAAGGTCGCCTCGCCGCGGGCGCGGAGCATCCGTACGACCACCTCGGCCTGCTCGCGGACGCTGACCAGGGGGGCGTGGATGTGGTCCACGTACACCTGGGGCTTGGCCTTGGGCTGCATGGCCTTGACGGCGAGCCGCGCGAACCCCTCGGCGCCGATGCTGATGACGACCTCGGGCAGCAGGTCGGCGTGGTGGGGCTCCAGCCCCACGGTCCGGGGGTACCGCCGGCCCTCGGCCTCGGCCCGCTCCTCGAAGATCTCGGCGATCCGTTTGTACGCGCGGTACTGGAGCAGCCGGGCGAAGAGCAAGTCCCGGGCCTCGAGGAGGGCGAGGTCGGCCTCGTCCTCGACCTCGGCGGCGGGGAGCAGCCGGGCGGCCTTCAGGTCGAGCAGGGTGGCGGCGACGACGAGGAACTCGGTGGTCTGGTCGAGGTCCCAGTCGGGGCCCATGGCGCGGATGTGCGCCATGAACTCGTCGGTGACCTTGGAGAGGGCGACCTCGGTGACATCGAGCTTGTGCCGCGAGATGAGCTGCAGCAACAGATCGAACGGCCCCTCAAAGTTGACCAACCTAACCGTAAACCGCCCATCCCCGACCTCACCGGGCCCGGCGGGCGCAGCCGGCCCGGCGGTTGCGGCAGCCGCCCCAGCGCCCTCGCCACGGGCTGCGCCAGGCTCGGCGGGCGCACCGGGCCCAGCAGGCCCAGCAGGCGCGGCAGGCGCGGCAGGCGCGGTAGCCGTACCGGCACCCTCGCCCTGTACGGCAGGGGCCGGGGGCTCAGCGGCACCCTCGCCGCGGGCCGCGCCAGGCCCGGCGGTTGCGGCGCCCGCGCCAGTGGGCGCAGCAGCGCCCTCGCCGCGGGCTGCGCCCGGCCCGACGGGCGGAGCCGGCACGCCGCCCTCGCCCTGCACGGCAGGGGCCGGGGGCACAGCGGCACTCTCGCCCCGGGCAGCGTCCGGCGCCGGCACGGCGGCGCCTTCGCTCCGGGCAGCGTCGGGATGTTCGGGGGCCTCGCCCCCGGCAGCGGGGGGTCCGGGGGACTCCCCCCGGTTTCGGGAAGGGGCGGGGTCGGGGAGATCCTCCAGCCGGTCCGGCGCAGCCTCCGGCACCCCCGGGCCGCGGCCCAGGCGGCGCCGGGCGGCGGGGCTTACGGGGTCCTTCGGGGGCATCACGGGTCCAGAGTGCGGGAGCGGGCGAAACGGCGAGCGGCGCCCGACCAGGCGCCATACACCCGGGCAGACTACCGGCCCAACCCCACCCAACCGGACACACCGACCGGCGGGGCGAACCCAGGCGGCCTACGGCCCCCGGCGGGGCTGGACGGAGCCGAGGAGCGGCCCGGGCGCAACGGCAGTGGCCGCAGACCGGGCAGGCCCGGCGGGGGGGCCGGCAGGCCGCTGCCCGAGCAGGCAGGGCGGGCTGCCGCCCGCAGGCGGGCCCGGCAGGGGTCCGCATAAGACCGCGGGACCGACCGGGGGCTCCGCCCCATATGGCGCGGCGCAGACCAGGCGAGCCCAGCGGGGCAGCTACGCGGCCGACCGGGAACCCCGCAGGCTGCCGGGGCGGCGGGCCGTGTGGGCCCCGGCCCGTTGCTCCTGGGCCGGGCCCCCGGCAGGCGGCCAGGGCCGGTTGGGCAGTCGGGGATGGCAGGCGGCCAGCGCCAGCGGGCCAGGAAGGGCTCCGCCGTCGGGAACCCGGCAGGCGGCCGGGCGGCGAACCGACCGCGGCTCCGGGACCTGAAGACAGGCAGGCCGCCAGGGCCGGCTGGGCAGTCGGGGCCGACGGGACGGTAGCGGGGCGGCCGGTGCCGGGAACCCAGCAGGTTGCCGGGGCAGCGCGTCGGGCGGAGCTCCAGGGCCTGGAATCCAGCAGACGGCCAGGGCCGACTGGGCAGTCGGGGGCCGGCAGGCGGGCCAGCGCCAGCGGGCCGGGTGGGCCCAGGAACCCTGCAGGCAGCCGGGCGGGGCTCCGGTGCCGGAAGGCCGGCAGGCCGCCGGGGCCGACTGGGCAGTCGGGTCCGGTAGCCGGGAGCGGGGCGGCTCGGCAGGCGGCCAGCGCCAGCGGGCCGGGTGGGGCCCAGAAAACCGGCAGGCAGTCGGGCCGGGAGCGGGGCGTCCGGGACCGAGGGCTCGGCAGGCGGCCTGGGCGGCTGCGCGGCGAACCGGGCGGGGCGCCGGGGACGGGGCGCGGTAGGGCCGGCGGGGGTGGGGGTTAGCGGCCTCGGAGGCGGCGGACCAGGATGCTGGCGTCGCCGCGGGATTCCAGGTCCGCGAGGACGACCGCGACCGCCTCGCGGACGATTCGGCCGCGGTCCACTGCCAGGCCGTGCTCGCCGCGGAGCACCAGGCGCGCGTGCTCCAGGTCCATCAGCTCCTCGGCGGAGACGTACACCGTGATCTTCTCGTCGTGACGCTCACGGCCGCTGGGGCGGCGGTTGGCTCCGCGCCCCTTGCCGCGCCGGGGCGCGCCCCCCGCCGCCGGGCCGGAACCTTCCTGCGGCCGGCGCTGAGCACCCACCACCGGGTCCACCGGCACCGCAGCCGCCGGTGGCGGAGGAGCAGCCGGCGCCACCGGGTCCGCTGCCGCCGGCGAAGTCGGGGGTTGCTCCGGCGCGTCCTCCGCGCCTCGGCGCGGTGAGGACGACTGGAGCGCCATCCCCCCGGTCGTACGGAACAGTTCGTCGGCTCCGGGCAGACTCACTCGGCGTGACACCGGGCGAGCACCTCCCTGGCCAGCTGGCGGTAGGCGGCGGCGCCGACGGAGTTGGACGCGTACGTCGTGATCGGCTCGCCCGCGACCGTGGTCTCCGGGAACCGCACCGTCCGGCCGATGACCGTGTGGTAGACGTGGTCGTCGAAAGCCTCGACGACTCGCGCCAGCACCTCACGGCTGTGCACCGTGCGGGAGTCGTACATCGTCGCCAGGATGCCGTCGAGCTCCAGCTCCGGGTTGAGGCGTTCCTGGACCTTCTCGATGGTCTCCGTCAACAGCGCGACACCGCGCAGCGCGAAGAACTCGCATTCCAGCGGCACGATGACCTTGTGAGCCGCCGTCAGGGCGTTCACGGTCAGCAGGCCCAGCGAGGGCTGACAGTCGATCACGATGTAGTCGTAGTCGGCCAGCAGCGGCTTCAGCGCCCGCTGCAACGTGGACTCGCGCGCGACCTCGCTCACCAACTGCACTTCCGCAGCGGAGAGGTCGATGTTGCTCGGCAGCAGGTCCATGTTCGGGACCGCCGTCTTGAGCAGCACCTCGTCGGCCGACATGCCCCGCTCCATGAGCAGGTTGTAGACCGTCAGGTCGAGTTCCATCGGGTTCACGCCGAGGCCGACCGACAGCGCGCCCTGCGGATCGAAGTCGACGAGCAGCACCCGGCGGCCGTACTCGGCAAGCGCCGCACCCAGGTTGATGGTCGACGTGGTCTTGCCGACGCCGCCCTTCTGGTTGCACATCGCGATGATCTTCGCCGGACCGTGGTCGGTCAGCGGACCCGGGATCGGGAAGTACGGCAGCGGCCGTCCGGTCGGGCCGATCCGCTCGCGGCGCTGCCGGGCAGCGTCGGGGGCGAGCGTGGCCGCGTACTCGGGGTCCGGCTCGTACTCGGCGTCGGGGTCGTAGAAGTGCCCGTCGGGCACCTCGTTGTTGTAGTCGGCGAAACCGGTGGGCCCTCGGCCGCTCAGGTCGCCGGCCATGGAGTTCACGTCTAGGCCGTCCATGCTCTTCGGGGGCGTCGTCATGTGCTGGTGGTTTGCGAAGGTGCGGACTGCGACGGAGCCGACAGCTTCGAGCCCGGCCGGGCTCTGAGCCGGCACCGATGACCCTGCATGACCACCCCCGGGAGCAAATGTCGACTCATTCACAAGTCGTCTTACCTCCTTGGACGTGACCAGGACACTTATCGATAGGTCAGCGTGGCACCATGCCGACGGTTGTGGACTCTATGGCGTGTCAGCGCTCCGCAGCAACACAATCCGCCGGACCCGGCACGATGTGTCGGCAACCGAACACCGCTCTGTCAAGAGCGTACGAGCCGTCGCTGCGAAGTTTCGCGGGTGCGCGAAACGGTTAAAGGGTTACGTTCGAGGCGAGTTGAGCGGCCCGTTCGGGCCGCCACCACGCGCGTCCGGCCGGACCTTGCGGGCAAGGTCCGGCCGGATACGTGAGATTGACGTCAGTCGTTGACGGAATGCCGTCCGATCAGCCGAGCAGCGTGTGCAGCTCGACCGTCTCGAGGCCGTGGGCCTCGGCGACCGGGCCGTAAACGACCTGGCCGTCATGGGTGTTGAGGCCCAGCCCCAGCGCGGGGTCACGGCGCAGCGCCTCGACCCAGCCCAGGTTCGCGAGCTGCACGATGTAGGGCAGGGTCGCGTTGGTCAGCGCGTAGGTGGAGGTGTTCGGCACCGCACCCGGCATGTTGGCGACGCAGTAGAAGACCGAGTTGTGGACCTGGAAGGTCGGCTCGGCGTGGGTGGTCGCGCGGGAGTCCTCGAAGCAGCCGCCCTGGTCGATCGCAATGTCGACAAGGACACTTCCGGGCTTCATCTTGGCGACGAGCTCGTTGGTGACCAGCTTCGGGGCCTTCGCACCCGGGATCAGCACCGCGCCGATGACGAGGTCGGCCTCGACGACGGCCTTCTCCAGCTCGAAGGCGTTGGAAACGATCGTCTTGATCTTCGTGCCGAAGATCTTGTCGGCCTCGCGGAGCTTGTTGATGTCGCGGTCGAGCAGGGTCACGTGGAAGCCCATGCCGATGGCGATCTGCGCCGCGTTCCAGCCGGAGACGCCGCCGCCGATGACCACGCACTCGCCGGCGTGGGTGCCGGGGACACCGCCCGGGAGCACGCCACGGCCGCCGGCCGAGCGCATCAGGTGGTAGGCGCCGACCTGCGGGGCCAGCCGGCCCGCGACCTCGGACATCGGGGCGAGCAGCGGGAGCGCGCGGTTGGCGAGCTCGACCGTCTCGTACGCGATGGCGGTGGTGCCGGACTCCAGCAGGGCGTCCGTGCACTCGCGGGAGGCCGCCAGGTGCAGGTAGGTGAAGAGGGTCTGGTCCTTGCGGAGGCGGTGGTACTCCTCGGCGATGGGCTCCTTGACCTTGAGCAGCAGGTCGGCGGTGGCCCAGACCTCGTCCGCGGTACCGAGGATCTCGGCGCCGGCGGAGACGTACTCGGCATCGGTGATCGAGGAACCCACACCGGCGTTCTGCTCGATGAAGACCTGGTGGCCGTTGCGGACGAGCTCGTGCACGCCGGCGGGGGTGATGGCCACCCGGAACTCGTTGTTCTTGACCTCGCGGGGGATACCGACCTTCACGTCGATCACGCGTCCTTGGCTCAGGGGATAACGGGGCAATGCCATACATACCCGTTCACAAGAGAGCGCAACGGGATGCACCACGGGATGACGTGGTGAACCCAGTTTAATGAAGGATTAACGCGTGTCTAGCCTTGCAAACTATTAATCTTCGCCAGAACTGCTGCGGATTTCGTAGGTAACGGCCTGGCTGGGCTCCTCTGCCAGCAAACGATCTGCTGCGCCGCGGTGCAGCCGGGCCGCTGCCGGGTCTCCCAGCCGGTCCAGGGTGTCGGCCAGCCGGACCTGCAGAGCCGCCTGCAACCGCAGGTCCCCGGCCCGGCGGGCCAGCTCCACCGCCTCCCGGCAGGTGTGCAGCGATTCCTCGGGCCGCCCGGCGTACTCCTGGACCCGGGCCATCTCGCTCAACGCCTTTGCCTGTCCCGGCACATCGGCGAGTTTCCGGTACCCGGCCGCCGCCGCCCGCCAGCTGCGCAGCGCGTCCCCGTACCGCCCCGCCAGGGTGTGCACATTGCCGAGCCGGCCGTACAGCCGCGCCTCGTCGGACCGCTCCCCCCGGGCGAGCGACTGGGACAGGGCCCGGCCGAACCAGTCGGCGGCCCGGTGCCAGTCCCCCAGCTCCAGGTGCGCACCGCCTACGGATTCCATCGCCCGGCCGGTCGCGTACGGGTCATTCGCGGCCCGGCCCGCGTCCAGTGCGGCCCGGTACCGCTCCAGCGCCTCGGTGGTCCGGCCGGTCTCGGCGTCCAGGTCGGCCAGGTTCAGCAGGGCCGCGGCCTTCTCGCGGTGCAGCCGGCGCCGCTCGGCCACGTCCAGGACCAGCCGGTGCAGCCCGTACAGCTCCGGGGCGGCGGCATCGGTGCCGCGGTGTGCGGCCAGTGCCCGGACCAGCGCGGCGATCAGCCGGCGTGCCAGGGTGTCCAGCTCGCCGTCCGCGACGGCCAGCTGGGCGGAGGCGGTCAGGGCCGGCAGCCGGGAGTCCAGCCAGCGGGCGGACGCCCGGACGTCGGGGAAGCGGAGGGCGCGGGGCAGCCCGTCCAGCAGCTCCCGGACCTGTTCCTCGTCGGTCTCGGCCATGGCCAGGCAGGAGTGCAGCAGCCGTACGGTCCGCTCCAGCATCCGGGCCCGGGCCAGCTGCACCTCGGCCGCGCGCTCCTTGGTCTCCAGCAGCGGGCGCAGCAGGGGGCTGAGGCAGCCGGGCAGCAGGAACAGGCCGTCGGTGTCCGGCCGGACCAGGCCCAGCCCGGCGAAGTCCTCCAGCGTGGCCTGGGCCGCGGCGACCGAGCAGCCGGCCAGGGCGGAGGCGGTGTGCGAGTCCACCAGGCCGGCGGGGGCGAGCGGCAGCAGCCGCAGGGTGCGCTGGGCCGGCTGCGGCAGTGACCCGTAGACCAAGCGGAATGCGCGGGCCAGCGGCCCGCCGGAGCCGACGGGGGTGTCGTGGAGCTGTTTGGCGAGGTCGGAGACCGAGGCCTTGGGGCGGGCGGCGAGCCAGCCGCCGACCAGCACCAGCGCGGCGGGCTGGCCGCCGCACACCTCGGCGAGCGTCTCGGCGGCACGCGGGTCGACGGTGACCCGGATGTCCCCGATCCGCCGGCTGAGCAGGGCGATGGCGGCGGGGGTGTCCAGCCCGCCGAGGGTGCAGGGGCGGACATCCGGAATGCCGGTCAGCGGCCCTTCGGAGGTGACCACGACCAGGCATTCGCGGACGTCGGGAAGGAGCGGGTCCACCTGGAGGGCGTCCCGGGCGTCGTCGAGCAGGACGATCGCCTTCCGCCCGGCGAGGGCCTCGTTCAGGGCGGCCCCGAGCTCATCGGCCCCGGCGCCCGGCGGGGTGCGCCGCCCGAGCCCCTCCAGCAGGTCCCGTACGGTGCGCTCGGTGCTCACCGCCGTGCCGCCGGGCGCGGTGAGGCGGGCCCGGAGCACCCCGTCGGGGTACTGGCCGGCGACCTCCCGTACGAACTGCTCGGCGAGCGCGGTCCGTCCGGATCCGGGCCGTCCGGCGATCAGCAGCACCCGGGCGCGGGGGGACTTGTCCTTGCGGCCGGAGAGGGTGTCGAGCCCGGTCCGGGCGATGTCCTCGCGCAGCTCCTTGAGCTCGCGTCGCCGCCCGACGAATTCCGTCACAGCCCGCTCCTTTCCGTGCCCGACCCTGCGGAGATCCCGAGCGTAGTTCACGGAGAGCGACGGTCTGTGTAGAGCGTGGCGTGCAGTCACCTGATCGGATCAGCAGATTTTCATACCGGAGCTTCGCCCTGTGAATCGCCGTCCGGCCGGCCGGCCGTTACGCCGGGTAGGGCCGGGCCGGCCAAGGGGCCTGGGCCGGCCGGAGCGCGTCCAGTCCCCCGACAGACGGCGCGTCGGACAGCGCGGCGGACAGCGCCAGCACCCCGGTCACCAGCGCGGCGTTGCCGAGCTCCCCGGCCAGCACCCCCCGCACCAGCTCCGGCAGCGGCAGCCGGGCCAGCTCCATATCGGCCTCCTCCTCGGAGACCTCGTACCGCTCCCCCTCCGCCTCGGCGAGGTCCCGCGCCAGGAAGACGCGCACCGCCTCGTCCGAGCCGCCGGGCGAGGGGAAGAAGTCGACGAGCACCCGCCAGTCCTCGGCCTTGATGTGCGCCTCTTCATAGAGCTCGCGCTGGGCCGCGTGCAGCGGGTTCTCCCCCGGTACGTCGAGCAGCCCGGCCGGCAGCTCCCACAGCCGGTGCCGCACCGGGTGCCGGTACTGGCGCAGCACCAGGACCCGGTCCTGCTCGTCCAGGGCGAGCACGCACACCGAACCGGGGTGCACCTGGTAGTCCCGGCGGGCCGCCGACCCGTCCGGCATGCGCACCTCGTCCGAGGCGACCGCGGTCTTGCGCCCCTGGAAGGGCCGCTCGGCCGAGACGACCTCCCAGTTCTCCGCGGCGTCCTTGATCTGCATGGCCGAACCCTCCCGTTGAAACGCGACAGCCGGGGTACGGATGATCCGCACCCCGGCCGCCTACGGTACCGAGCTCCAGGCCGGTCAGCCCTGCTGCTGGCGCGCCACCGCGGCCTTCACCAGGCCCGCGAAGAGCGGGTGCGGCCGGGTCGGGCGGGAGCGGAGCTCCGGGTGGGCCTGGGTGGCCACCAGGTAGGGGTGCACCTCGCGCGGGTACTCGACGTACTCGACCAGCTTGTTGTCCGGGGAGGTGCCGGAGAAGACGATGCCGGCCTTCTTCTCCAGCTCGCCGCGGTAGGAGTTGTTGACCTCGTAGCGGTGCCGGTGGCGCTCGTCCACGTACGCCTGGTCGCCGTAGACCTCGCGCACGATGGAGCCCTCGGCGAGCTTCGCCGGGTACATGCCCAGACGCATGGTGCCGCCCAGGTCGCCCGCGCCCTCGACGAAGGCCAGCTGCTCCTCCATCGTGGAGATCACCGGGTGCGGGGTGGAGGCGTCGAACTCGGTGGAGTTCGCGTCCTCGATGCCCGCCAGGTTGCGCGCGGCCTCGATGACCACGCACTGCAGGCCCAGGCAGAGGCCGAGCAGCGGGATCTTGTTCTCGCGGGCGAAGGTGATCGCGCCGACCTTGCCGTTCACACCGCGGTCGCCGAACCCGCCGGGGACGCAGACCGCGTCCACATCGCCCAGCTGCGCGGCAGCGCCCGCCGGGGTCTTGCAGTCGTCGGAGGTGACCCACTTGATCTTGACGCGGGCCTTGTTGGCGAAACCGCCGGCGCGCAGCGCCTCGGTCACCGACAGATAGGCGTCGGGCAGGTCGATGTACTTGCCGACGAGGGCGACGGTGACCTCGTGGTCGGGGTTGTGGACCCGGTCCAGCAGGTCCTCCCAGACCGTCCAGTCCACATCGCGGAACGGCAGGTCGAGCTTGCGCACGACATACGCGTCCAGGCCCTCGGTGTGCAGCACCTTCGGGATGTCGTAGATCGACTTGGCGTCGATGGCCGCGACCACGGCCGCCTCGTCCACGTCGCACATCAGCGAAATCTTGCGCTTGATGGAGGTGGGGACGTCCCGGTCGGCGCGCAGCACGATCGCGTCGGGCTGGATGCCGATGTTGCGCAGCGCGGCGACGGAGTGCTGGGTCGGCTTGGTCTTCAGCTCGCCGGACGGGCCGATGTAGGGCAGCAGCGAGATGTGCACGACGAAGACGTTGTCGCGGCCGACCTCGTGGCGGACCTGACGGACCGTCTCCAGGAAAGGCAACGATTCGATATCGCCGACCGTGCCGCCGACTTCGGTGATGACGACGTCGACGTCCTCGGTCGCCATGCGCCGGATCCGGTGCTTGATCTCGTTGGTGATGTGCGGGATGACCTGCACGGTGTCACCGAGGTACTCGCCGCGCCGCTCCTTGGCGATGACGGTGGAGTACACCTGGCCGGTGGTGACATTGGCCGAACCGTCGAGGTCGACGTCGAGGAAGCGCTCGTAGTGGCCGATGTCCAGGTCGGTCTCGGCGCCGTCGTTGGTGACGAACACCTCGCCGTGCTGGAAGGGGTTCATCGTGCCCGGGTCGACGTTCAGGTACGGGTCGAGCTTCTGCATCGTGACCCGAAGACCGCGCGCCTTCAGCAGCGCACCCAGGCTGGAGGCCGTGAGGCCCTTGCCGAGGGACGATGCGACACCCCCGGTGACGAAGATGTGCTTGGTCGTCATGGCTGTGCTGTTTCGAAAAGCAGCGGGCGGCGTCGCCAAGAGGGGGCTCCCGTGGTCGCGAGGTGAGGTGCGTCCGGCGACTTCTCCCGTTTCCGGGGGCGCCGAACCTGCCGACTGACTGCGGTTGCGGGGCCCCTGATTCACACAGGCAGACCACCGGTCCACGGGGTACCAGCCTATCAGCGACCTGGACCCTCCGCCTCCGAGCCACGCCCCGGGAGGGGTGCCGGGACGGTCGCCGGGCGGCGTCGCGGGCCGTGCCCGTGGGCCCTCACCCGATCGGACGAGCCTTATTCTTCCAGGACTTAAGGAGATCACTAGGGTGCCGTCATATCCTGCTCGGATAACGCTCACATCGCCGCCGAGCAGGCCGGCTCACGGCACGACCCCAGCCCGCCGGCGGGACCCAGAAATGCAAGCGCCCTTCGGGGCGGACGTGGCCGTTCGACTGGAGATGCAACGTGTCCGGGCGCATCGAGGATTACGCACTGATCGGGGACATGCAGACCGCCGCACTGGTCTGCCGGGACGGCTCGGCGGACTGGCTGTGTCTGCCCCGTTTCGACTCCCATGCCGTTTTCGCGGGAATCCTGGGGACCGAGGATCACGGCTTCTGGCGCATCGGGCCGGCCGTTTCCGCCGGTGCCGAGGCTCCGCACGCCGACCGCCGCCGCTATCGCGGCGACTCGCTGGTGCTGGAGTCCGAATGGGACACACCACGCGGCACGGTCCGGGTCATCGACTTCATGCCACCGCGTGAGGACCACGCCCCGCAGCTGATCCGGATCGTGGAGGGGGTCAGCGGCCGGGTGCCGATGCGGTCCGCCCTGCGCATGCGGTTCAGCTACGGCCGGATCACGCCCTGGGTGCACAAGGTGGACGGCCGCATCGTCGCCGTCGCCGGACCCGACTCGGTCTGGCTGGACACCGACGCGCAGACCTACGGCAAGGACCTGACCACCTACTCCGACTTCACCGTGGGGCCGGGCGACCGGATCGCCTTCTGCATCAGCTGGCAGCCCTCCCACAAGGAGCCGCCGGAAACCCCGGACGCCGAGGCGGCCCTCACCGCCACCACCGACTTCTGGCGCGACTGGGTCGAGCACTGCACGTATCACGGGCCCTACCGGGAGGCGGTGGTCCGCTCCCTGATCACACTCAAGGCCCTGACGTACGGGCCCACGGGCGGCATCGTCGCCGCGCCGACCACCTCGCTGCCGGAGGAGATCGGCGGCGTACGGAACTGGGACTACCGCTACACCTGGCTGCGGGACGCCGCGATCACCCTGTCCTCGCTGCTGCGCACCGGCTACCGGGAGGAGGCCCGCGCCTGGCGCGAGTGGCTGCTCCGCGCGGTCGCCGGCGACCCGGAGAACCTCCAGATCATGTACGGGATCGCGGGCGAGCGGGAACTCGGCGAGACGGAGCTGGACTGGCTCCCGGGGTACGAGAACTCCCAGCCGGTCCGGGTCGGCAACGGCGCGGCCCACCAGCTCCAGCTGGACGTGTACGGCGAGGTCACCGAGGCCCTGCACCTGGGCCATATGACCGGGCTGGCCCGCAGCGACTACGCCTCGCTGCTCCAGCTGAAGCTGATCCGCTACCTGGAGACCCACTGGGACCAGCCGGACGAGGGCATCTGGGAGGTGCGCGGCCCGCGCCGGCACTTCGTGCACTCCAAGGTGATGGCCTGGGTCGCGGTGGACCGGACGATCAAGCTGATCGAGAGCGGGGACGCGGACGGGCCGCTGGAGCGCTGGCGGGAGCTGCGCGACGAAATCCACCGGGACGTCTGTGAAAAGGGCTACGACAAGGAGCGGAACACCTTCACGCAGTCCTACGGCTCGAAGGAGCTGGACGCCTCGCTGCTGCTCATTCCGCAGATGGGCTTCCTGCCGCCGGACGACAAGCGGGTCATCGGCACCATCGAGGCGATCCAGCGGGAGCTGTCCACCCCGGACGGCTTCATCCTGCGCTATCCGACGGCGGGCGAGGAGGCCGGCGTGGACGGCCTCGAGGGCGACGAGGGGGCCTTTCTCGCGTGCTCGTTCTGGATGGCGGACGACCTCGCGATGATCGGCCGGGTCGACGAGGCCCGCCGGCTCTTCGAGAAGCTGCTGTCGCTCCGCAACGACCTCGGGCTGCTGGCGGAGGAGTGGGATCCGCGGCTCCAGCGCCAGGTGGGGAACTTCCCGCAGGCCTTCAGCCACGTTCCGCTGATCGACACCGCGCTGCGGCTGACGGCCAGCGGCGCGTACGGGGGCTGACCCGCGGGGCCTCGTCCGGCCTGGTCCGTCCCCGCCCGTACGGAGCGCGCGCCGGGACGTGCCCGCCTAGCCTGGAAGGGTTCCGCACCCTCGTCCGGGAAGGGGGCACGTCATGGCTGCCTCCGGCAAGGCGGGCACGGCCCTGACCGCGCTCCGCGAGGATCTGTCGGGTGACGTCTTCGCCCCCGGGGATCCGGGGTACGACGAGGCCCGGACGGTGTTCAACGCCATGATCGACCGGCGGCCGGCCGTGATCGCCCAGTGCGAGAGCGAGGCGGACGTGGTCACGGCGGTGCGGTTCGCCCGGGAGCTGGACCTGCCGGTCGCCGTGCGCGGCGGCGGACACAGCGTGGCGGGCTCCGCGGTGGCCGACGGGGCGGTGGTGGTGGATCTGCGGCGGATGCACGAGGTGACGGTGCATCCGGCGGCGAAGGCGGTCCGGGTCGGCGGCGGGGCCACGATGAGCCATCTGGACCGGGCCTGCCAGCCGTACGCGCTGGCGACCACCGGCGGCCGGGCCTCCACCACCGGGGTGGGCGGGTTCGTCCTGGGCGGCGGCTCGGGCTGGCTGGACCGGAAGTTCGGGCTGGCGGTGGACAACCTGCTGGGGGTGGACCTGGTCACCGCCGAAGGCGCCTGCGTGACGGCGACGGCCGAGGACCATCCCGAGCTGTTCTGGGCCCTGCACGGGGGCGGCGGGAACTTCGGCGTGGCCACCTCGATCACCCTGCGCCTGCACGACCTGCCGGACATGTCCATCGCGTTCCTGCTGTACCTGCCGGAATACGGGCCGCAGGTGCTCCGCACCTACCGCGATGTCATCGAGGGCGGGCCGCGGGAGGCGAGCGGCGCCATGCTCTACCTGACCGGGCCGCCCGAGGAGTTCCTGCCGCCGCAGCTGGTGGGCACCCGGATGTGCGCGGTGCTGCTGACCTACGCGGGCCCCGAGGAGGAGATGCGCCGGCTGGCCCGGCCGCTGCTGGCCCTGCCGCACGAGTCGGAGATCGTCACCGCCATCCCGTACGCCGATCTGCAGTGCATGATCGACGACCCGCCGGGGATGCGGAACTACTGGTCGGCGGAGTACCTGACCGGGCTGCCGGACGCGTTCGTGGACCTCTTCTGCGCGCGCGGCGACCTGATGCCGGTGCCGACAAACACCCAGCACCTGGTCTGGGCGCAGGGCGGGGCGATCGCCGAGGGCCCGGCCGACTACCCGGTGCCGTACCGGGACGCGGCCTGGACCGTGCACCCGTTCGCGATCTGGGAGGACCCGGCGGACGACGAGCGGTGCCGGAGCTGGGTCAAGGAGGTCCGCTCCGACTCCCAGCCCTGGTCCACCGGCGCGGTCTACCTCAACTTCACCGGCGACGAGGGCCGGGACCGGGTGGTGGCGGGCCTGGGCTCGGAGAACATCCGGCGGCTGGCCTCGGTGAAGGGCGCGTACGACCCGGACAACGTCTTCCGCTTCAACCACAACATCAGACCGCTGTAGCGCGCGGCACGCAACGACGTGACGCGACGTGACGCACGCCACAAGATGATGTCCGCCGAGACACCGCCCGGTACGGTCCGCGATATGGACAACCAGGGCGGGATCACCGTTCAGCGGGCACTGGAACTGCCGGGACTGCGCGGCGGCCTCCCCGAGGTCGTGGCCTGCGCCGACCGGCTCGGCCGGACCGTGCGCTGGGTGCACGCCGGCGAGGTCCCGAACATCGCCTCCCTGCTCAAGGGCGGCGAACTGCTGCTCACCACCGGCCTGGGGCTCGGCACCCGCCCGGCCGAGCAGCGCGCCTTCGTCCGCCGGCTCGCCGACCGGGGCATCGCCGCGCTGGTGGTCGAGCTCGGCCCCCGCTTCACCCGCCTCCCGGCGACGATCGTGGAGACGGCCCGGGCGGCCGGCCTCCCCCTGGTCCAGCTGCACCGCGAGGTCGCCTTCGTCACCGTGACGGAAGAGGTCCACACCGAGATCGTCAACGGGCACTACGCGCTGCTGCAGCGCGCCGAGGAGGTCCACCGGCGCTGCACCCAGGCCCTGCTGGGCGGCGGCGGGATCCCCCAGGTCCTGGGCATCCTCGCGGACTTCACCGGCAACCCGGTCTTCCTGGAGACCCCCGACGGCCAGCTCCTGTACGCGGCGGGCAGCGCGTCCGGGGATGCGGCGGCGGACCCCCTCCAGGTGTGGGAGGGGCTGCGGGGCCGCGAGGCGGAACCGTCCGGGAACTCCGTACCGATCGACGTACCGGGCGGCGGGCCCGGCACCGCGGCGGTGCGGGCCCGGCTGGTGCTGGTCGGCGTGGCCGGGCCGCTGCTGCCGGTCCACCGGATGGCGGCGGAACGCACGGCGGGCGTGCTGGCGGTGGTCCTGATGCAGGCCCGCCAGGAGGAGGAGCTCGCGGCGCGCGGGCGCGGCGACTTCCTGACCGACCTGGCGGAGGGCCGGATCTCGGCCGAGGACGCGCCCGCGCAGGCCCGGGTGCTCGGCTTCAAGCCGGGCTCCGGCCCGCTGCTGCCGGTGGTCATGCGGCTCTCCTCCGACCTGGGCCCGGCCGGGAACTGGGCCGTCCTCGCCCGGGCCGTCCTGGAGGAACTGGCCTCGGTAGGCGTGCCGGTGCTGCTCGGCGTCCGGCCGGTCGAGGGCCGGGTTCCGCTGCTGGTCGGCCTGCGTACGGAGGGCGAGCGCACGGCGGTGGCCGACCGGGTCGCGGCGGCGCTGCGGGCCGGTGTCGAACGGGCCGGGCTGGACCGGGCCGGTGCCCCGCCAGCCGTGGTGGTCGGGGTCGCGGGCGGCTGGGCGGCGGCCTCCTCGGGCCTGCGCCATGCCGCGGAGACGGCCACCGCCGCGCAGGGCCTCCCGGCCCGGCCCTGGTACGACGCCCGCCGCCTCGACATCGACCTGCTGCTGTGGCGGCTGCGCGAACACCCGGACCTGGCGGCCTTCGTGGACCGGGCGATCGGCCCGCTCCGGCTGCACGACACCGCCTCGCGCCCGCCGCTGCTGCCGACCCTGGAGACGTACCTGGCGCACGCCGGCCGCAAGGCGGAGACGGCCCGCGAACTCCACCTGAACCGCCAGACCCTGTACAACCGGCTGGCCCGGATCTCGGAGCTGCTGGGCACCGACCTGGACGACCCGGAGACGGTCCTCTCCCTCAGCCTCGCCCTACGGGCCCGCCGCCACACCCCGTAACCGGGGCCGGGCTCCCCGCCCCCGGTTCGGGGCTGCCCCGTCGTGCCCGGGCCTGCGGGCCGGCTGTGGCTGGCCGCGCAGTTCCCCGCGCCCCTGACGGGCGCGGCGCTAGGAGCGGGCGCGTTCCATCAGTTCGTCGTAGACGGCCAGGACCTGGGCGACCGTGTCGTCCTCCGTCGGCCAGGTCGCCGCCTGGACCGGGCCCGCCTGGGCCAAGGCGGTGCGCCGCGCCGGATCGGCGAGGAGCGCCGCGACCGCCTCGGACAGGCCGGCCGCATCCCCGTACGGCACCAGCACGCCCGCGTCCCCGACCAGTTCCGGCACACCGCCCACCGCCGTCGCCACCAGCGCGACCCCGGCCCGCAGCGCCTCCTGCGCCAGCAGGGACCGCGCCTCCCAACGGCTGGGCAGCACCGCCACGTCGGCCGCCGCCAGCAGCTCCGGCACGTCCGGGCGCCGCCCCAGCAGCCGTACGGGCAGGCCTTCCAGCTCGATCCGCCGGGTGAGTTCGGCCCGCAGCCGCCCCTCCCCCGCGATCACCACCAGCGGTACGGGGTCCAGCTCCAGCCAGGCCCGGGCCGCGTCCAGCAGCACCGAATAGCCGCGGTGCGGCACCAGGCTGCCCACGGCGATCACCAAGGGGCGCTCCACCGCCCCCAATTCCGCCCGCACCTTGCCCGGGTCGCCTGCCGTGGACCGGGCGCCGGGCAGGGGCACGGTCACCGGCGCCAGCCGGGCGTCCCGGGCGCCCCGCAGCCGGGCCAGGTCCACCTGGTCGGAGGAGGCGCCCAGCACCACTGCCGCCGCGCGCGCCACCCGCCGTTCCAGCAGCCGGGTCAGCCCGCCCAGCGGGCCGGGGTCGGGCACCGGCCCGGCGTGCCAGGTCACCACCAGCGGTACCCGCCGCCCGCGCAGTGCGAGCGCGGCCCGCATGCCGGCCTGCAGGCCGTGCGCGTGCACGATGTCGGCTCCGGCGCAGGCCACCCGCAGGGCGTTCACCGCCGAGGGCTCGAATTGGGCGCCCGCGCCGGTGAAGTCGTACTCCCCTTCGGCCGCGACGGGCGCGCACACCGTCACCCGTACCCCGCGGGCCGCCAGCCCGCCGGCCAGCGACCGGACATGCGCGCTGCTGCCCGCGCCGGCGCCGCCGAGCACCTGGACGGTGCGCAACGGCGGTCGCCCGTACGGCGGGGCGGGAACCGGGATGCTGCTCACGGGCCGGAGCTCCTGGAAGAGGGGGGCGGGTGCGGATGGCGGAGACGTCGCCCAGGATGCCAGCCCGCACGCGCGTTCCGGGACCATACGGGTGCGGATCCCGTACGAGAACCCGTTACGCCCCTCCGGCTATCGCCCACACGGGTGACACACCCACCCCCGGGGTGGACGAACCCACCCCACCATGCTTCCTCCGGCCAGGGCCGGCAGACGCCTCCGGCGTCCCTGGCGTCGGCTCCGCCGGGGCCCGTGTCACCGGGCCCGCCGGCCCCCGGGCCAGGGGGCCGGGGACGTCGGCGACCGACGACAACGCGGCAAGCCGCGGCCAGGCGGGCACGGCCCGGCACGGCCCGCTGAGCCCGGTCCGGGCCATCACCGCGGGCTCAACCACGAAAACCGCCCGGCCAGGGCTACGCGTCGGCCCGGGCCGTGGCCAGGAGTTCCTCCGCGTGCGCCCGCGCCGTCTCCGAGTCCTCCTGGCCGGCCAGCATCCGCGACAGCTCCCGGATCCGGTCCTCGCCCTCCAGCACGGTGACCCCGGACCGGGTCACCGACCCGTCGTTGGTCTTCTCCACCAGCAGCTGCCGGTCGGCGAACGCCGCCACCTGCGGCAGGTGCGTGACCACCACCACCTGCGCCGACTTCGCCAGCTTGGCCAGCCGCCGGCCGACCTCCACCGCCGCCTTGCCGCCGACGCCCGCGTCGACCTCGTCGAAGAGGTACGTCGGCACCGGGTCCGAGCCCGCGAAGACGACCTCCACGGCCAGCATCACCCGGGACAGCTCACCGCCCGACGCACCCTTGGCGATGGGCCGCGGCTGCGCACCGGGGTGCGGGGCGAGCAGCAGCTCCACCTCGTCGGCGCCCGAAGGCCCGTACAGCACCGGCCGCCCGCCGACCTCCACCCCGTCACCCGAGGGGTCCTCGGTCTGCCGGATGTCGATCGTGACCCGGGCGTGCGGCATCGCCAGCGAGGCCAGCTCGGCCGTCACCGCCGAACCGAACCGCTGCGCCGCCTCCGCCCGCGCATCCGTCAACGCCTGCGCCAGCTGCGAGAGTTCCGTCCGCAGTGCGTCCCGCTCCGCGGTCAGCTCGCCGATCCGGTCGTCGTCGCCGTCGAGTTCCAGCAGCCTGGCCGAACCCTGCTCGGCCCAGGCCAGCACCGCTTCGACGGAGTCGCCGTACTTCCGGGTCAGCTGGGTCAGCGCGGCCCGCCGCTCCTCGACCGCCGCGAGCCGCAGCGGATCGGCGTCCAGGTCGTCCGCGTATCCGGCCAGCTCCCCGGCCACGTCGGCGAGCAGGATGCCCAGCTCCCCGATCCGCTCGGCGAGCGAACCGAGCGTGGCCGGGTCGTGTCCGCGTACGGACTCCAGGGCCCGGTGGGCGCCCGCGACCAGCGTGTTGGCGTCGACACCCTCCGGGTCCTCGGGGTTGCCGGCCAGCGCGGCGTGCGCAAGCAGGGCCGCCGAGGCCAGCGATTCGGCGTGGCCGAGCCGCTCCGCCTCCGCCGCGAGCTCGGCGTCCTCACCGGCCAGCGGCTCCACGGCGGCGATCTCCTCGAGCCCGAAGCGCAGCAGATCCGCCTCCTGGGCGCGTTCCCGGGCCCGGGTGGTGATCTCCTCCAGCTCGCCGGCCACCGCCCGCAGCCTGCGGTAGGCGGCCGTGTACTTCTCCAGCGGGACCGCGACCGCATCCCCGGCGTACCGGTCCAGGGCCTGCCGCTGCCGGGCCGGCCGCAGCAGACCCTGCTGGTCGGTCTGGCCGTGGACGGCGACCAGGTCGTCGGCGAGCTCACCGAGCAGCCCCACCGGCACGGACCGCCCGCCGACATGGGCGCGCGAACGCCCCTCGGCGGAAACGGTCCGGCTGATCAGCAGGGTGCCGTCGTCCAGCTCGGCGCCGGCCTCCTCGGCCCGCAGCGCGGCGGGCGCGCCGGGACGTACGACGATCCGGCCCTCGACCACCGCAGCCTTGGCCCCCACCCGCACCAGGGCGGGGTCCGCCCGGCCACCGAGCAGCAACCCGAGGCTGGTGACGACCATGGTCTTGCCCGCGCCGGTCTCGCCGGTCACCGCAGTGAATCCGGGCGACAGCTCGACCACCGCGTCGTCGATGACTCCGAGCGACCGTATCCGCATCTCCTCAAGCACGGACCGACCATACCGAGGTTTGCCCCCCGCCATGCGACGTCACCCCGCCGCCCGGGCGCCGCCCCACCCGGACGCTAGTGCGGAGCCCCGCGCCAGCCCGAGACGGGGAGGGCGAATTTGGCCACCAGCCGGTCCGTGAACACGGCGTGGTGCAGCCGGGCGAGGCGGACCGGGACGGTGCCCCGGCGGACCTCCACACGGGCGCTCGGCGGCAGCTCCACGGTGCGCCGGCCGTCGCACCACAGCACCCCGTGCGGGGTACCGGTCTGGATCTCCACGGCCAGCACCGATGTGGGCGAGGTCACCAGCGGCTTCGCGAACAGCGCGTGCGCGCTGATCGGGACCATGAGCAGCGCCTCCACCTCCGGCCAGACCACCGGTCCGCCCGCGGAGAAGGCGTACGCCGTGGAGCCGGTCGGGGTCGCACAGACGATGCCGTCGCAGCCGAACCCGGACACCGGCCGCCCGTCGATCTCCAGGACGACCTCGAGGATCCGCTCCGGGGACACCTTCTGCACGGCGGCCTCGTTGAGCGCCCAGTCCCGGTGGACGATGTCCCCGTTGCTGCGGACCACCACATCGAGGGTCATCCGCTCCTCGACCTCGTACGCCTTGGTGACCACCCGGTCGACCACCTTGTCGAGGTCGTCGCGCTCGGCCTCGGCGAGGAAGCCGACCCGGCCCAGGTTGACGCCGAGCATCGGCACGCCGGAGCCGCGGGCGAACTCGGCGCCGCGCAGCAGGGTGCCGTCGCCGCCCAGCACGATCAGCAGCTCACAGCCGTCGAGGACGCCCTCGGTGGTCTCGGTGACCAGCTCCACCTCGGGCGGCAGCGGCAGGTCGGCCGCCTCGTGGGCGAGGACCCTGACCCCCAGCCCGCAGCGCAGCAGCCCCTGGACGACCAGCTCCGCACTGCGGATGGCGGCGGGCCGCCCGGTGTGGGCGACCAGGAAGACGGTCCTCCCCGTCGATGGAGTCGATGAAGCTGTAGAACTCGAAGAACTCGATGAAGCTGTAGAACTTGTCACCGCGGCCCCTCCGCCACTGCACGGTCAACATCCGCCGGGTCGAGTGCCGGTGCCCCCGCCCGCAGCCACAGAAAGTATTCGACATTGCCCGACGGTCCGGGCAGCGGGCTCGCGGTCACACCGAGCACGCCGAGCCCGAGCGCGCCGGCCTGCCGGGCGACCTCCCGGACCGCCTCGGCCCGCAGCTCGGGGCTGCGGACCACACCGCCGCTGCCGAGCCGCTCCTTGCCCACCTCGAACTGGGGTTTGACCATCAGCACCAGGTCGGCGCCGGGGGCGGTGCAGCGCACCAGCGCGGGCAGCACCAGTCCGATCGAGATGAAGGACAGGTCTCCGACGACCAGGTCCACCGCAACGCCGTCGATCTGTTCCAGGGTCAGCTCGCGCACGTTGGTGCGGTCCTTGACGGTGACCCGGTCGTCGCTCTGCAGGGACCAGGCGAGCTGCCCGTAGCCGACGTCCACGGCCACCACGTGCGCGACGCCCGAGCGCAGCAGGACATCGGTGAAGCCGCCGGTGGAGGCGCCCGCGTCGAGCGCCCGCCGCCCTTCGACCAGCAGCCCCTGCGGCCGGAAGGCGGCCAGCGCCCCGGCGAGTTTGTGTCCGCCGCGCGAGACGTAGTCGGGATCGCTGTCGTCGCTCAGCACGACCAGCGCGGCGCTGGTCTCGACCTGGGTGGCGGCCTTGGTCGCGGTGGTGCCGCCGACGGTGACCCGGCCCGCGGCGATCAACTGGCCCGCGTGCTCGCGCGAGCGCGCCATCTTGCGGCGTACCAGTTCGGCGTCCAGGCGGCGGCGTGCCACTCCTGCCACGTTCGGTTCAGCTCCTGATGTCGTACGGTCGGGATGCCGGGGGCGCGTCCAGCGCGGTCAGCGCGTCACGCAGTCCCCTGTGCACATCCTCGTACACCTCGACGTGCCCGTCCGCCGGGAGGTGGTCGGCGTCGGCCAGCCGCGCGAGCTGCGCGTCGATCTCGTCACGTCCGGTGGGGTTACGGGCCACCCCGAGCGGGGCCGGCCCGGCCGCCGGCTCCGTGGTGGGCTCTTTGTCGGTCATGGCCCAGACGCTACCCCCACGGGCTGCGATACGGTCGACAGCACCATGGCGACGATCGAGGAGTGCCGAGCCGCACTCAACCAGCTTTCCGGCAACCTGGCCCGGGCCGATGCGGACGTGCGCGGCGCGACCGCGTTCGACCGGTCCCTGAGCTGCCACATCACCGACCTCGACCAGACCTTCACGGGCCGGCTCGACGGGGGCCGCATCCGGGTGGACACGGCGACGCCGGGCCCGCCCCGGGAGAAGGCGGAGATCCGGCTGGCGATGACCGGCGACGACCTGGTGGCGATGGTCGAGGGCCGGCTGAACTTCGCCAAGGCCTGGGCCTCCGGCCGAATCCGCCTGGACGCCGGCTTCCGCGACCTCCTCCGCCTCCGCAGCCTGCTCTAGGGCACTCCCGGAGCCCACCTCGGCCCACCTCAGCCCCGCCGACGTGTGAGGCGCGGGGTCCGGGGCGGAGCCCCGGCAGCCCGGCCGCAGCCCCGCTCCACCGGCGCAGCCGCGGCTCGGGCGGGGACGAGGCGCGGGCCGCCCCACAAAGCCCGCTACGCCACCACCGCCGCCGCGCGGCGACGCGCGCTCCGGGCCGCCGGGACCACCAGTGGGGTGCCGGTCGCCGGGTCGGGGATCACCTGGCACCGGAGTCCGAACACCTCCTCCACCAGTTCCGCGGTGACCACCTCGGCCGGCGGCCCCTCCGCCACCACCTCGCCCGCGCGCAGCGCGATCAGGTGCGTGGCGTACCGGGCCGCGTGGTTCAGGTCGTGCAGCACTGCCACCAGCGTCCGCCCCTGCTCCTCGTGCAGCTCCGCGCACAGGTCCAGCACATCGATCTGGTGCTGGATGTCCAGGTACGTGGTCGGCTCGTCGAGCAACAGCAGCGGCGTCTGCTGCGCTAGGGCCATCGCGATCCACACCCGCTGCCGCTGGCCGCCGGACAGCTCGTCCACGGCCCGGTCCGCCAGCTCCGCGACGCCCGTCGAGGCCATCGACTCGCGGACGATCCGCTCGTCCTCCGGGGACCACTGCCGCAGCAGCCCCTGGTGCGGGTACCGGCCGCGGGAGACCAGGTCGGCGACGGTGATGCCGTCCGGGGCGATCGAGGACTGCGGCAGCAGCCCCAGCGTCTTGGCCACCTTCTTCGCCGGCAGCGAGCCGATGGCCTGCCCGTCCAGCAGCACCCGCCCGGCCGTCGGCTTCAGCATCCGCGACAGCGCGCGCAGCAGCGTGGACTTGCCGCACGCGTTCGGCCCGACGATCACCGTGAAGGAATGGTCGGGGATCTCCACCGACAGGTTCTCGGCGATGACCCGCTGGTCGTAGCCGAGGGTCACGTTCTCCGCGGTCAGCCGCTGCACCGGGTTGCTCCTCAGGTTCTGTTCCGGGGCGGTCATATCCGTCCCGCCTTGCGTTCGGTCACGAGCAGCCACAGCAGATAGACCCCGCCGACCAGCCCGGTCACCACACCCACCGGCAGCTGGTCGGAGCCGAAGGCCCGCTGCGAGGCCCAGTCGGACACCAGCAGCAGTACGGCGCCCATGAGCGCGCCGGAGACCAGGTTCGAGCCGGGCGACCGGGTGAGCCGCCGAGCCAGTTGGGGCGCGGCCAGCGCCACGAAGGCGATCGGTCCGGCCGCGGCGGCTGCGGCCGTGGTCAGCAGGATCGCCGCCGCCATCAGCAGCACCCGGATGCGTTCCACCCGTACGCCGACCGCGGCAGCGGCATCGTCGCCCATCTCCATCATCCGCAGGGCCCGGCCCTGCCCGAGCACCAGCGGGAACACAACCGCGCAGGTGGCCGCCAGCGGCCACACCTGGTCCCAGTCCCGGCCGGCCAGCGAGCCGGTCAGCCAGATCATCGCGCGGGTGGCGTCGACCAGCTGGGACTTGGTCAGCAGGTACTGGATGCCGGCGATCAGCATGGCGGAGGCGCCGATGCCGACGAGGACCAGCCGGTAGCCGTTGATGCCGCGCTTGTACGCGAGGAGGTAGATGGCAGCGCCGGTCAGCAGGCCGCCCACCAGTGCCCCGACGGCCACCTCACCGGCATCGCCCTTGAACAGGACGATGACCCCGAGGGCGCCGACCGCCGCACCGTGCCCGAAGCCGAGCAGGTCGGGCGAGCCCAGCGGGTTGCGGGCCACCGACTGGAAGACCGCCCCGGCCATCCCGAGCGCGGCGCCGACCAGCACGGCCACCAGAACCCGCGGCAGCCGCAGGTCGTTGACGATGAACTCGTCGGCCGGGGTGCCGTTGCCGAGCAGGGTCTGTACGACGTCCCAGGGCGCGATGGGGAAGTCGCCGGTGCCGACCAGGACAACGGCCATCGCGAGCATCACGGCGGTCAGCGTCAGCCCGGCGACCAGGGCACGCGGCTCGATCCGCAGCGAGGTCCGGCCGGGGCCGCGCAGCGCCCGCGGCTTGGAGTTCACGGTCACAGCTGGGCCATCCTCTTGCGCCGTACCAAATAGATGAAGACGGGCCCGCCCAGCAGCGCGGTGACGATGCCGACCTGGAGTTCGGCGGGCCGGGTGACGATCCGGCCGACGACATCCGCGCCGAGCAGCAGGACCGGCGCAAGCACGGCCGAGTAGGCGAGGACCCACCGCATGTCCGGGCCGGTGAAGGCGCGTACCAGGTGCGGGATCATCAGGCCGATGAACACGATCGGCCCGCAGGCGGCGGTCGCGGCCCCGCAGAGCAGGGTGATGGCGATCATCGCGGCGATCCGGGTGCGGTTCAGGTGGGCGCCGAGGGCGCGTGCCGTGTCGTCGCCCATGGCCATCGCGTTGAGCGGCCGGCCGAGGGCCAGTGCGAGGAGCGCGCCGGCCAGCAGGAAGGGCGCGACCTGCCGGACGGTCTCCATATTGGCCGAGGCCAGCGAGCCGACCGTCCAGAAGCGCAGCTTGTCCATCGCCTTGCTGTCCATGAGCTGGACGGCGTTGATGTAGCCGACGAGGGCCGCGCTGGCCGCCGTACCGGCGAGGGCCAGCCGGACCGGGGTCGCACTGCGGCTGCCCCCGAGCACGTACACGACCACCGACACCACGGCGGCGCCGGCGAACGCGTACCAGACGAACTCGTTGAGCGAGGTGGCGCCGAGGAAGCTGATCGCGGAGACCACGGCTGCCGCGGCGCCGGCGTTGACGCCGAGGATGCCGGGCTCGGCCAGCGGGTTGCGGGTCAGCGCCTGCATGACCGCGCCGGACAGGCCGAGTCCCATGCCGACCATCAGGCCGAGCAGGGTGCGCGGGATGCGGAGGTCGTGCACCACCACGTCCGAGGGCGTGCCGGTGTAGTGGAACAGGCCGTGCCAGACCTCCTCCAGCGGCATCGCCTTGGCTCCGATGGCGAGGCTCGCCATCGCGACCAGCACCAGGGCGGCGCAGGCGGCCAGCAGCCCGCCGGCGCGCGCCCCGGCGCGGGCGCGGGGGGCTGCACCGCCGGGCACAGCGCCCTGTTCAGAACTCTCAGCACTCTTGACCAACACGAAAGTTAGGTTAGCCTACCCTCGCATTGCCCCCGAGGGTCGTACGTCCCGCCCCGGCAGGCCTACAGACCCAGCCCTGCCAGAGCCTTCCCCGCGTCCAGCGCACAGGCCCCGTCCCCGGCATGCGTCCAGGCCGCCGCGCACAGCGCCCGCAGCCCGTCAACCGGATCCACTTCCCCCTGAACCGCCGTCAGCACCAGCCCACCGCCCTCGACCCCGGCCTGCCAGCCACCGCACCGGAACGACCCGGCGTGCTCACGCACCTCCGGCTGACCGGTCAACAGCCCCCGCAGGTCCCGGTCCACATACGTCGGCCGGTACTTCGGCTCGGCCCGCAACAGCTGTGCCGCGTCCGTCACCCCCGTCAGCACCAGCAGGGAGTCCACCTCCCCGTTGAACGCCCCCTCGATGTCCGTGTCGAGCCGGTCGCCCACCACCAACGGCCGCCGGGCCCCGGTCCGCAGGATGGTCTCGCGGTGCATCGGCGGCAGCGGCTTCCCCGCCACCTGGGGCTCCGCACCGGTGGCGATCCGTACGACCTCCACCGCCGCACCGTTGCCCGGCGCGATCCCCCGCGTACCCGGAATCGTCAGATCCGTGTTGGACGCGAACCACGGCACCCCGCGCGCGATCGCGTACGAGGCCTCCGCGAACCGCCCCCACGCCAAGTCCGGCCCGCCGTACCCCTGCACCACGGCCGCCGGATCGTCCTCCGCCGACTCCACCGGCACCAGCCCGCGCTCGCGCAGCGCCACCCGCAGCCCCTCACCGCCGATGACCAGCACCCGTGACCCCGCCGGCAGCTGATCGGCGATCAGCCGGGCCACCGCCTGCGCCGAGGTGATCACCTCCCCGGCCTCGGTCGGAATGCCCAGCTCGGTCAGGTGCTCGGCAACCGCCTCCGGAGTACGCAGCGCATTGTTGGTCACGTACGCGAGATGCATCCCGTCCGCCCGGGCCGCCCGCAGCGAATCCACCGCGTGCGCGATGGCACGCCCGCCCGCGTACACGACCCCGTCGAGGTCCAGCAGAGCCGTGTCGTACGCCTCGTGCAGCCGCTGCGCACTGCCCGCGGGCCTGGTCCTGCTCTGCCGGCTCATCCGCATCCGCTCCATGGATCTTGTCCGAATTCCGTACTCCCCGATCATCCCGCATGACGAGACGCGACTTACCATGCACCAATGACCACACCAGGTATCGAGGAACACGGACTGCGGCTGATCCCGTTCCACGGACTGCGCTTCGTCCCCGAACGCGTCGGCAGTCTCGCCGCCGTCACCTCGCCGCCGTACGACGTGGTCGTACGCCCGGACGGCCTGAACCACCTCGAGTCCGCGGACCCGCACAACATCGTCCGCCTCATCCTCCCGCAGGCCGGCACCCCGGACGAGCGCAACGAGCAGGCCGCCCGGACCCTGCGGGACTGGCTGGCCGAGGGCGTCCTCCGCACCGACCCCGAGCCGGCCCTCTACGTGTACGAGCAGCGCAAGGGCGAGCTGCTCCAGCGCGGAATCATCGGCGCCCTCGCCCTGTCGGCCGCCGACGCCGGCATCGTCCTCCCCCACGAGGACGTCATGCCGCAGGTGGTCGCCGACCGGGCCGGTCTCATGCGCGCCACCGCCGCCAACCTCGAACCCCTGCTGCTCACCTACCGCGGCGAGGACCCCGACGGCACTGCCGCGGAGATCGTGGAGGCCACCGCCGGCCGCACCCCGCTCCTCGCCACCACCACCGAGGACGGCTTCCGGCACCGCCTGTGGGCGATCACCGACCCCGCCGAGGTTGAGGCCGTCACCAGGGACCTCGGCCACCGGCAGGCCCTCATCGCCGACGGCCACCACCGCTGGGCCACGTACCTGCGGCTGCAGGCCGAACACCACGCCCCGGGCGCCTGGGACTTCGGCCTGGTCCTCCTGGTGGACACCGCCCGCTACCCGCTCCAGGTCCGCGCCATCCACCGCATGCTTCACCGCCTGCCGCTGTCCGAGGCACTGGCCGCCCTCGACCCCGGCTTCCGGGTCCGCACGGTGGACGGGCCGCTGCCCGCCGCGATGGCGGCGCTCGGCGAGGCCGCCGCGACCGGGAACGCCTTCCTGCTCACCGGCGACGGCCGCTTCCACCTGGTCACCGACCCGGATCCGGCCCTTCTCGACCGGACCGTCCGGCACGACCGCCCGGAGGCCTGGCGCCGGCTGGACGCCACGGTCCTGCACGCCACCCTCCTCGACGCGCTGTGGCACGTCCCGGACACCCCCGAGCACATCGGCTACATCCACGACACCGAGGCCACCGTCGAGATGGCCGAACGGCACGGCGGCACGGCCGTACTGCTCCATCCCGTACGGGAGGAGGTGGTGCGGGACCTGGCCCGCCAGGGGGTCACCATGCCCCGCAAATCCACCTCGTTCGGCCCCAAGCCGGCCACCGGCCTGGTCCTGCGCAGCCTGGACGCCTGACCCCCGCACAACGAAAAAGGGCGGTACCCCGTGCGGGGTACCGCCCTTCTTCATCTGCGACTAGGCCTTGCCGTCGGCATCGTCCACGTCAGCATCCGCTTCCGCATCCTCATCCGCGTCTGCATCCACGTCCACGTCCACGTCCACGTCCACGTCCGCGTCCGCGTCCGGGCCCTCGATCGGCTCGTACTCGTCGTCGTCCTCGTCGTAGTACTCGGTCACGTCCGAGGCCGACTCGGCCGCCGCCAGCTCTGCGGCTTCGGCTGCGTCCAGCGCATCGTCCTCGTCGTCCTCGTCCATCGCGTCGACGAACTCGACCCCGTCCATCTCGGCGAGCCGGTCGGAGGCGTCGGTGGCCCCGTCCTTGTCCGCCTCGGCGGTCTTGGCGAACCACTCGCGCGCCTCGTCCTCGCGGCCGGCGGCCAGCAGGGCATCGGCGTACGCGTACCGCAGGCGCGCGGTCCACGGCTGAACGGCGCTGGAGGCCAGCTCGGGGCTCTGCAGGGTCACGATGGCGGCGTCCAGCTGCCCCATGTCCCGCCGCGCACCGGCCGCAACCAGCCGCATCTCGACCTGACCGGCCTTGTCCAGCTTCTGCACCTCGGGCTCGCCGGCCATGGCCAGCGCCCGCTCGGGCCGGCCCAGACCGCGCTCGCAGTCGGCCATGACGGGCCACAGCTCGACCGAACCGGTCATCCGCTTGGCTGCCCGGAACTCGGCCAGCGCCTCGCTGTACTTCTGCGTCGCGTACGCGGCGAAGCCGGCGGCCTCGCGGACGGCGGCGACCCTGGAGGCCAGGCGCAGGGCGATCCGCGAGTACGCGTACGCCTGCTCGGGGTCCTCGTCGATCAGACGGGCCACCATCACCAGGTTCCGGGAGACCTCCTCGGCCAGGCCCTTGGGCAGGCTGAGGAGCTCCTGGCGGACGTCGGAGTCGATCTCGTCGCCGGTGACGTCATCGTCGATCGGCAGCCGCTTCACCGGCTCGCGGTCGCTGCGGTCGCGGTAGTCCCGGTCCCGCTCGTCACGGCCACCCCGGTACCCGCCGCGGTCGCCGCCACGGTCATCACGGCCACCGCGGTACCCACCGCGATCGCCGCCACGGTCATCGCGACCGCGGTAGCCACCACGGTCCCCACCGCGGTCGTCACGACGCTGGTAGCTGGGACGGTCCCCACCACGGTCGTCACGCCCACCGCGGAAACCACCACGGTCATCGTCACGGCGCGGGTAGCTCGGACGCTCGCCACCGCGGTCATCACGACGCGGGTAGCTCGGGCGGTCCCCGCCACGGTCATCACGCCCACCGCGGAAACCACCACGGTCATCGTCACGGCGCGGGTAGCTCGGACGCTCGCCACCGCGGTCATCACGACGCGGGTAGCTCGGGCGG
>NZ_JBEOXT010000041.1:69259-70440 GCF_040296685.1 Streptomyces sp. NPDC002054
GCGGTCCCCGCCACGGTCATCACGCCCACCGCGGAAACCACCACGGTCGTCATCACGACGGGGGTAGCTGGGACGGTCACCGCGGTCATCGCGACGGAAGGAGGGACGGTCCCCACCGCGGTCGTCACGACGCGGGTAGCTGGGGCGGTCGCCGCCACGGTCGTCACGGCCACCGCGGAAACCACCGCGGTCGTCATCACGGCGCGGGTAGCTCGGGCGGTCGCCACCACGGTCATCGCGACGCTGGTAGGTGGGACGGTCCCCACCCCGGTCGTCACGGCCACGGAAGCCACCGCGGTCGCCACCGCGGTCGTCGCGGCGCGGGTAGCTGGGGCGGTCACCCCGGTCGTCACGACGGAAGGAAGGACGGTCCCCACCACGGTCATCGCGACGCGGGTAGCTCGGGCGGTCCCCGCCACGGTCGTCACGGCCACCGCGGAAACCACCACGGTCGTCATCACGACGCGGGTAGCTCGGACGGTCACCACCGCGGTCATCGCGGCGGAAGGAGGGACGGTCCCCACCGCGGTCGTCACGGCGGAAGGAGGGACGGTCGCCGCCACCGGTAGGACGGCCGCCACGGTCGTCGTCGCGGCGCGGGTAGCTGGGACGGTCACCGCGGTCATCGCGACGGAAGGAGGGACGGTCGCCACCGCGGTCATCGCGACGGGGGTAGCTCGGGCGGTCGCCGCCACGGTCGTCACGGCCACCACGGAAACCACCACGGTCGCCGCCGCCGGCCGGGCGACCACCACGGTCGTCACGGCGGAAGCCGCCACCGCTCGGACGGCCACCGCGGTCATCGCGACGGAAACCGCCACGGTCACCACCGCGGTCGCCGCCACGGTCGTCACGGCCCCCGCGGTAGCCGCCCCTGTCACCACCGTCGTTGCGACGAGGCTCGCGCTCCGGACGATCGTCGGGAGAGTTGGACATGGGTGTGACTCCTGTCTTCGGGGTACCGCTAGCCATTCTTGCGCAACCAACCCATGGCCGCGCTCCGGCCTGAAACGTACAGAACAAAACAAAACAAAAAAGGACCCTTGGTCCTCAGCGTGAACGCTGAGGACCAAGGGTCCTTTGAAAGATTGTTCGGCGGCGTCCTACTCTCCCACAGGGTCCCCCCTGCAGTACCATCGGCGCTGAAAGGCTTAGCTTCCGGGTTCGGAATGTAACCGGGC
>NZ_JBEOXT010000042.1:0-67359 GCF_040296685.1 Streptomyces sp. NPDC002054
CGGCTTGCTGCCGAACTTCACCGCGGTGGTGCCGGAGAGGTTCAGGGGTGTGGGGCGCAGCCCCACGGGCGGGGTCCGGGGCGGAGCCCCGAATCAGGGTGCGGGCGGAGCCCGTGCACCCCGACGGGGTCCGGGGCGGAGCCCCGGTTTCGGGGAGGGGCGGGGTGGGGGAAGGCTCCGCGCAGCGGACGGCGGGGGCAGCGGTGGAAGGTGGCGCGGCGGCTCCGCGCAGCGGGGCGCGGGGTCAGCGGTGGGAGGTGGCGCGGCCCAGGAGGGTGCAGACCAGGGTGGCCAGGGCCGCAGCCGCAGCCCCGGCCACCACGAGCTGCACCACCCGCGGCTGCCCCAGCCCGAACAGCAGCGCCGCACTCTGCACCACCGCCGCAGCCGCGCACACCGCCGCCGCGATCCGGATCGCCCCGAAGGACTGCAGCAGCAGACCCGTCCACATCACCGTGCCGAGCAGCAGCAGCGTGCCGACCCGGACCCCGTTCAGGCCCGGCGCGCCGGGCCACAGCATGGTGCCCACCACGCCCAGGGCGAGCAGCACCGACAGGTACGCGGCCAGGCAGTGGCCCAGGGTCAGCGCCATGGCCCGCCGGAACGCCCGCGGGGAGCGGGCCGCCCGCAGCCCGGCCAGGCTGCCGCTGCGGAACCGGTGGAGCAGCCATTCGGCCGGGCCCATGCTGAGGGTGAGGGCCACCGCGGACGGTGCGGCCACCGCCTCGGCCGGGCCGCCCGCCAGGACCTCGCCCAGCGCGGCGTACAGCACCAGCAGACCGGTGCCCAGCCCGAACACCCCGAACGGCACCGAGTCCGCGAGCCGCGGCCCGCGCGGGGCGAAGTCGTCCTCGCCGCCCCGCAGCACCCGCCACCGCACCGGGCCCTCGCCGGGCCGCCGGGCCAGCAGGCCCCGGACCCGGCGCACGGCCCTCCGTACGCCCTCGGCCAGCGGGAGTTCCCGGACGGCGAGGGTGCACGCGGCGAGCAGGGACACCAGCAGCAGGCCGATCCGCAGCGGCACCGGGAGGCCGACCGCCAGGGCTGCCGCCGCGCCCGCCGCCATCGGGGCGAGGGCGAAGAACAGCAGCCGCTCCCGGCCGAGGACCAACAGGACGGTGGCGGCGCCGACGTACAGCGCCTGCCCGGCGGCGAAGGCGTAGCTGAAGGGCGGCCCGCCGGGGACGGCGCAGGCGGTGGCGGTTCCCAGCAGGGCGCCGGCCGGGGCGCCCACCAGCAGGGTGCGGCCGGCCGCCGCCCGGTCGCCCAGCCCCAGCCAGGAGTACGCCCGGTGGGACAGGGTCTGGTCCCACACCCAGCCGATCAGCGCGCCCGCGAGCAGGGTCAGGGTCCCGGCGGGCAGGCCGAGCCGGTCCGGCGGGCCTTCCAGCAGGGGCGCGCCCAGCAGGTAGGCGAGCCCGGGCAGGGCGAAGATCACCCCGCGGAGCAGGCAGGCGGTGAGCGAGACCCGCCAGGGGTCGGGGGCGGCGGCCGGTTCCGGGAAGGCCCGCGGGATCCGGGTGTACAGGTCCTCGGCGAGGCCGAAGGAGTCCTGGCGGCCGTAGGTGAGCCGGATGTGTTCGTCCGTCATCCCGTCGGACTCCAGGAGGGCGGCGATCTCGTCCGGGTGAACGGCGGCGGCGACCAACGGGTCGAGGCGGAGGGCCAGTTCCTCCATCGGGTCGGCGGCAACGGGGCCTTCCCGGCGCGGCCGGGGGATGGCCGGCAGGGTGTCCCGGCCGGAGCCTGAGCCGGGGCCACCGCCGCCACCGGGGGCGCCGGGCGGCTTGAGCCAGAGGGATCCGCTCACCACACGCTCCCGTCCGCCGCGAGCTCCTTGTACCAGGGGTCGGCGAGCCGCTGGGTCCAGCTGTCGCCGGGGTGGACGGGCAGCACCGGCTGGCCGGCCAGTTCGCGGTAGATGTGCCGGAAGCCGTCCACCGACTGGTGCAGGGTGAACTTCTCCACCACCCGCTCCCGGGACAGCCGGCCGAGCTCGGCGCGGCGGGCGTCGTCGCGCAGCAGCGCCAGGGTGGCCCTGGCCATCAGTTCGGGTTCGCGGGGCGGGACCACCAGTCCGGTGTCGCCGACGGCCTCGCGGACCCCGCCCACATCGGTGGAGACGGTGGTCCGGCCGCAGGACATGGCCTCGATGATGCTGAAGGGGAAGCCTTCGCTGATGCTGGAGAGCATCACCACGCTGCCCGCCGCGTAGGCCTTCGCCACGTCGTCGATCCGGCCCTCGTACGTGATGCCGTCCGCGACCCCCAGTTCGGCGGCGAGTTTCTCCAGCCGGACACGGTAGTCCTCGCAGCCGGCCGGGACCGGTCCGAACAGGCGCAGCCGCAGCACCGGGAGCTCCCGGCGCATGAACGCATAGGCGCGGATCAGGGTTTCCAGGTCCTTGATCGGGTCGATCCGGCCGCACCAGCTGAGGGTCGGCACCTCGGGTTCGGGACCGGCCTCGGGGAAGCGGAGCGGGTCGACGCCGTTGTAGACGGTGCGGATCCGGTCGGCGGGCGCGCCGCCGCGCTCCTCCCACCGGCGGTTGTACTTGTTGCACGGGGTGATCAGGTCGGCCTGCCGGTAGCCCTCCGAGTTGAGTTCCCGGTAGAAGCCGAGCATCAGGGCCTTGACCGGCCAGCGCTGTTCGGCACTGCGGTAGCCGAGGTAGCGCTCGCGCAGGTAGATGCCGTGCTCGGTGAGGAGGAACGGCACCCCGTCCAGGTAGGCGGCGGCGAGGGCGGGCAGAGTGGCCAGGCCGCTGCTGACGGCGTGCGCGACGCTGTCCGGCGGGATGCGGACGGCGAGCGGGCGCAGCGCGTGTTCCAGCAGGTCGGTGGCGGTGAGCGCGTCGTGGATGGTGGGTGCGGCGCCGGCCGTGGCCAGGCCGGGGCGGGTCCAGACCCGCATCAGGGTGCGCAGGACCGATTCGGAGCGCAGGGCCGGGGCGAGCCGCCCGGACCGGGCGAGCCGGGCGAGGGTGCGCAGGGCTTCGCCGAAGCCGCCGTGGGTGGGGGTACCCCCAGCGGTAGCTGGGGGAGGATCGAGGAGCGAGAGCAGGAAGTGCTCGTAGGTCTCGGTGAAGCGGCGGTGGTCGCGGCCCCGCAGGACGGCGCGCCGGCTGCGGCCGGGCGGCGGACCCCAGAGCGGTACGGCGGTGTGCCGGTAGACATTGCGCGGCAGCTCCCAGGCGACCGGTTCGCGACCGCTGCCGGTCAGCGCTATGACCTGGAAGTCGACCTCCGGCATGCCCCTGACGAGCTGGTCGCACCAGGTGCTGACGCCCCCGTGGACGTGTGGATAGGTGCCTTCGGTGAGCATGGTGACGTGACGCCCATGGCTCATTGCGGTGTGTCCCCCCGGACTGGATGTGTGGGCGTGTGTGCGCAGGACTGCGGCCGAGCGGGGACCAGAGGCCCCGCTCGGCCGCGGAAAGGCGGTTCGGTCAGCTGGGCAGCTTGAGCGTGATGGCCGACTGGAGGACCTCGGGCCCGGTCCAGGCCGAGCGGGTTCCGGCGTAGGCGGCGCCGTACACCGCGGTGCCGAGGAGGAGCTGCTTGCGGGTGCCCTCGGGTGCGGTGAGCGGGGCGAGGACCCCGGTGGGTGCCTTGACGGTGACCGTGGTGCCGATGCGGTAGGCGGTGACCTTGCCCTCGGCCAACGCCTTGTCCCAGGCGGCACGGCGCTGGAGCTCGGTGCCGGTGTCCTTCTGGCTCTGGTTCACGACCGGGGTGTTGGCCGCGTAGAGGGTGCGGTAGGTGTCGAGGACCTGGTCGAGGACGGGGTAGAGGGTGCGGTCCTCGGCCAGATTGGACTGGTGGACGTAGTGCGGGCGGGGGTCGTTGGCCAGGACGTGCCGGAGGGCGGTGCGGGCCTCCTGCGGGACGATGTACGTCAGGTAGCCGGTGGCCGGGTCGAGGGGCTCGGGCAGACAGGTGGAGGTGCCCGGGTTGTCCTCGCAGATCCCGCTGCCGCCGTCGGCCCGGCTGGCGTAGATCCAGTTGTACTCGTCGGCCATCTCGGCGTTGGTGCCGGTGTTGTAGTAGACGTTCATCGGGTGCCGCGGCACGGTGAGTGCGGTGCCGACCCCGCGCTGGGCGGGCTCGCGCGAGTTGTCGCTGGCGATCCAGCGGACCCCGTTGTCGGCGAGGGCACCGGCCAGGTTGGGGTTGTCCTGCGGCTGCTGCGGCAGGGTCTTCAGGCCCGAGTGCTCGCCGGTGACCAGTTCGGTGCGGTCCAGCGAAATGCCCTTGCGGACCGCCCAGTTGTGGTTGTCGCGGATCTGCGCCGCGATCTCGGCGCGGCTCATCCACTGGGTGGCGCCCTGGGTGTTCTTCGCACAGCTCCAGGGGGCGGTGGCGGTGTTCTGGACGCAGCCGAGGAAGGGGTGCTTATAGGTGTGGTTGATCCAGCGGTACTTGGCCCGGTCGGCCAGCAGCTGGGCGGTCATGGCGTCGGTGCCGCCGTTCTCGGTCTTCCACTCCTCCCCCGCGCCGGCGTTGAAGACCATGTCCAGCTTGAAGCCCTTGGCCTGCTGCCACTGGGCGGCGTACTGGGCGTCGGCCGCGGTCATCCGGATGGTGCTCTCCTTGCCCTCGCCGCCCGCGCAGGCGTAGTCGCCCGGGGTGCAGTTGAGCTCGGAGTTCCAGCGGGCGTCGGGCGCGAAGACGTCGTCCACGTGCACGGCGAAGTAGTTGCGGCCCTGGCCGAGGTGGACGCCCTGGGTGAGCCAGTCCACGATGCCGCGGGCCAGCAGCCGGTACTGCCGCTGGTACTGGTTGTAGCCGAAGGTGACGACCAGCTCGCTGCGCCCGTCGTGGACGTACTCGCCGAGCAGCGAGGCCCGGCCGGCGCCGACCGGGGCGTCGAGGTAGCTGGTGTAGCCGGGGCGCGGCTGTCCCATGAAGCCGAAGCTCTCCGGGATCAGGGCGGAGTTGTCCTCGAAGGTGACCTCGCCGCCGAGGTAGCCGAAGGGGCCGGCCTTGCCCGCCGGGGTGATCGCGGCGCGGGTGCCGTCGAGCTGGCCGGCGTATCCGCCGTTGTCGGTGTATTCGAGTCCGACCCCGGGGTGGGCCCAGGTGTAGGCGTCGACCTGGCGGATTCCGTACGCGGTCTCGTACGCGGCCAGCGCGGCCATTTCGGCGGAGCCCTCGCCGAACGGGTTCTCGCTGGGCAGTACCACCCCCTGGAACTTCGCCCGCGGCCGTCCGTCGACGGTGTCGCTGAGGAACCCCGCGTTGATCACCGGGCGGTTGCCGCTGCCCAGTTCGATGCGGGTGTACGGAACCCCGGTGTCCCGGAGTTCGGCGGTGATTGCATCGATCGAGCTGCCGCCGTCGTCGACGACGAGCACCTTCAGGTCGATGCGCGGTACCGCGGCCGTCTCGGCGGCTGCGGCAGCCGAGGCGGGAACCGCCACGGACACCAGCGCTGCCACGGCCCATGCGGCGGCAGCCCTGTTCATCCGATTCTTGTTGACCATTTCGGCCTTTCCCCCCGCAGGCATCCCTCGGCAACGGCCCTTGGCGGTTGTGCCGGGCCGGGGAGGCTCTGTGGAAATCATGCAAAGGAACCCCGCGTCCCCTTGCGAGAGTGGCTCGAGTCTGTCGGACCCCGTCAGGCCTAAAAGGCAAACGTTGAACAGTCGCCACAGATGGGTGAACCTGAAGGTCTGTTGATCGAACAACCTGCCAAACCTTCGAGTGCCGTACGGACGACAGCGTGCGCGTACGCTCATTTCTGGCGGCTGCCCAGCCGGAATACGATCGCTGCGGACGGCCGGCGATCCCGGCATGGGCCACGTGCCCCACATCACACATACGGAAGCGAGACCTCACCACCGTGACTGCTCTGACTCTCAGCACTGCCGGCGCGGCGACGCTGCGCGCCGACGCCCTCGTGGTCGGCGTGGCGAAGGGCCCCAAGGGCCCCGTCGTGGCCGCCGGCGCCGAGGCCGTGGACAAGGCGTTCGACGGAAAGCTCGCCACCGTGCTCGACGCCCTCGGTGCCTCGGGCGCCGAAGGCGAGATCACCAAGCTGCCGGCTCCGGACGGCCTGAAGGCCCCGGTCGTGCTGGCGGTCGGACTCGGCTCCGTCCCGGAGAAGGACGAGTCCTACGACGAGGAGGCGCTGCGCCGTGCCGCCGGTGCCGCCTCCCGTGCGCTGACCGGCACCAAGAAGGCCGCGTTCGCGCTGCCGCTGGAGGACGCCTCGGCCGTGACCGCGGTCGCCGAGGGCGCGCTGCTCGGCGCGTACGCCTTCACCGCCTACCAGGGCGGCGAGAAGAAGAACGGCAAGGGCGACGCCCCGAAGGGCCCGCTCACCGAGGTGACCCTGCTGGGTGCCAAGCCGCGGGACAAGGACCACAAGGCCGCCGCCGAGCGCGCGAAGATCGTCGCGAGCGAGGTCAACATCGCTCGCGACCTGGTCAACACCCCGCCGAACGACCTCACCCCCGAGGCCTTCGCCGCCGTGGCCCAGACCACCGCGAAGGAACTCGGCATCAAGGTCCAGGTGCTGGACGAGAAGGCGCTGGTCAAGGGCGGCTTCGGCGGCATCATGGGTGTCGGCAAGGGCTCCGAGAACCCGCCGCGGCTGGTCAAGATCGCCTACACCCACGCCAAGGCGGCGAAGACCCTCGCCTTCGTCGGCAAGGGCATCACCTACGACTCGGGCGGCATCTCCCTCAAGCCGGCCGGCCACAACGAGACGATGAAGTGCGACATGTCCGGCGCCGCCGCCGTGTTCGCCGCCGTCGTGGCCATCGCCAAGCTGGGCCTGGAGGTCAACGTCACCGGCTGGCTGGCGCTCGCCGAGAACATGCCCTCCGGCTCCGCCACCCGCCCCGGCGACGTGCTCCGCATGTACAGCGGCAAGACCGTCGAGGTGCTGAACACCGACGCCGAGGGCCGGCTGGTCCTGGGTGACGCGCTGACCCGCGCCTCCGAGGAGAACCCGGACGCGATCATCGACGTCGCGACCCTGACCGGCGCCATGGTGATGGCCCTGGGCGACCGCACCTTCGGCATCATGGCCAACGACGACGCCTTCCGCACCTCCATCCACGAGATCGCGGAGGAGGTCGGCGAGGCCTCCTGGCCGATGCCGCTCCCGGCGGACCTGCGCAAGTCCATGGACTCCCCCACCGCCGACATCGCCAACATGGGTGTCCGGATGGGCGGCGGCCTGGTGGCCGGCCTGTTCCTGCAGGAGTTCGTGGGCGAGGGCATCACCTGGGCCCACCTGGACATCGCCGGCCCGGCCTTCCACGAGGGTGCCCCGTACGGCTACACCCCCAAGGGCGGCACCGGCTCCGCGGTCCGCACCCTGGTCCGGCTGGCCGAGCGTACGGCCACCGGCGACCTGGGGTAGTCACCCGGTCACCGCGGCCCCGGGCTGGGAAGCCCGGGGCCGCGCTGTTTGTTCGGTCATGCGAAGATGGGTCCTCGGCAGGACAGGGCCCCCACCACAGGGCCGAAAGACAAGCGGCCGATTACCAGCCGCCGCCCGGTCACCCAAGGACCGGTGCCCGGCGCACATGCATGGAGGACGTGACGTGGCGAACGACGCCAGCACCGTTTTCGACCTAGTGATCCTCGGCGGTGGCAGTGGCGGTTACGCCGCGGCGCTGCGCGCTTCCCAGCTGGGTCTGGACGTTGCCCTGATCGAGAAGAACAAGCTCGGTGGCACCTGCCTGCACAACGGCTGCATTCCCACTAAGGCTCTGCTGCACGCGGGTGAGGTCGCGGACCAGGCTCGCGAAGCCGCCCAGTTCGGTGTCAAGGCCGCCTTCGAGGGCATCGACATCGCCGGCGTGCACAAGTACAAGGACGAGGTCATCTCGGGCCTGTACAAGGGCCTGCAGGGCCTGGTCGCCTCCCGCAAGGTGACCTACATCGAGGGTGAGGGCCGCCTCTCCTCGCCGACGTCCGTCGACGTCAACGGGCAGCGCATCCAGGGCCGCCACGTCCTGCTGGCGACCGGCTCGGTGCCGAAGTCCCTGCCGGGTCTGACCATCGACGGCAACCGCATCATCTCCTCGGACCACGCGCTGGTCCTGGACCGCGTCCCGCAGTCCGCGATCGTCCTGGGCGGCGGCGTCATCGGCGTCGAGTTCGCCTCGGCGTGGAAGTCCTTCGGCTCCGACGTCACCGTCATCGAGGGCCTCAAGCACCTCGTCCCGGTCGAGGACGAGAACAGCTCGAAGCTGCTGGAGCGCGCGTTCCGCAAGCGCGGCATCAAGTTCAACCTGGGCACCTTCTTCGACAAGGCCGAGTACACCGAGAACGGTGTGCGCGTGACCCTGGCCGACGGGAAGACCTTCGAGGCCGAGGTGCTGCTGGTCGCCGTCGGCCGCGGCCCCGTCTCCCAGGGCCTGGGCTACGAGGAGCAGGGCGTCGCGATGGACCGCGGCTACGTCCTGGTCGACGAGTACATGCAGACCAACGTGCCGACCATCTCGGCCGTCGGCGACCTCGTCCCGACCCTGCAGCTGGCGCACGTCGGCTTCGCCGAGGGCATCCTCGTCGCGGAGCGCCTGGCCGGCCTCAAGCCCGTCCCGATCGACTACGACGGTGTGCCGCGCGTGACGTACTGCCACCCCGAGGTCGCCTCCGTCGGTATCACCGAGGCCAAGGCCAAGGAGATCTACGGTGCGGACAAGGTCGTCGCCCTCAAGTACAACCTGGCGGGCAACGGCAAGAGCAAGATCCTGAAGACCGCGGGCGAGATCAAGCTCGTCCAGGTCAAGGACGGTGCCGTGGTCGGCGTCCACATGGTCGGTGACCGGATGGGCGAGCAGGTCGGCGAAGCCCAGCTGATCTACAACTGGGAAGCCCTGCCGGCCGAGGTCGCGCAGCTCATCCACGCGCACCCGACCCAGAACGAGGCTCTCGGCGAGGCCCACCTGGCCCTGGCCGGCAAGCCGCTGCACTCCCACGACTAGCAGTCACGGGCGCGACGACCACTTCCGCACTTTCGTAAGGAGCAACTGAAACCATGGCGGTTTCCGTAACCCTTCCGGCGCTCGGTGAGAGCGTCACAGAGGGCACTGTCACCCGATGGCTGAAGGCCGAGGGCGAGCGCGTCGAGGCCGACGAGCCGCTGCTCGAGGTCTCGACCGACAAGGTCGACACCGAGATCCCCTCGCCCGTGTCCGGCATTCTGGCCTCCATCAAGGTCGCCGAGGACGAGACCGTCGAGGTCGGCGCCGAGCTGGCCGTCATCGACGACGGCTCCGGCGCCCCGGTCCCGGCCGCGGCTCCGGCCGTCGAGACGGTCGTTGCCGAGGTCCCCGCGGCCCCGGTCGCCGAGGCCCCGGCCGCTCCGGCCCCGGTCGCCGAGGCTCCCGCCGCGGCTGCTGCAACTGCCGGGGGCCATGCTGCCTCCGGCACCGATGTCGTACTCCCCGCCCTGGGCGAGTCCGTCACCGAGGGCACCGTCACCCGCTGGCTGAAGTCGGTCGGCGAGACGGTCGAGGCCGACGAGCCGCTGCTCGAGGTCTCCACCGACAAGGTCGACACCGAGATCCCGGCGCCGGTCTCCGGCACCCTGCTGGAGATCGTGGTGGGCGAGGACGAGACCGCCGAGGTCGGCGCCCGTCTCGCCGTGATCGGTGTTGCCGGTGCGGCTCCCGCCGCGCCTGCCGCCCCGGCCGCTCCGGCTCCGGCCGCCGCTCCGGCTCCGGCCCCCGTGGCCGCGCCGGTCGCCCCGGCCGCGCCCGCCCCGGCTCCGGCTCCGGCCGCTCCGGCCGCTCCGGTCGCGGCTCCCGCCGTCCCGGCCGCTCCGGCCCCGGCTCCCGCTCCGGCCGCTCCGGTCGCCGCCCCGGCTCCGGTCACCCCGGCCGTCTCGGGCGACGAGGGCGCGTACGTGACCCCGCTGGTGCGCAAGCTCGCCTCGGAGTCCGGCGTCAACCTGAGCACCGTCACGGGCTCCGGCGTCGGTGGCCGTATCCGCAAGCAGGACGTCCTGGCCGCCGCCGAGGCCGCCAAGGCCGCCGCCGCTGCCCCGGCTCCGGCCGCCGCTGCCGCTCCCGCCGCCAAGGCTCCGGCCGCCGCGGTGTCCGAGCTGCGCGGTCAGACGGTCAAGATGACCCGCATGCGCAAGGTCATCGGCGACAACATGATGAAGGCCCTGCACTCGCAGGCGCAGCTCAGCTCCGTGGTCGAGGTGGACGTCACCAAGATCATGAAGCTGCGCGAGAAGGCCAAGGCCGGCTTCCTCGCCCGCGAGGGCGTCAAGCTGTCCCCGATGCCGTTCTTCGTCAAGGCCGCGGCCCAGGCGCTGAAGGCCCACGCGGTCGTCAACGCCCGGATCAACGAGGACGAGGGCACCATCACCTACTTCGACTCGGAGAACATCGGCATCGCCGTGGACTCCGAGAAGGGCCTGATGACCCCGGTCATCAAGGGTGCCGGTGACCTCAACCTGGCGGGCATCTCCAAGGCGACCGCCGACCTGGCCGCCAAGGTCCGCGGCAACAAGATCACTCCGGACGAGCTGTCCGGCGCGACCTTCACCATCAGCAACACCGGCTCGCGCGGTGCGCTGTTCGACACGGTCATCGTGCCCCCGAACCAGGTCGCCATCCTGGGCATCGGTGCCACGGTCAAGCGCCCGGTGGTCATGGAGACCGCCGAGGGCACCGTCATCGGCGCCCGCGACATGACGTACCTGACGCTGTCCTACGACCACCGTCTGGTGGACGGCGCGGACGCCGCCCGGTACCTCTCGGCCGTCAAGGCGATCCTGGAAGCCGGCGAGTTCGAGGTCGAGCTCGGCCTGTAAGGCCCCCCGCCCAAGGCACACCGCCCCAGGGCTCGTACGGCGCCCCCGCCCGGATTTCCTCCGGACGGGGGCGCCGTCGTCGTACCGGCCCTACTGTGGTGCTCCGCACAACGGACAGAGCACTGGGGGGCGTTGTGGAGGACCTGGTCGTCGTCGTGCCCGGCATCATGGGCAGCCGGCTCGCGGACGCGCAGGGACGGCCGGTCTGGGACCTGTCGGGCGGCACGCTCCTGCGGGCCGTCCGCACCCTGGGCGGCTCCCTCAAGAACCTCCGGCTGCCGGCCGGCACCGGCGACGACCATCCCGGGGACGGCGTCCGGCCCGTCGGGCTGATGCCGGACCTGCACGTGGTCCCCGGCCTGTGGGAGCCCATCGACGGCTACACCGGCCTGATGTCCTGGCTGTCCCGGACCTTCGGGCTGACCCCGGGCGACAACCTGCTGGACTTCCCGTACGACTGGCGGCTGTCCTGCCGCTACAACGCCGGGCTGCTGAAGCGGCGGGTGGAGGAGGCCCTGGAACGCCGGCGCGCCGCCCGCCCCGGGCAGGCCGGTGCCCGTGTGGTGTTCATCTGCCACTCCATGGGCGGACTGGTCGCCCGCCATTACGTCGAATGCCTCGGCGGCCACGCGGTCACCCGGCGCGTGATCACCCTGGGCACCCCGCACCGCGGCTCCCTGGATGCGCTCGGCCACCTGGTCAACGGGCTGCACAAGGGCTGGGGCCCGCTCGGCCTGGACCTCACCGCCTTCGCCCGGAGCCTTCCCTCGCTGCACCAGCTGGCCCCCGACTACGCCTGTCTGGCGGGCCCGGACGGCGGCCTGGAGTACGCCCGTGACCTGCCGGGGCTGCCCGGGGTCGATCCGGAGCTGCTGGCGGACGCGGCCCGGTTCCATGCCGCGCTGCGCTCCGCCGCGGACCGGCAGGACCGTACGGAGCTGCACGCCGTCGTCGGAGTCCACCAGCCGACCGCCACCACCGCCCGGTACGCCGAGGCCGAGGGCCGGCTGGTGCTGCTGGAGACCATCGGGGGCACGGACGAGGGCGGCGACGGCACGGTGCCCCGCCTCGCCGCCCGCCCGGCCAACGCCGACCGCACCGGGCACCTGGTGGCCGAGTCCCACACCGCCTGCGAACAGCACGGCTCGCTCCAGAACAACCCGGGCGTACGGGACACCCTGATCCGCCTGCTGGGTCAGGAGCCGCCGTTCCACCGGGGCGGGGAGGGGGCCGGCCCGCCACTGGGCGTCCACGCCCCCGGCCTGCTGGAGCCGGGCGACCCGTACGAGGTCACGGTGACCGTCCCGGTGGCGGCCGACGGCCACGACAGGCTCGCCCTGACGGCGGAACTGCATCCGGCCGCGGGCGGCCGGCCCGTCCTGCGCTCCCTGCGCAACCTCGGCGGCGGCCGGTACGCGGCGACGTACCCGGCGCCGGCTCCGGGCGGGTACCGGCTGGTGGTGCGGCCGGACCGGACCGACGAGGGCGCGGTGACGGCCCTGACCCTGGTGGGTGGCCCCGATGACTGAGCAGGGCATGTCCTCGGTGCCGGCCGCAGCGGGCGGACAGGGGACGCCGGACACAGTCCACAGCACAGCCCAGGGCACCGTCCGTGGCACCGCCTTGGGTGTGGTGGTCGAGAACTACGCGGACCCCCGCGCCTTCCCGGCCCTGACCGGTGCCGCCGAGCAGATGCGCGCGCTGTGCACCCTGCTGGAGGGCTACGGCTACACCCCGACCGTCCTCGCCGACCCCGGCCGCGACACCCTCAAGGCCCGGGTCCGGGACTGGCGGACGCACTGGGCGGCGGAGGGCGGGAACGGACCGGCCGTCGTCCTGTGGTCCGGGCACGGCCTGCTCGGGGCCGACGCCGAGCTCCGCCTGATCGTGGGCGATACGCGGGACCCGGAGGACGAGGAGGAGACGTACGCCGCCCGCCTGCTGACGGCCGCCGCCCTGGCCGGCCGGGCCGATCAGGTGCTGATGCTGATCGACACCTGCTACGCGGGTGCCGGGGTGATGGAGGCGCTGAACAAGGCGCTGGGCAGTCTGTCGGGCGGCAGCCTGCCGCCCGACCGGGCGGCCTGGCTCGGAGTGATCGCGAGCTGCCGGCCCCGGGAGCAGGCCGAGGGCCGGGGGGTGCTGCTGGACACCGTGGCCGAGGTGCTGCGCGAGGGGCCGCGGGCGACGGAGTACCGCCACCAGTGGAGCCGCCGCAACGCCCGGGTCAGCGGGGCGGCGGTGATCCAGGCCGTGGGGGCCCAGTGGCCCGGGGAGACGGGCCAGCGGCCGGTCATCGCCACCCTGGGCGAGGAGCGGGCGATGTTCGCCAACCCGCGCTGGCAGGGCGCCCGGGCCGGCCGGGAGCCGGAGCTGGTGGAGCATCTGGTGCGGGCCGCACGGGGGGCCGACCGGGTCGACGAGGGCTGGTTCTTCAGCGGCCGGCGGCGGGTGCTCGGCGAGATCGTGGGCTGGCTGCAGGCGGGCGAGCCGGGGCTGTTCCTGGTCACGGGCAGCGCGGGCTGCGGCAAATCGGCCGTACTGGGGCGGATCTCGACCCTGTCCAGTGCTCCGCACCGGGCGGACATCCGGGCGCACGACGCCCTTGCCCCCGAGGACCCGGACCCGGGTGAGGGCTCCGTGGATGTGTCCCTGCACTTGCGCGGGTCGACGGTGCAGCAGCTCGCCGAGGCTCTGGCGGAGGCCCTGCGGCTGCCGGTGCCGGCGACCCCGGCGGCGTTGATCGCCGAGGTCGAGCAGGAGTGGCCGGAGTCGGCCGGCCGGCGCCCGGTGCTGGTCCTGGACGGCCTCGACGAGGCGGCCCCGGACCAGGCGGGCCGGATCGTCGAACAGCTGCTGGCCCCGCTGAGCCGGCTGACCTGCGTCCTGCTCGGCTCCCGCGACCGGCCGTTCAACCCCGGGTCGGCGCCGGGCGAGCCGCTGGACCGGGCGGTGAGCCGGCTGCTGGACACCCGGGCGCGGGCGGCGAGCCTGGACGAGGAGACGGACACCGCGGCGGACATCGAGGAGTACGGCCGACGCCGGCTGACCGGCTCGGGCGGCCTCCCGGCCGAGGGCGCCGCGGCGGCGGCCCGGCTGATCGCGGGCCGGGCATCGGTGGGGCACGGGGGGTTCCTGTTCGCCCGGATGGCGACGGACTCGGTGATCCGACGGTTCCGGTCGGCCGACGCGGAGGACGGGGGTGCGACGAACTGGGAGCGCTTCCTCCCGGCCTCCATCAGCGCCGCGTTCACCGAGGACCTGGCGGAGGGCCCGCAGCGGTACCGGAACGGCGAGCTGCTGCCGGGCGCGGCCGGGGATCTGCTCACCGCGCTGGCGTGGAGTGCCGGAGGCGGCATGCCGGCCTCGGGTGTCTGGGAGGCGGCGGCGTCCGCGCTCGGCCCGGAGGGTACGGAGTACACCGCGGCGGACGTGGACTGGCTGCTCAACACGTACGGCCGGTACGTGGTGGAGGACGACGACGGCACGCAGGCGGTGTACCGGCTCTACCACCGGGAGTTCGCCGAGCACCTGCTGGCGGACGGCTCGCCCGAGGCGGCGTACCGGATCATGCGGGCGATGGTGGGGCTGCTGGGGCCGCTGGCGGAGGCGGAGGAATCCGCCGCGTTGGCGCTCACGAACCCGTACGTCCCCCGGTCCCTCGCCCATCACGCCGTGATGGCGGAAGCCGAGGGCATCGCGCTGATCCGCGAGCTGGCCGACCTCCGACCCGGGCTGTTCCTCCCGCATCTCGCGCTGGCTCTCGACGACCTCGCCTACGCACGGAACCAGCGCGGCAAGCGGGCCGAGGTCGTGCCACTGGCCCTGGAGGCCGCCGCCATCCACCGCTCCCTGGCCGAGGCCGACCCCGTCGGCCGCACCCCCCTCCTGGCCTCCTCGCTCAACAACCTGGCCGTGTTCCAGTCGGCCATCGGCGACCGGCCGAGCGCCGTGACCACGAGCGCCGAGGCCGCCCGGATCCACTGGAAGCTAGCCGAAGCGGATCCGGCCGCCTACCTGCCCCAGCTCGCCAGTTCGCTCAACAACCTAGGCAAATTCCGGAACGAAAGCGGAGACCGGCACGGGGCGCTCGTCACTCTCACCGAAGCCACCCGGATTGACCGGTCCCTCGCCGAGGTCAACCCCGCCGCCTACCTCCGCAGCCTCGCCGGCTCACTGCACAATCTCGCCACCGCCCAGCGTGAGAACGGCGATCGGGAAGGCGGCCTGGCCACGGCCCTCGAAGCCACCGACCTGTACCGGACCCTGGCCGAGGCCGATCCCGCCGCTCATCTTCCCAACCTCGCCCTGGTCCTCAACACCCTCGCCACCCTCCAGGGCGAGAACGGCGACCGAGCCCGTGCGTTGGCCACCGGCATCGAAGCCACCCGGCTCCACCAGGCCCTCGCGCAGGTGAACCCGTCTCTTTACCTGTCCGACTTCGCGATGGCCCTCAACAACCTGGCCATGGTCCAGGGGGACAACGGCGACCGGCAGGAGGCGCTCGTCACCATCACCAAAGCCACCCGGCTCCACCGGACCCTCGCCGGGGACGATCCCGCCGTGCACATCCCCAGCCTTGCGGCCTCGCTCAACAACCTGGCCACGATCCAGGGAGACAACGGCGACTGGCAGGGGGCGCTCGTCACCATCGCCGAAGCCACCCGGATCAACCGGTCCCTCGCCGAGGTCAACCCCGCCGCCTACCTCCGCAGCCTCGCCGGCTCACTGCACAATCTCGCCACCGCCCGGCATGAGAACGGCGATCGGGAGGGCGGACTGGCGGCGGCCATCGAAGTGACCGGGCTGTACCGGACCCTGGCCGAGGCCGATCCCGCTGCTCATCTACCCGACCTCGCCCGGGCCCTCAACAACCTGTCCAGTCACCAGCCCTTGACCGGAGACACGGAGAACGATCTCGCCGCCATCACAGAAGCGGTCGCCATCCGCCGCACGCTCGCCCTGGCCAACCCTGCCGCCCACACCCCCGACCTGGCCGCGTCGCTCATCAACCTCGCCACCCGCCAACGCGAAAGCGAGGACTGGCCGGGCTCGCTGGTCACGAGCACCGAGGCCACTGGCATCTACCGGGTCCTCGTCCGGGCCAATCCCGCCGCTCACACCGCCCAGCTGGCGAGTTCACTCGGCACGCTGGCCTGCGCCCAGCTCGAGACCGGGGACAGGCCGGGGGCGCTGGCCACCGGCACCGAAGCCGTTGCGCTCTACCGGGCCCTCGTCGAGGACAATCCCGCAGCCCATCTGCCCGGCCTGGCCGCACTCCTCAACAATTTCTCGTCCGTCTTCCGTAAGACCGGGGACCGGCCGGGGGCGCTGGCCCTCATCACCGAGGCCACCGGGCTCTACCGGACGCTCGCCGAGGACAATCCCGCAGCCCACCTGCCCGACCTCGCCCTGGCCCTCGGCAACCTGGCAGCCATCCGGCACGACAGCGGTGACGGGCCGGAGGCATGCGCCGCCGCCACCGAATCCGTCGCGCTGTACCGGGCCCTGGCCCAGGCCGCCCCCGTCCGCTACTCCTCGGGCCTCCTCACAGCCCTCAACACCCTTGCTCTCCTGGCCCCGGCAGAGCAGGCCCTCGCCGCGTTCGAGGAGGCCGAGCGGTCCCTGGCCGCGCATCCGGAGGCAGCCCGCGAGCTGGCGGTCGGCCGCGCGGTCCACCAGCTGACTCTGCCGGACGCCGGGCCCGGTGTACGCACCCTGATCGAGCTCGCCACCTCACCGCCCGCGGGCACCGCCGCCGTACTGGCCAGGATTCGGCTCCGCGCTTACAGCCAGTCCGACAGCACGTGTACGGACCGGGTGACGGCGATGTGGCGGGAGCAGACCGGGAGTGAGCCCCCTGCTTGGTTGGCCGTGCCCGAGGCCATGATCCATCTGTCGCTTGAATGGATCCGATGTCCCGGCTGGGCTGCCGCGCGAACGTTCTGGGAGGAACACCAGGAGGAGCTCAGTTCGGCCGATGCAATGACGGCGCTGGAGGAAATCGCGCTGACCAGCCGGCTGGGCCGACAGCTGCTCGCCATCGCGCGTGCGGCATCGACAGTCGGTCCGGAGGCTGCCTTCCGCCCGTACATCACCGCCGACCTCCTCCACGCGTGGATGGCCACCCTCGACTGGGAGGAATCGCAGCACCATCTCGCCGAGCACGCGGAGGTCCTCCTCTCGGACCTGGCACTCCAGCTGCTGGCCTCCGGGTCCCACACCCCCGTGCGAGCCGTGCACGTCGCCCTGGTGTCCCTCGCCCACACCGACGGGATCCCGGCTGCCTATGCGTACATCGGCGACCGTGCGGCCCTGCAGGACCGGCTGCGGGAGCTGTTTGCCGCACCACAGCCCCCCTCCGCTGCGATCGCAGCCGCGGTCACGCTCGAACTCATCGTCCACAAAGAGGAGTTCACCGCTCGCATCCACTCCGCCCTCGCCTCGGCCCTGGACGTCACCCACTCCTTGGACGGCCTCGCCGCCGAGGACTGGCCCCCCGCCACCCCTGCCGAACGCGACCGCGCGCTCGACGAGATCGCCGGCCTGATCGGCCGGCACCCGCAGCACGCGGCGGCCCTGGGCGCGCTCATGCAGCGCGTCCTGGCCGCGGCGGTCCTGTAACCAGCCTCACCCGCGGTACCTGCTCGCGGACGCTTCGCACAGGGCGGGGGCGCCGTATTGTCTACGCATCAGTACCCTCATCAGGCATCAGGACCCCTGCGCGACCTCCCAGGAGATGAAACCCCGATGATCACGCCACCCGTGGTGCATTCGCTCCGCGAGCAGATCCGCGAGCACATCGTGGAGGGCATCGTCAGCGGGCGCTGGAAGCCCGGTGAGCGCATCGTGGAGCGCCGGATCGCCGTGGAGCTGGAGGTCAGCCAGACGCCCGTACGGGAAGCCCTGCGCGAGCTGGAGACGCTCCGGCTGATCGAGTCGGCGCCCAACAAGGGCGTCAGGGTGCGGAACCTGTCCGCGGCCGATCTGGAGGAGATCTATCCGGTCCGGGCCGGCCTGGAGCAGATCGCGGCCGAGCTGGCCGCCCCGCGGCTGGCGACGGACTGCAGTGCCCTGGAGCCGCACGTGGCGGCCCTGTGGGAGGCCGACCGGGCGGGGGACGGTACCGCGCAGGTGCGGCACACGGTGGGCTTCCACCGGGAGATGGTGCGGGCGGCCGGGAACAGCGTGCTGCTGCACACCTGGGAGAGTCTGGGGATCGAGGTGTTCACGGCCCTGTCGATCCGCTGGCTGGGGACCGTGCAGAAGTCCTACGCCGAGGAGCACGAGGCCCTGATCGAGGCGTTCCGCCGGCAGGATCCCGAGATCGGTCTGCTGGTGAAGCGGCACGTACTGGGCTGCGCACCCCGAGCCTGACGGGCTCCGACGGGCGCAGACCGGGTCTCGGGGCGCACCCATTTGCCCCGTTTTGCCCGGCACTGCGTGCCTCTTTCCACGGCACGCAGTGCCGACTTTCGCCCCACGGCCATTTTTTGGACACTTTTCTTTGATCGATCATCGATCAGCGCCTTACAGTCGTCGACGGACCCCAACCGGGTCCATCGACCCTGTCCTGCCAGTCAGGGTTCCTTTCTTCACCACCCTCCTTAGTCCGGAAGGCGGCGCACACCGATGTCCGACCCCGTAGGAAAGCTTCCGAGCGAGCTCGACCAGCTCCCGGACCGCGACACCGAGGAGACCGCCGAATGGGCGGCCTCCCTGGATGCCGTTGCCAAGGCCGCCGGTACGCGCCGCGCCGAGTACCTGCTCCGCCGTACCCTCCAGCACGCCGAGGCCGCCGGGCTCGCGCTGCCCAAGCTGCTGGAGACGGACTACGTCAACACCATCCCGACCGCCGCGGAGCCCGAGTTCCCCGGTGACGAGGCGATGGAAGCCAAGATCACCGCCTGGAACCGCTGGAACGCGGCGGCGATGGTGACCCGCGGCTCCAAGTACGGCGTCGGCGGCCACATCGCCACCTTCGCCTCGGCGGCCTGGCTCTACGAGACCGGCTTCCAGCACTTCTTCCGCGGCAAGGAGGCCGACGGCTCGGGCGACCAGCTCTACATCCAGGGCCACGCCTCCCCCGGTATCTACGCCCGCGCCTTCCTCGACGGGCGCATCTCCGAGCAGCAGCTCGACAACTTCCGGCAGGAGTCGGGCGGCAACGGCCTCCCCTCCTACCCGCACCCGCGGCGCCTGCCCTGGCTGTGGGAGTTCCCCACGGTCTCCATGGGCCTCGGCCCGCTCTCCGCGATCTACCAGGCGCGCTTCAACCGCTACCTGCAGAACCGGAACATCAAGGACACCGCCAACTCGCACGTCTGGGCCTTCCTGGGCGACGGCGAGATGGACGAGCCCGAGTCGACCGCCGCCCTGGCCCTGGCCTCGCGCGAGCAGCTCGACAACCTGACCTTCGTCATCAACTGCAACCTGCAGCGCCTCGACGGCCCGGTCCGCGCCAACTTCCGCGTGGTCCAGGAGCTGGAGGCGCAGTTCCGCGGCGCCGGCTGGAACGTCATCAAGACCCTGTGGGGTTCCGCCTGGGACGAGCTGTTCCAGCTCGACACCACCGGCGCCCTGGTCCGCCGCATCCGCGAGGTCCCGGACGCGCAGTTCCAGACGTACGCGACCCGCGACGTGGCCTACATCCGCCAGCACTTCTTCGGCGCCAACGCCGAGCTGGTGCAGCTGGCGGGCGTGCTGTCGGACGCGAAGATCGCCGAGTGTTTCCACAGCTCCCGCGGCGGCCACGAGCCCCGCAAGGTCTACGCCGCGTACAAGGCCGCCCTGGCCCACAAGGGCGCGCCGACGGTCATCCTCGCGCAGACCGTCAAGGGCCACACCCTGGGTGCCGGGTTCGAGTCGAAGAACGCGAACCACCAGATGAAGAAGCTGACGATCGACGAGTTCAAGGACATGCGCGACCTCCTTGGCCTCCCGATCCCGGACAGCGCCTTCGCCGACGGCGTCGTTCCGTACGGCCACCCGGGCGCGAACAGCCCCGAGGTGCAGTACCTGCACGAGCGCCGCGCGGCCCTCGGCGGCCCGGCCCCGGCCCGCAAGGTCCACCACGTGGCCCTGCCGGCTCCGGCGGACCGTTCCTTCGCCCCGCTGCTCAAGGGCTCCGGCAAGCAGGAGATGGCCACCACCATGGCCTTCGTCCGCCTCGTCAAGGACCTGATGCGGGACAAGGAGACCGGCAAGCGCTGGGTGCCGATCGTCCCCGACGAGGCCCGCACCTTCGGCATGGAGTCGCTGTTCCCGTCGGCCGGCATCTACTCGCCGCTGGGCCAGACGTACGAGCCGGTCGACCGCGACCAGCTGATGTACTACAAGGAAGCCAAGGACGGCCAGATCCTCAACGAGGGGATCACCGAGGCCGGCGCCATGGCCGACTTCATCGCCGCCTGCACGTCGTACGCGACGCACGGCGAGCCGATGATCCCCTTCTACATCTTCTACTCGATGTTCGGCTGGCAGCGCACCGCCGACCAGATGTGGCAGCTCGCCGACCAGCTCGGCAAGGGCTTCATCGTCGGCGCCACGGCCGGTCGTACCACCCTGACCGGTGAGGGCCTGCAGCACGCGGACGGCCACTCGCACCTGATCGCGTCCACGAACCCGGCGTCGCTGAACTACGACCCGGCCTTCGCGTACGAGATCGCGGTGATCGTCAAGGACGGTCTGCGCCGCATGTACGGCGAGCAGCCGGAAGACGTCTTCTACTACCTGACGGTCTACAACGAGCCGAAGGTCCAGCCGGCCATGCCGGAGGGCGTGGAAGAGGGCATCCTCAAGGGCCTCTACCGCTTCAACCAGGCCTCCGGCCTGGAGAACGCCCCGGCCGCGGACGCGGCGAAGATCCAGCTGATGGCCTCGGGCACCGCGATCCACTGGATCCTGGAGGCACAGAAGCTGCTCGCCGCCGACTGGAACGTGGCCGCCGACGTGTGGTCCGCCACCTCCTGGGGCGAGCTGCGCCGGGACGCACTGGAGTGCGACGAGGCGCTGCTGCGCGGCGAGGAGCGCACCCCGTACGTCACCCGCGTACTGGAGGGTGCTCCGGGCCCGGTGCTGGCCGTCTCCGACTGGATGCGTCAGGTCCCGGACCAGATCAGCCAGTGGGTGCCGCAGGACTACACCTCGCTGGGCACGGACGGCTTCGGCCTGTCCGACACCCGCGAGGGCGCCCGCCGCCACTTCGGCGTCGACGCCCAGTCCATCGTGGTCGCCGCGCTGGCGCAGCTGGCCCGCCGCGGCGAGGTCCCGGCCTCGGCCGTGAAGGAGGCCCGGGAGCGCTACGGCCTGTAGGCCGCGCCGCCGAAGCCGCCGAACTGCACCGAAGGCCGGTGTCCTTCCCCCACGGGGCGGGCACCGGCCTTCGGCCTGTTCGTCGTCTATTGGCCGTATGAGCAGTGGCGGTGCGCGGGCGGACCCAGGATGCTGGACCAGTGATGGACGAGACGGAGTTCTGGGAGATCGTGGACCGCACCCGCGAGGCCGCCGAGGGCGACCCCGAGGAACATGCCGAGCTGCTCGTCGAGCGGCTGACCCAGCTCGACCCGGACTCCGTGCTCGACTTCGCCCGGCACTTCGAGTCCCGGTACAACCGGGCGTACACCTGGGACCTGTGGGGTGCGGCCTGGGTGCTGCTCGACGGGGCCAGCGACGACGCCTTCGACTACTTCCGGTGCTGGCTGATCGGCCAGGGCCGGGAGGTCTTCGAGGGCGGGGTGCACGACCCCGACCATTTGGCGGAGCTCCTGGGCGAGTTCGACGAGGAGATCGACGGGGACGGCGAGGAGCTGGGGTACGCGGCGGACGAGGCGTACGAGCAGCTGACCGGGGTGGTCGCGCCGGACCTGGGCATCCCGGTGCAGGCGGCAGAGCCGGAGGGCGCTCCGCTGGACTTCGAGAACGAAGCCGTACTGGCGGAACGGTTCCCCCGGCTCTGGGACCGCTTTCGCGGCTGACTGTTAGTAGTGGGTTCCGCCGTCGATGCGGATCTCGGTGCCGGTGATGAAGGCCCCGTCCTCGGAGCCCAGCATGGCGACCACGCCGGCGACGGTCTGCGGGCCGGCGAAGCCCTGGCCGAGGGCCGGGGCCAGCTTGGCGAACAGCGACCAGTCGGTGTCCTCGGGCAGCCCCGGGCCGTTCCCGGTGGTCATTCCGCTCTCGATCGACCCGGGTGCCACGCAGACGACCCGCAGCCCCTGCTTGCTGTACTCGGCGGCGAGCCCGTGGCTCATGGACTGGATGCCGCCCTTGCTGGCCGCGTACGCGGACATGTAGGGGTGGGCGAAGGCGGCCGAGGTCGAGCTGAAGTTGACGACGACCGGCTTGTCGCCGGCCAGCAGCGCCGGGAGCGACTCGCGGATCATCAGGAAGGTGCCGGTCAGGTTGACCGCGATGACCTTGTTCCACAGGTCGAGGGTGGTCTTGTGGGTGTGCTCAGACCGGAGGATGCCGGCCGCGTTGACCAGTACGTCGATGCCGCCGAGCGCGTCCACGGCCGCGGCCACGCCCTCCTTCACCGCGCCCTCGTCCGATATGTCGAGCAGCGCGGTGGTCAGCCGGCCGGCCGCGACGCCGTCGGCCGCGGCCTGCTCCATGGTGGCCTTCAGCCCGGCCTCGTTCACGTCGACGGTGTGGACCCGGCCGCCCTCGGCGAGGATGCGGTGGACGGTGGCCTGGCCGATGCCGGAGCCGCCGCCGGTGATCAGGACGCGTCGGTCTATGTAACGGTTCATGGGGCCGAGCGTACCGAGTGCATGACACGCTTTGCCAGACTGTCAAAGAATGCAGTTGTGTTCGAGAACGCGGAGTACCCTTTCCCCTCGTGAGATCCCCTCGTCCGTACTCCCTCCAGGCCGGCCCCGGCGTCCCGTCGCTGACCGAGCGGCGCAAGGCCGCGACCCAGCTCGACATCGCCCGCGCCGCCTGCGAACTGTTCGCCACCCACGGCCCCGACGGCACCACTGCCGAGGACATCGCGCACCGCGCGGGCGTGGCACTGCGTACGTTCTACCGCTACTTCCGCAACAAGCAGGAGGCCGTGGCCCCGTTGCTCGCGGGCGGCGGCGCCGAATGGCGGAACCGGCTCGCCGAGGAATCCCCCGGCACCCCGCTGGCCGAGGCCCTGGAACGCGCGGTCACCCGCTCCCTCACCGGCCCGGTGGCCCTGTCCGAGGGCCTGAACTGGACCCGCTCCCTGCTGCGCGCCGCCGAGGACGACCCGGCCCTGCGCGCGGTCTGGTACCGGGTCAACCAGGACTCCGAGGAGGGCCTGGTCCCGATCCTCACCCACCTGGCCGGCCCGGCTGCCAGCCCCCTCCAGATCCGCCTCCTGGCGGCGGCGGCCACGGACGCGATCCGCGTCTCCCTGGAGGTCTGGTCCACCACGGACACCCCGCCCTCGGGCCCCGACTCCCCGGCCGACCTGGCGGTCCGCTCCCTGCGCGAACTGACCCGCGGGATGGCGATCCTGGCTTAGCCGCGGGGTACGCGGGCAAGGGCGGCCCGGATCGTGTCGGCGGGGTCGGGGACGGGGATCCCGAGCTGCCGGATCAGCGAGGCGACCTCGGTGATCGTCCGCCGGGTCCGGCGGGCGACCCGGTGGAGGTAGTGGAGCGAGAAGTCCTCCGCAGTCGGCTTCTCCTCAGTGGCCAGCTCGTCGGACCCGATGAGCCGCAGGGCCACGCTCACCGGCAGTCCCTGTGGAAGGGCCATGGGGACGACCGTTAGTCCGTACGAGCGCAGGCGGCGGGCCAGGGCTGCCGGCGTCACCTGCAAACGCTGGGCGGCGGTCAGCACATGAGCGAACGGCACCAGAGCATCGACCGCCTGAGCCGTCCAGCGGAACGGGCTGTCGCGTCCCAGCACCTCCTCGTCCCGCAGGGTCGGCCGAGCAGGCACCTGAAGCGGAACCGAGAAGCCGTAGGCGCGCAGCCTGGCGACCCGATGGCGGACATCCTGCAGGCTCGTTGCCTCGTTGAGGATCTCTCCGTACCGCAGGGGTTCCTCCCGGCGCAGGGTCGACGGGGACCGGCCCAGGATCTCGAGATCCCGCACCGAGGCGTCTGCCGGAAACGGTTCGGGTACGGCCACGCCAAGGGCCGCCAGCCGTACGAGCACCTGCGCCGGCTCCAGCCCGAGGCGCTCCGCGAGCGTCAGGATGTGCCCCGGCGGCGGCTGAACGTCGCGCTCCAGCCAGGGCCACTCCCCGTCCGCGTCCCTGCTCAGGAACAGCGTGACCTCCTTCGAAGGACGATCGGGCAGCGCCCGCTCGTCCACCGCGAGTCCATGGGAAGCGAGCCTCCGCCGCACTTCCGGCACCGGAAGGTCACAGGCCCGGCTGACCATGGCCAGGTGGCCCAGCGGCACCGTGGCGCCAGCCGAGAGGCAGCCCATCCACGGCCGGGCGGGGTCCAGCAGCAGCACCGGTTCCTTCCGGGCCGCCTCGCAGAGCCGGACGGAGTCCTCCGGGACTTGGAACCCGAAGCTGCGGAGCTGCTCGGCGGTCGCACGGATCTCGCGCCTGCCCGCCGCCTCCATGAGCCGGCCCGCCGTCACGGGGCCGCCCTTCGCCAGACCTCGGCCGAGCGAAAGGAACACCCCGGCGTTCTCCCGTGTCAACCGGGCGTCGGGCGCCCAGTCTTCGGGGCCGATCTCGTGGAAACCGAGTGCGGACAGCCGCCGAGCCAGGTCACGCGGATCGGTCCGAAAATCGTCCGCCAGCTGCGCCACGTCATGGAGGTCGTCGGGCCTGGCAGGGCCGATGAGGAATTCCTGGTCGGACAGCACGGCCACGCGCACCGGACCGAACTCCGCCAGTTCCGGGCAGACTTCGCCGAGTTCACGCAGCGCCAGCTCCGGGCGGCGGGCCAAGACCCGCCAGAGATAGACGTGGTCCGGAATCCTCGTGACCCGAGCCATGGCGAGGTGGTCCTCGTACCAATCGAAACCCGAAAGCTCCCGCGAGAAGAGCGACACGTCCGCGGGGAAGAACCCCGCTCTCCCCGTGCCGAAGCGCATACCCCGATAGACCACTTCCCGTCCGGCCGGAAGACCGGAGCCGGCAACCAGGTCACCCAACGGCATGCTCTCGTCGGCCACGTCGCAGAGCCACTCGAACGACGGCCGTTCCTGGTCGAGGACACATGCCGCCTGCTCCAGCAGCCCTGCCACGGTCGGCGCCACGGAATCCAGGACGTGCCTGCGGTCCACCGAGAGTTTCGCCGGCGACCACGGGCCGGAGAGGTTCACCACGGCGCCCCGCAAACCGCCGCGGCTGCGGTTGGAGCTGAAGACCCCCACCCGCTGTTTCGGTTCCACGACCAGACCGTCCACCAACAGCGCACCGCCCCGCTCGCACCAGACCACCTGCACCCCGTCGGGGGCGTCAGGCCAGGGACGCAGCCAGCCGTCCGCGGTGTAGCCGACCCCGACGCGGACGTCCTTCCTCGCCCTCAGCTCCTTAGCCGGCCACCGGCTGGGCTCGCCACCGTGCTCCACGGCGATGGTCTCGAACTCGGCGATCGCCAGGATCCGCTCCAGCGCCTGCACCGAGGACCACTCCTCCGGCACCACGTCCGGCCGCAGCCGCAGTCGGATCTTCGTGCCCGGTTCCCTCCCCCGCGGGGCGATCTTCCGGATCCGGAAGAGGTGCCCCGGACCGCAGATCGACACCTGGTATACGGGCCCCAGGCCGCCGTCCGGGGCCATCCGGCAGGTGGTGACCTCGATCTCGTCGGCCAGCATGAAGTAGCTCAGCACGCCGATCCCGAACCGGCTGTTCGGGTGGAGGGTCACCGGTGGACTGACCGTCTCCCATGCCGTGCGCTCCAGTTTGAACTCGAGCTGCTCGGCGAAGCGCGCGCCGGCCTGGGCGAAGACCCCGCGGAGCTCGGACTCGCCCATCCCGACGCCGTTGTCCGTGCACTCCAGGTAGGCGCCGGCCTCGTCGGTGCCCTGCACGAAGGAGATCAGGCCCGTGTACGGGACGCCGCCGAGCGCCGGCTGGGTCAGGTCGAGGTAGCGGCTGCGGGCCTGCCGGTAGCGGCAGGCGTCGAGGGCGTTCTGGTAGAGCTCCCGGACCGCGAGGTCGCGGTCCTTGTACAGCTCGATGCCCATGGCCAGGTCGCGGAACCGGCGGCCGTCGCTGCGGAAGCGCGCATAGCCGTCGAAGGCACGGCCCGTCGGCACCACACCGTCGGCCGACAGCCGGGCCGGCAGTGGCGGCAGCGGGTGGGTGATCCTTTCCCGGCCGGTACGGCGGACGGCGTCCAGCAGTTCGTCGGCCCGGGCGACATGGGCGCGGATGCCCTCCACCACCGCCTCGTGCCGGCATTCCGCCTTCAGGACGCGCAGGTCCGGCGGGCCTCCCCAGCGGGCACCGTCCAAGGTGGTGCGGAGCTCGTCGAGGTCCACGGCGTGCGGGGTGGCGAGGTGCTCGGCGACGATGCCGGGCAGCGTCTGCATCTCGATCGCCATGCCGTAGCCGAGTGCCGCGATCAGCATCAGGCGCTGCTCGCGGACCTGCTCGTGGCCGGAGCCGGTCCGGACGCCGTCGTCGGCGGCGAGCTGGTCCAGGAACTCCGCGTGGCAGACATCCGGGCCGCGCCAGAGCCCCTGGAGCAGGGTGGTCACGCGGCGGGTCGTGAGGGTTCCGCCGAGGAGGGCGGTGGACTCCGCCAGCTCGCCCAGCAGCTCGCCCACCGGGACGGGGTCCGCGAACTCGCGCTGCTGGATCAGCCAGCGGTGGAACAGCCACCAGCCGACCTTCGCCGCTTCCTCCTCCGGGTTGCGCAGGGCGCGCTGCACCAGGCTCTCGTCTTCGTCGACGAAGATCTCGTACGCCCTCCGGCCGGGTCCGGCACCCTCCTCGGGCCGCAGCCGCCAGGGCCGGACCTCCTCGCGGAGCCGGGCCGCGAGGCGCAGGTAGTGGATCCGGTGCAGGAAGGGCAGCAGGACGAGGAGCGCGGCCTCGGCCGGATAGAGGTCCAGCGGGTCCGGGCAGCCGGCGGGCTCGCCGAGGAGGAGTTCGATCCGGTCCAGGAAGCGGATCGGGATACCGGGGTCGTTCCACGGGTCGTCGGCCAGGGCGGGCTCGAGGAGGTCGCGCAACCGCGCCAGCTCGGCCGCGACCGCGGTGGCCCGCTGCCGGTGCGCGCCGGTGTCCCGGCCGGCCGGTACGTGCCGCCACACCGGGGAGTCCGCGGCCCGGCGCACCCAGGGGTCCCGGCTGCCCGCGGTGCCCTCGTCCTGCTGGGGCGCCGCCGACGGCTGCGGGCCGAAGTGCACGCCGTTGACGGTCTGCGCCTGGATGACGACCTGGGCCGAGGCATCGCCGCCGAAAGTGTTGCCCACCGTGTCGCCCACTGGCCCGCGGTCCACGCCACCCACCCTTCGCCTGGTGGGCAAAACCTTAGACACGCGGAAGGGCCGCCGTCCCGGATACCGGAACGGCGGCCCTTCGCTCAAAGCGTCAGCGGCTTAGATGTCGAAGTAGAGCTCGAACTCGTGCGGGTGCGGGCGCAGCTGGATCGGGGCGATCTCGTGCGTGCGCTTGTAGTCGATCCAGGTCTGGATCAGGTCGGGGGTGAAGACACCGCCGGCCAGGAGGTACTCGTGGTCCTCCTCCAGGGCCTTGAGGACGTCCTCCAGGCTGGTCGGGACCTGCGGGACGCTCGCGTGCTCGTCGGGCGAGAGCTCGTAGAGGTCCTTGTCGATCGGCTCCATCGGCTCGATCTTGTTCTTGATGCCGTCGAGGCCCGCGAGCAGCAGCGCCGAGAAGGCCAGGTACGGGTTGGACGACGGGTCCGGCGCGCGGAACTCGACGCGCTTGGCCTTCGGGTTCGAGCCGGTGATCGGGATGCGCATGGCCGCGGAGCGGTTGCGCTGCGAGTACACCATGTTGACCGGGGCCTCGAAGCCCGGGACCAGACGGTGGTACGAGTTCACCGTCGGGTTGGTGAAGGCGAGCAGCGACGGGGCGTGCTTGAGGATGCCGCCGATGTAGTAGCGGGCGGTGTCCGACAGGCCCGCGTAGCCGGCCTCGTCGTAGAAGAGGGGCTCGCCGCCGGCCCACAGGGACTGGTGGACGTGCATGCCCGAGCCGTTGTCACCGAAGATCGGCTTCGGCATGAAGGTCGCGGTCTTGCCGTTGCGCCAGGCGACGTTCTTCACGATGTACTTGAAGAGCATCAGGTCGTCGGCCGCGGCCAGCAGCGTGTTGAACTTGTAGTTGATCTCGGCCTGGCCGCCGGTGCCCACCTCGTGGTGCTGGCGCTCGACCTGGAGGCCCTGGGCGTCGAGCTCCAGGGAGATCTCGGCGCGCAGGTCGGCGAAGTGGTCGACCGGGGCGACCGGGAAGTAGCCGCCCTTGTAGCGGACCTTGTAGCCGCGGTTGTTCTCCTCGGAGCCGGTGTTCCAGGCGCCGGCCTCGGAGTCGATGTGGTAGAAGCCCTCGTTCGCGGAGGTCGCGAAGCGCACGCTGTCGAACACGTAGAACTCGGCCTCGGGGCCGAAGAACGCGGTGTCGGCGATGCCGGTGGAGGCGAGGTACGCCTCGGCCTTCTTCGCGATGTTGCGCGGGTCGCGGCTGTAGGCCTCGCCCGTGATCGGGTCGTGGATGAAGAAGTTGATGTTCAGCGTCTTGTCGCGGCGGAACGGGTCCAGGCGCGCGGTGCTGATGTCGGCACGCAGCGCCATGTCGGACTCGTGGATCGCCTGGAAGCCGCGGATCGACGAGCCGTCGAAGGCGAGCTCCTCCGCCGGGTCGAATGCCCGAGCCGGGATGGTGAAGTGCTGCATCACACCAGGCAGGTCGCAGAAGCGGACGTCGACGAACTTGACGTCGTTCTCCTCGATGTACTGCTTCACTTCGTCGGCGTTCTGGAACATCCAACTCCTCCTACTCCCGGCCCCGGGGCAGGGCGGGCTTTATAGCTCGTGGTGCGTCAGTGCGGTGCCGCACGCTGACCCGACCATAAGCAGACGGGATTTCTCAAGCATGACCCATTTGTTTCGCACAAGTTAACCGGGGTCCGGGCGAGAGTGCCGGGAACGCCACGGGTACCGTGTTCGGGTGGACAAGAGGCAAGCAATCGGATCCTGGCTCTCCGGCCCCCGCGCGGCAGCGGAGGAGATGGGCGTCGACTTCGGTTACCCGGGCCAGCGGCTCGGTCTGCCGCAGCAGGGCCCCGGCTCGGTGGCCCGGTTCGGGCGCCGGCTCGGCGCGGTGGCCATCGACTGGATGGCCTGCCAGCTGATCGCATTCGGCCTGATCACAGGGGGTGAATGGACCGCGGCGGGCAACTGGACGCTGGCGGTTTTCGCCACCCTGGCGGTCCTGACGGTGGGCACCGTGGGCTTCACCCCGGGCAAGCGCACCCTGGGCCTGCGGGTGGTCGCGGAGGACGGCGGCCGGCTGAGCTTCCCGCGGGTGCTGCTCCGTACGGCGCTGCTGCTGCTCTTCGTCCCGGCGCTGATCTGGGACCGGGACGGGCGCGGTCTCCACGACCGGCTCGCCCGCGCCGTCCAGGTGCGCATCTGAACACACTCTTAACGCACACTCTGAACACAAAGGGGCGCCCCCGGAGCCGTCGGCTCCGGGGGCGCCCTTTGTGTGTCGTATACGAAAAGCGGGTCAGCGCATCTTTCCGCCGCGCGGCATCCGCATGCCCTTGGGCATCGGGCCCTTCGGCAGCGGCATGTTGCTCATCAGGTCGCCCATGGCCCGCAGCTTGTCGTTGACCTGGGTCACCTGGGGGCCGGCCAGCACGCGCGGGTACTTCAGGAGGGTGGTCCGCACCTTCTTGAGCGGCACCTCGCCCTCGCCGGTGCCGACGATGATGTCGTGGACCGGGATGTCCGGCATGATCCGGGCCAGCTTCTTCTTCTCGGCCGCGAGCAGCGGCTTCAGCCGGTTGGGGTTGCCCTCGGCGACCAGCACCACGCCGGCCTTGCCGACCGCGCGGTGGACGATGTCCTGGCTGCGGTTCATCGCCACGGCCGGGGTGGTGGTCCAGCCACGCCCCACGTTGTCCAGTACGGCCGCGGCTGCTCCCGGCTGGCCCTCCATCTGCCCGAAGGCAGCCCGCTCGGCGCGCCGTCCGAAGACGATCGCCATCGCGAGGAACGCCACCAGGAAGCCCAGGATGCCCAGATAGACCGGATGGCCGATCAGGAAGCCGATCGCAAGGAAGACGCCGATGGTGACGATTCCCACGCCCGCGAGAATGAGACCGATCTTGGAATCGGCCTTACGGGTCATCTTGTACGTCAGGGCGATCTGCTTCAGTCGCCCGGGGTTCGCAGCAGTCTCTGCGTTTGACTTCCTCGCCATAGAGCGAAGTTTACGTGGCCTGCGGCGTCCGGGTGGCCACGGCCTCGAGTACATGCTCGGTTTCGACCCGGTCCTGGGCCCGGCGACGGTCCTCCAGGACGGCGGTCCAGGCATTGCGGCGGGCGCCGCGGATGAGCAGCGACTCGATGCCACGGATGGCGTCGCCAAGGGTCGGAACGGCGATGGCGCGAACGGGCGCGGCCTGCATGGGGAACCCTCTCTCGGTGCTCTGGTTGCTGTGCGTGGATCCAGCATCACTGTTGGGTGTTACCAGGGAGTGACCGGGCGGTCAAACACCTATGAAACATTGATGCGGCCCGCCGGGCTCGTCCTGGAACGAGCCTAGGGGCCGCATCGATGCGGTGTTACCGCTTAGTAATAGTTTGTGCGCGAGTTCACACAGCCTTCGTTCAGGCCGTCGCTCCGCGCTTCTCCATCGCCTGGCCGTACAGACGACCTGCCCGGTAGGACGAGCGGACCAGCGGGCCGGACATGACGCCCGAGAAGCCGATCTCCTCGGCCTCCTTCGCCAGCTCCACGAACTCGGCCGGCTTCACCCAGCGCTCCACGGGGTGGTGCCGCGGCGAGGGCCGCAGGTACTGGGTGATCGTGATGAGTTCGCAACCCGCCGCGTGCAGATCGCGCAGCGCCTCGCTGACCTCCGCCCGCTCCTCGCCCATGCCGAGGATCAGGTTGGACTTGGTCACCAGGCCGTACTCGCGGGCCTTGGTGATCACGTCCAGCGAGCGCTCGTAGCGGAAGCCGGGGCGGATCCGCTTGAAGATCCGCGGCACCGTCTCGACGTTGTGCGCGAAGACCTCGGGCCGGGAGGCGAAGACCTCCTCCAGCAGCTCCGGGACCGCGTTGAAGTCGGGGGCCAGCAGCTCGACCTTGGTGTGCCCGCCCTCGCGGCCGGCCGTCTGCTGGTGGATCTGGCGCACGGTCTCCGCGTACAGCCAGGCGCCGCCGTCCGCCAGGTCGTCGCGGGCGACGCCGGTGATGGTGGCGTAGTTCAGGTCCATGGTGACCACGGACTCGCCGACCCGGCGGGGCTCGTCCCGGTCCAGCGCCTCGGGCTTGCCGGTGTCGATCTGGCAGAAGTCACAGCGCCGGGTGCACTGGTCGCCGCCGATGAGGAAGGTGGCCTCGCGGTCCTCCCAGCATTCGTAGATGTTCGGACAACCGGCTTCCTGGCACACGGTGTGCAGCCCCTCGCCCTTCACGAGGTTCTGCATCTTCGTGTACTCGGGACCCATCTTCGCCCGGGTCTTGATCCACTCGGGCTTGCGCTCGATGGGGGTCTGGGCGTTACGGACCTCCAGGCGCAGCATCTTGCGTCCGTCGGGTGCGACTGCGGACACGACCGGCTCCCTGTGACTTTTGATTCCTCGGCGCCCACCAGGGTACGCCCGTAATTTCGTACGCTCTTACGTCGGCCAACCTGTGGGCGGCCGAACACATTCCCCGGACGCTAGGCGCCGGCGGCCGGCTCGATCTCGCGGGGCCGCAGCTCGGCGTTCTCCAGCACGTCCGTCAGGTGCCGTTCGATGACCGGCAGGACCTCCGCGATGGTGATCTCGCGGCCCAGCTCGTACGAGAGCGAGGTCACACCGGCGTCCCGGATCCCGCAGGGGATGATCCGGTCGAACCAGGTGCTGTCCGGGTTCACGTTGAGGGCGAAGCCGTGCATGGTGACGCCCTTGGCGACGCGGATGCCGATGGCGGCGAGCTTGCGGTCCTCGCGGCGCTGGCCGGCGTTGGACGGGGCGTACTCCGGGCCGTTCAGGCGGGGGTCGAATTCCTCGTCCTGGAGCCGCGGGTCGAAGTCCAGGGACAGCCCGCCGATCTTCGGCCGCTCCGCTATCGGGTCGCCCAGCACCCAGACCCCCGACCGGCCCTCGACCCGGGTGGTCTCCAGGCCGAAATCGGCGGCGGTGCGGATCAGCGCCTCCTCCAGGCGGCGGACATGGGCCACCACGTCGACCGGGCGGGGCAGCTTCATGATCGGATACCCGACCAGCTGGCCCGGGCCATGCCAGGTGATCTTGCCGCCGCGGTCCACGTCGATGACGGGGGTGCCGTCCAGCGGGCGCTCGTTCTCGGCGGTGCGCCGGCCGGCCGTGTAGACCGGCGGGTGCTCCAGCAGCAGGCAGGTGTCGTCGATCTCGTCCGCGAAGCGGGCGGCGTGGACGCGCCGCTGCTCCTCCCAGGCCTCGGTGTACTCCACCGATTCCGGCCCGAAGCCCAGACGGACAAACCGGAGCTCAGTCACCGCGGCGCCTCCTCGTTGAAACCAGCCGTAGAACCTGCCGTATGCATGTATCGCACTCAGCAAGAGTACGGCGGCGGTTGTTTCCGCTTCCTGCGGCCCCGGGGCAGGTCCGGGTCCTCGTCCGCCCGCGGCAGCCGCCGGTGGCCCTCGGAGTGGTCGTTGACCCAGCCGCACACCCCGCAGGCGTACCGCCCGTCCAGCCCGGCGATCAGCGTGCCGCAACGACGGCACTCGGCCTCGGTCAGCTCGGGGGCGGGCAGCAGGGCCGTGGACTCCGGGGTGGGGTTCTGGGTGGGTTCCAGCTCGGGGGGCCGGCGGGTCATGAGGCGCAGCGTACGCGGATGGAGGGGGGCAGTCCGTAAAGGGCCGTGCAGATTCTGCACACGATCGGATGAATGTGGGGCAGAGAGGACGGCAGAAGCGAGGTTCGCCGCTACATTCACGCCGTTCACAGGGCCGGGTGACCGGCCCGTCACGTCAGGAGACCGTGGAAGCTGATGACGGAACGACCTGCGCAGCGCGTCCCCAACCGGCAGCTCGCGGCGCTGATCGCCGAAGCGGGATTCTCCAACGCCGGGCTGGCCCGGCGGGTCGATCAGCTCGGCCTGGAGCACGGTCTGGACCTCCGGTACGACAAGACCTCGGTGACCCGCTGGCTGCGCGGGCAGCAGCCGCGCGGCACCACGCCCGCGCTGATCGCAGAGGTGTTCACCCGGCGGCTGGGCCGCCGCCTGTCGGCCCAGGACCTGGGCCTGGACGCGTGCGCCCCGGTCTATGCCGGGCTGGAGTTCGCGGCCACCCCGGAAGAGGCGGTGGACATTGCGAGCGGGCTGTGGCGCAAGGATTCCGGCTCCCACGCGGAACTCCGGAAGATCGCGTTCACCCCTGCCGGGCTGGTGGTTCCGAGCCGGGACTGGCTGATCGGGCGGGCCGACGAGCGGGTCGGGCGCGGAGTGGACCCGGCTGCCGCCGCCCGGGTCCCGGTCCAGGGCAGCCGTACGTCGGTGCCTCGGCAGCGGCAGGTCGACCGGGGGCCGGGGCAGCGGGTCACCGGCGGGGACATCGCGGCCCTGCGGTCGGTGGGCGAGCTGTTCCGGGCGCTGGACCACGCGTACGGCGGCGGGCACGCGCGGCAGGCCCTGGTCCGGTACCTGGAGCACGAGGCGGAGCCGATGCTGCGGGGCACCTACGGGGAGAACACCGGGCGGCGCCTGTTCGCCGCCGCGGCGGACCTGACCCGGCTGGCGGGCTGGACCTCGTACGACATCGCCGCGCACGGCCTGGCGCAGCGGTACTTCGTCCAGGCCCTGCGGCTGGCACAGGCGGCGGGCGACCGGCCGTACGGCAGCTATGTCCTGATCACCATGAGCCGGCAGGCGGTGTACCTCGGGCACGGCCGGGAGGCGGTGCAGCTGGCCCGGGTCGCCCAGCAGGGGGTCGGTTCCGGGCCGCCGCCGGTGCTGCAGGCGCTGTTGCACGCGGCGGAGGCGCGCGGGCACGCGGTGCTCGGCGAGGTCCGGGCGGCGACGGCCTCGCTGGTCCGGGCGGAACGCTCGCTGGGGGCGGCCCGGCCCGGGGACGATGCGCCGCACTGGATGCGGTTCTTCGACGAGGCGCAGCTGGCGGACGAGTTCGGGCACTGCCACCGGGACCTCCAGCAGTACCGGGCCTCGGCCCAGCACGCGGAGCGCTCGCTCCAGCTCCGCGCCCCCGGGTACGCCCGGTCCCGGCTGTTCTGCCGGGTGGTGCTCGCCACGGCGCGGCTGGGGCTGGGCGAGCTGGACCAGGCGTGTGCGCTGGGGGCGGAGGCGGCGCAGCAGGCGATGGAGATGCGGTCGGCGCGGGCGGTGGAGTACGTACGGGACTTCGAGCGGCGGCTGGAGCCGTACCGGGACGCGGCGGCGGTCCGGCAGTACCGCGACCGGGTCGCCGCCTTGCACTGACCGGCGGGGGCTGCGGGCGCCGCAGCCCCCGCCGGGGTCAGGCCGCGGCCGGGAGGGGCTGGGCCGGGGTGGGGGCCGGGATGCCGAAGTCGCGCAGCACCGCCGCCGTCGCCCGCCGGGCGGACTGCAGGGCCCCCTGCACCGTGTTCGTGTCCCGATGGTCCCCGCACACGTAGAGGCCCGCCAGCACCCGCACCGGCCGCCGCATGTCGTGCGGGGGCGGCATGGCCGGCACCGCCTCCGGGGTGTGGTGCACCGCGAGGAGTTCCCAGTCCCGGGTGGTGGTGTCGTACAGCCGGGCCAGCCGGGAGGCCACGGTCCGGGGCGGGGGCGGTGGGCCGAGGACCGTCGTGGTGACCAGGGAGCGACCGGCCGGCGCCCGGGTCGGGTCCACCGCGCTCATCACCGCGGTGTGGGCCACCGGCCAGCGCGGGTCCCCGTCGAGGAGCAGCGAACCGTCCGAGGGCAGCACCGTCGGCGAGGCGTGGTGGAGCACCGTCATCTCGTGGAAGGCCGGGACCCGCAGGCCCGGCAGCAGGCCCGCGGCGGCCCGCGCTCCGGTGGCCAGCAGGACCGCCCGGCAGCGGAAGGCGCCGTGGTCCTCCGTGGTGACCACGTTGACGGACACCGACCGGACCCGTACCCCGGTCAGGACGGTGCCTGGCGGGAGCCCGGCGGCCAGCAGCCGCGGCAGGGCCGCCGCGCCGCCCTCCGGCACGGCCAGCCGGCCCCGGGCGAATCTGCGCAGCGCCAGGTCGGCGACCCGGCTGGAGGTGCCCAGCTGGGTGTCGCAGAGCAGGGTGGAGAGCAGGGGCCGGAGCAGCATCGCGCCGCGGGCTCGGAGCGCTGCGGCGGCGGTGCGTTCGGGGCGGGCCAGCACCCGCTCCACCGGCAGCCCGGCGAGCCGGCCGAGGGCCGCGCCGAGCCGCGCCTGGTCCAGGGACCGGCCGGCCAGCGCGCGCACCGGGGTGAGCGCCCCGGCGCGCAGCTGCTTGCCGTCCTCGGTGTGGACCAGCGCGCCGGGCGCGAAGGGCCGCAGCACCAGGTCCTCCAGGCCGGGTGTGCGGTCGAGCTCCGGATAGGAGGTGTTGAGGAGCTGGCCGATCCGGTCGAGCCGGAATCCGTCGGCCGTGCTGTCCGTGGCCATCCGGCCGCCTGGGCCGTCCGCGGCTTCCAGGATCGCTACCGAAACCCCCGCTGCAATGAGGTGGTGTGCCGCCGCGAGTCCAGAGACTCCGGCTCCCACAATGACAACGTCTGCGTGGTGTGCGCTGCTGAGCACGTGCCCCTCCCCGAGGTCGGCGCGGCTTTGTCTCGTCCTCTTTCCCCAACGGGCTCCAGGAATACCCGAGTCGAGCCCACTATTTCCGAGCAACTCCGGTCGCACGTCGGTCGCATGTGAGCACAAACGGTCGCACGGCGGTCACGCGGGCGCGGTGCCGCGGGCGCGGCGGTCGTGCGGGGGCGGGGCGCGGCGAGCGCGGGGCACGACGAGCGCGGGGCCCGAGGGGCGCGGGGCACGACGAGCCCGGGGCACGACGGGCGCAGAGCGCAGCTGCCGTGCGGACGCGGCGAGCGTGCGGACGCGGCGAGCGCAGAGCGCAATGCGCAGCCCACGTGCAGGCACGACGGGCGCAGAGCGCGCCCGAGGTGCGGGCGCGGGGCGCGGCGGCCAGGCGGGCGCGCCGGGCGCAGCCAGCGTGCGGGCGCAGCCGCCGTGCGGGCGCGGCGAGTGCGGGGCGCGGTGGAGGGGGCGGTCTATGGCCGGTCGGCGGCCAGTGCCGCCCGGATCGCTGCCTCGATGCCGGGGTACCGGAAGACGAAGCCGGACTCCGACAGCCGGGACGGCCGCACCCGCTGACTGCCCAGCACGTCCTGCGAGAACTCCCCGAGCGCGATCCGCATGGCCCAGGCCGGCACCGGGAACGGGGTGGGCCGCCGCAGCACCCGCCCCATCGCCGCCGTGACCTCACGGTTGGTCAGCGGTTCGGGCCCGCACAGGTTCACCGGCCCGGCCAGCGAAGGGGTGTCGATCAGGTGGCGCAGCGCCGCGACCTCGTCGTGCAGGGCGATGTAGGACCAGTACTGGCGGCCGTTGCCGAGCCGGCCGCCCAGGCCCGCCCGGAAGAGGGGGAACAGCCTCCCCCAGGCCCCGCCCTCCCGGGCGACGACCAGGCCGTTACGGGCGAAGACCGTCCGTACGCCGGCCTGGTGGGCGGGGGCGGCTGCCGCCTCCCACTCCACGCACAGCGCGGCCAGGAAGCCCTCCCCGGCCGGAGCGTCCTCGTCCACCACCCGGTCTCCGGTGTCCCCGTAGTAGCCGATGGCGGAGGCGCCGACGAACACCTGCGGCGGCTCGTCGAGGGCGGCGGCGGCCCGGGCCAGTGCGGCCGTACCGAGCACCCGGCTGTCCCGGATCTCCTTCTTGTACGCCTCGGTCCACCGGTGGTCGCCCAGGCCCGCGCCGGCCAGGTTCACCACGGCCGCACAGCCGGCCAGCCCGGCCCGGTCCACGGAGCCGCGGTGCGGATCCCAGCGCGCCTCGTCGGCCGCGGCGGGCGGGCGGCGCACGAAGCGGACCACCTCGTGCCCGTCGGCCCGCAGCGAACGGACGAGTGCCTTGCCGATGAGCCCGGTCGAGCCGGTAACCGCGATCCGCATGCGCCCATTGTGGCGGCCTGACCGGCAAGACACCCCCCAACCGTCCCCTAAGCGGATCCCATCCAGGTCCCGACCGCGTAGGTGACGGCCATGGCCAGGGCGCCGCCCGTCACATTGCGCAGGATCGCGCGGGGTGCCGGCGCCTCGCCCAGCCGGGCGCTCACCCAGCCGCACAGGGTGAGGGCGAGGAGGACCGCGGCCACCGTGACCGGCACCCGCCGGGAGGGTTCGGGCAGCACGATGGCCAGCAGCGGCAGCAGCGCCCCGACGGTGAAGGCGACCAGGCTGGCCAGGGCCGCATGCCAGGGGTTGGCCAGCTCGTCCGGGTTGATGCCGAGCTCGACCCGGGCGTGGGCGCGCAGCGCATCGCGTTCGGTGAGCTGGACGGCGGCCTCGCGGGCCACCTCCTGGGAGAGGCCGCGGGCGGCGAGCAGCCCGGTCAGCTCCTGGAGTTCCGCCTCCGGATCCTCGGCGAGCTCGCGGCGCTCCTCTTCCAGGGCGGCCCGCTCGGAGTCCCGCTGGGAGCTGACCGAGACGTACTCCCCGGCCGCCATGGACATCGAGCCGGCCAGCAGCCCGGCCACGCCGGCGGCCAGGATCGCGGGCCGGTCGGTGGTGGTTCCGGCCACGCCGACCACCAGTCCGGCGGTGGAGATGATCCCGTCGTTGGCACCCAGCACACCCGCGCGCAGCCAGTTCAGGCGGGTGCTGATGGCGGCGCTCTGCGCCTGCCCGTCGTCTGCCACGGGACCACTGTCCCGGCCCGGCGGGTCCCGGGCCAGCCGGAACACCCCGGCGGAGCGTCCGGGGTGCGCGGGCCCCGCCGGGGTACCAGGGTGGAGGAGTGAGACGCGTGCGCGATGAGCCGGGCTGGCTGCGCGGGGCGCCGCCGCCGCGCTGGGCCCGGCTCGCGCCCGTGGTGGCCCTGGTGGTGCTGGTTCTCGCCCAGCAGGCCATCCCGGGCACGATGGAGCTCGGCTATTTCCTGGCCGCGCTGCCGGCGGTCGCCGCTTTCTCGTATGGGGCGACCGGGACGGCGGTGTTCGCCGGGGTGGTGCTGCTCCTGCTCGGGGTGCGCGAGCTGGGGGTGGGGCGGGCCCAGGGCACGGATCTGGCGACCGTGGCGGTGGTGTGCGTCCTGAGCGTGGTCATCGCCTGGGTCCGGCGGCGCCGGGACGCGCAGCTGGTCAGCGTACGGACGGTGGCGGAGGCGGCACAGCTGGCGGTGCTGCCGCCGGTCCCGGAGCAGGTGGGTCCGGTGCGCTGCTCGGGCCTGTACCGGGCGGCACAGCGCGGCACCCTGGTGGGCGGCGACCTGTTCGACGTGCGGGCCGGGCCGTACGGGGTGCGGGCCGTGGTCGGGGACGTGCAGGGGCACGGCCTGGCCGCGGTGGGGACGGTGGCCTCGCTGCTGGGCTCCTTCCGGGAAGGGGTGCTGGACGACGCGGAGCTGGGCGCGGTGGCGGCCCGGCTGGACCGGCGCCTGGTGGAGGACTCGGCCGGGGTGGAGCATGCGGAGCTGTTCGCGACGGCCCTGCTGCTGGAGTTCCCGCCGGGTCTGGGCCTCGTACGGATCGTCTCCTGCGGGCATCCGCCGGCACTGCTGCTGCGCGGGCCGAAGGTGGAAGAGATCAAGGCGGAGCCGGCTGCGCCGCTGGGGCTGGGGCTCGCCGAGGTGGCCCCGCCGGCCGTGCTGGACGTGGCGATGCGGGCGGGCGACCGGCTGCTGGTACACACGGACGGGGTGACGGAGGCGCGGGACGCGTCCGGCGTCTTCTACCCGCTGAGCGACCGGGTGCCGGAGCTGTCCGACCCCGCCGATCCGCCGGCCGCCCTGGTGGCCGCGGTCTGGCAGGACCTGGTGGACTTCACCGACGGTGGCCCGCCGGACGACGTGGCGGTGCTGGTGCTGTCGCTCCCCTGAGCCCGGCCACCCGGCCGCCGGGCTCAGGGGAGTCGTACGCACGGTCAGCGGCCGTCGCGGAGGAGCGAGCGGACCATCCGGCAGGTGAGGTTGGACGGGCGCCGGATGCCGGTGCGGACGGCCATGGTGCGGATCTTCCGGTTGGTCGCCCGCTCGGCGTCGTACGTCCCGGAGTCGAGCAGGGATATGGCCAGGCGCATGGCCTTGAGGCGGCGGTTGTGGGACTCGTACCACTCGCGTGGCAGACCCGCCGGCAGCGGCTTCTTCTTCGGCGCAACAATGATCGCGGCAGCGGCCATCTACAGCCTCCCAAACGGTAGTTGGCGTTCTGTCGTTCTGCATTCGATTCTACGGCGGGGCACTGACAAAGGCCCTGGCCAGGCCGGTTGCCGATAGGGTCGGTGCCATGGAGATCTGGATCAATCCCGCGTGTTCGAAATGCCGGAGCGCGCTGAGCCTGCTGGACGCGGAAGGCGCCGAGTACACCGTCCGGCGGTATCTGGAGGACGTGCCCGGCGAGGACGAGATCCGCGAGGTGCTGGGGCGGCTGGGCCTGGAGCCGTGGGACATCACGCGCACCTCGGACCCGCTCGCCCGGGAGACCGGGGTACCGGACCTGCCGCGCGAGGAGACGGCGGCGGCGCGGGACCGCTGGATCGCCCACCTCGCCGCCCACCCCAAGCTGATCCAGCGCCCGATCATCACGGCGGACGACGGCACGGCCCTGGTGGCCCGCTCGGAGGACGCGGTCCGCGAGGCCATGTCCCGCAAGGCCTGACCTGACGGGCCCCGCGGTGGGGGCGCGCGTTCCCGTCGGTCACCGCGCGCGCTCCACCACCGCAACGTCGCTGTACGAGCGACCGAAGAACGCGTGCTGCGTGCGGCCCGTGTGCTGCATGCACGCCACCTCACACGCCTTCGCCGACGCACCCGGCGGGTGTTCCCACGTACAGCCTGGTACGAGACAGCGAGCGGCGACGGTGATCGCAGTTCCCGGCGCGCGGGTGATCGTGTGGTTCACGTACCGCAGGGATGCCCTCATGCCCGGCCCCTCTCCGGCTGAGGGGCCACGCGGCGCTTTGCGATCTCCGCCCACACCACCTTGCCGATCGAGCGGGCGGACACGCCCCAGGCAACGGACAGCGCAACAACGATGCGCATGCCGTACCCGTGATCACCCAAGTGCTCCGGCTGGACCGTGGGCTGGGCCTCGGCTCGTGCGTCGGCGACTTCCACGCGCAGCACGTGCTCCAGCTCCGTGATTCGGAGTTCAAAGTCCCGGCCCGGGACGCATCCGTGACACACGGCATTCGACACCAGCTCGGCCACCACCTGCGCCACACGTTCGGACTCGTCCCCGCCCAGGGGAAAGCCCCAGTCGACCAACTCAAGCAGAGCCAAATGCCGGGCCAGACGGGCACCGCGCCGAGTGCTGCTGAATCTCTGCCGCCATACGGGCGGGGCCATGTCCACCATGGGCATGCCTTTTTCTGTGAGTGAAGGGTGCATGCCCCTGCCAGGAGCTTTGCGCCGTGGGGGCGCGAATTGGTCAACCCGGCAGGGGCGGAATCCAGGGGGCGCTTACCGTGCCGTCAGGGTGGCGCCGAGGAAAAGGCCGATGGAACCGCTGATCACGATGACCATGAGCGCGCCGGCGAAGGACGCCACACGGTCATACGCTTGGCGTGCTGCCGACCGGCCCTTACGCATTCGGCGCACGGGACTGCGCACGGCCGAATTGCTTCTGACGCCGGTACGCGCCGGGTGATCGGCACTGCGGTCATACATGCGCTCCCTTTCCGGCGCCTTGTCCACGCACACGACAAGAAGGCCGGATAGGGCGTCCTCTACGGCGCGGGCTTCCCGGTCGGCAAGGATCTGCGCGAACCCGGCGTCAAGTTCGGCGCGCTGGTTCGCCGTGAATCGGAACACTTCCTCCGGCCTCACTTCCGCGTCCTTTCCTGCCACGCTGCGATCACGTCGTCATCGCTGGCAAAGGTCACCTTGGTGGGGTCGGCGTCCCAGTTCTGCCCACCCCCGACCGGCCGAAGGCGGAGTATGCCGCTCACGGGCCCCAGCACACGCCCCAGACGCCCCGTAGCGCCGTCAATGACCACGTCGCCCCTTCGGGTGCCTGCGGGTGCTGGCGGGCTGCCTCAGGGGTGTTCATGGCAGCCGCCTGCGGGTGCGGGCGGTACGGGCCAGCCAGTCCGGCGTCAGCGGGTGGGAACTGCGCCGCGCTATGGCGTCGGCCAGCTCCGCCGTGCCGTCCTTGGTGCTGATGGTCCTGGTGGTGCTGGCCATGGTCGGGTGCCGTGCCCTTCGGTCGGAGGGTCGTTCGCTTGCATGACTTGCTACCCCCACAATGGCCCCTGAGGCGTACGCTCAACACCAGCTCAGCCCATGCCAATGCAGATGGAATATTGGGGAGTTGAACACGTGAGCGAGAGCGTTGATCAGTCGTCGGGTCCCTCAAGCGCCGCCGAGTTCTTCGGTGAGGAGGTTCGGTTACTGCGTGAGTCGCTGGGGTTCTCTCAGGACGGCTTTGCCGAAAAGATCCGCTACAGCCAGCCGCAGATCAGCAAGGTAGAAAGTGGGGCGGTCTTGGCGTCTGCCGCCTTTGCTGAGGCCCTAGACAATGCTGCGGGAACGCCCGGGGTCTACACCCGCCTTCGGGCCCGTCTGAGCAAGGGCGGACACCCGAGTTGGTTCGAGCCGTACGTCAGCCTTGAGGAGTCGGCCAGCGGCGTAACGGATTACTCCTGCACCTTCCTCATGGGTCTGCTTCAGACCCATGACTACGCCGCAGCGATCATCAGGGCCGCCTTCCCCCGCGAGACCGAAGAACAGATCCGCGCGCGTGTCGAACTGCGCATACAGCGGCAGGCCGTCTTGGAGCGCGCGAACCCTCCCCTGCTGTGGGTGATCGTTCACGAAGCGGTCCTGAGGGCCCGGGTAGGCGGTGCCGCCGTCATGCAGGCGCAGTTGGAACACCTCACTGCGCTCATGCAGTCGCCTCACGTGACGGTGCAAGTCCTGCCGTACAAAGCGGGTGCCGCGCCGAGCCACCTGCCCTTTACGCTGCTCGCGTCGGACCACACGCCCAGCGCCGTCTACACCGAGACGCCAACTCATGGCGGGCAGGTGGACGACTCGGCTGGCGTGGTCGCGGGAGCCGTAGCCATGTTCGACCGGCTACGCATGGCGGCAGCGTCAGAAGACGAATCGCTTGAGCTGATTTGCAACATCATCAAGGAGTGCGTGTGAACAGCAGCCTGAAGTGGGTCAAGTCCTCTTACAGCGGGGGCGAGGGGCAGTGCGTCGAGTGGGCGCCGAAACATGCGGCGGCTACCGGCGTGGTCCCCGTGCGGGACAGCAAGCAGCAGGACGGCCCGGTCCTCAACCTGTCTGCTGGCGCGTGGGGGTCCTTCGTCGCCCTGGTCCGCGCGGACGGCTGACGCTGCCCTACTTCCTACCTGAGCCCCGCCGCTCCACCATCCTCGGAGGGGCGGGGCCTCGCCGTGTCGGGCGGCCAACGACCCGGCCGAGAGGCCGGCCGACGAAGCCGGTCGGGCGCGCGGCCAGTCAGTACACCACGCGGGGCGGAGCATGTCGGTGATGGCTGCGTCCGTCGCCCGATCGGCACTGCCGCAGAGTGGGACACTTACAGCGTGACGGGAAGTTTCGTCGCCTCCATAGCTGGGGACCTACTACCGGTTGCAGGCTGACTCGTTGTCGCAGCCGACTCCTTGGACGTGGTCAATAAGCTACGGAAGGGCACACCGTGACGACCGACTCCCCCCGTTGGTTCAAGTCCTCGTACAGCAACAACGGCGGCAACTGCATGGCGGTCGCGGCCAACCTCGCCGCCTCGCGCGGTCTGGTCCCCGTCCGGGACTCCAAGAACCCGGGCGGCCCGGTCCTAGCCTTCTCTACCGGCGCGTTCGCCACCTTCGTCACCGGCATCAAGTCAAGCGCTATCTGACTGCTCGCGCGCGACGAACAGCCGAGAAGGCCCCGCCACTCCAACTCTTCCGGAGCGGCGGGCAACCCTGACGGAGGCAACTGCCTTGAGTGGGACCGTGCGCACGCTGCCGCCGTCGGCGTGGCGCCCAGCACTGCGAGCCCACTCGCACATGCCCCATGAGGGCACCTCACCGGCCACGACCGGCCCGTGTGTCGCCCGACGGCAGAAGCTCGTAGCGATCGGTGGCGGCCAGCCCAGCCACGGACGGCCTTGGGCCGCCAAACCGGCCGGAGCGCGTAGCGATCTGCTGCGCCAGGAGGCTCCGCCGGGCCAAATGGGCTCGGGCTTCGAGGAAACGGAGCTCTCCGCCCGACAGGGCGGCCGGTCGGGCGGCAGCCGCTGCTCAGGCACCCTCGCGGGCCCGTATCTGGGACACGTTCCCCATGCCGGCCCTCCCCCCGGGGGCTTCCCGGCAGTCCTTGTCTTTCCGGGGCGGACGGCGGGGTCAAGGGTGAAGCGAAGCGGAATCGCGAAGCGACGCGAGCGCAGCGAGCGCCCTTGAGGCCGACGGCCGACACGGAACGACACTGGGACTGACGGGCAGCCCCTGGACACCACTCCGACCCCGCCCAGGCGAAACCCCCACCCCCCGACCCCGCCCCGCAACCGGACGAGGCCACAGCCCGGGCAGGCCGTCCCCCCGTCCCGCCCCTTCCCAATACGCGGCTCCGCCCCAGCGGGCCAAGGCGGGCATCGCTCAACCGGCCTTGCAGGCCCGCGCTGCGGGCCCCGGAGCTGCGGCTCCGGCTCTGGACTCCGCCCAACGGAGGCAAAGCACCCCGCCCCGCCACCGGACCCGCCCGGCCAAAGCCCGCAGGGGGCGGGCGGAACACCCCGCCACACCCCGGCCCCGAGAGGGGGGCAAAGAAGCGGGCCCGCGCCGGGCACCCCGACGCCCCAGCGGACCAAGGCGGGCTCCACCCCAGCGGGCCGGCCGGCCCGCGCTGCGGGCCCCGGAGCCGCGGCTCCGGCTCTGGACTCCGCCCAACGGAGGCAAAACACCCCGGCCCCGAGAAGGGGGCGAAGAAGCGGGGCCTCGCCGTGCCAGGCGGCCAACGACCCGCTGGTCTGGTCAGCCTTCCTGGCCCGTGGCGGCGAGGACGATCTCGCGAATGGTGACGTTCTGCGGCTGCTGGTAGGCGTAAGCGATGGCCTCGGCCACGGCCTGCGGGTCCAACGCGCCGCCGGCCGACCTCTTCCACGCCTCGTAGTCCTGCTTGATCTGCTCGTCGCTGGTGTGAGACAGCAATTCGGTCTCCACAGCGCCGGGCGCGATGGTCACCACGCGCACGCCCGAGGACGCGACCTCCTCGCGCAGGTTCTCCGACATGGCGTGGACGGCGAACTTGGTGCCCACATAGGCGGTGTGGTTCGGGAAGGTCTTGCGGCCGGCGATGGAGCTGACATTGATGATCGTGCCAGTGCCACGGGCGAGCATGCCAGGCAGGACGGCACGGATGCCGTAGAGCACGCCCTTGATGTTCAAGTCGATCATCCGGTCCCATTCCTCGGCGCTCTGGTCCGAGATCCGGCCCAGGAGCATGGCCCCGGCGTTGTTGACCACCGCGTCCACCGGCCCGAACCGCTCCTCGGCCTCGCGCACCGCGGCCTGGAGCGCGTCCCGATCGGTGACGTCGACCTTGCGGCACAGGGTGTCGGGCAGAGCGAGCTCCTGAAGCTTCTCCAGCCGCCGGGCCAGGAGGAGCAGCGGGTGTCCCTGGGCGGACAGGAGGCGGGCAGTGGCCGCCCCGATGCCGGAGCTGGCGCCGGTGATGACGATCAGGGGCTTGGACAAGGCGATCCCTCTTCAAACAGGTGCACAGGTGCGAACGGAAACGACGTACGCAATCCAGCAGACCACCCGCCGGGGCACGCCGCCCACCGCTAGCAGGGGCAGGGTGTACGGGGGGTACGCCAGACCCCCCTTCCGGCGCGCAGCCGCGCCGCGGACCGTCCTAGCCTGGATGGATGAGCACGTCAGCGGGGCGAGAGCCCAATCTCGAACTGCGCGACTTCCTGCGCTCGCGCCGGGCCCGGACCAGCCCCGACGAAACCGGTCTGGGCCCCGTCACCAGCCGCCGCCGGGTACCGGGGCTGCGCCGCGAGGAGGTGGCCCGGCTGGCCGGCATCAGCGTCGACTACTACGTACGGCTGGAACGCGGGCGCAACCCGAACGCCTCCGCGTCGGTGCTGGAGGCCGTGGCCCGGGCGCTGCGCCTGGACGCCGCCGAGCGCGCCCACCTCTTCGACCTCGCACGCCCCAAACCGGCCTCGGCCCGGCGCCGCACCGTGGCACCCCAACGGGTACGCCCCGGACTGCTCAGGCTCCTCGACTCCCTGACCGGCACTCCCGCGATGATCATGGGTCACCGCCTGGACGTGCTGGCCGCCAACCCCCTCGCCAAGGCCCTGTACACCGACTTCGACGCGCTGCCGCACCGCGACCGCAACCTCGCCCGGTTCATCTTCCTCGACCCCACCGCCCGCGACCTGCTCACCGACTGGGAAACCGCGGCGTGCGGCACGGTCGCGGCCCTGCGCCTGTACGCGGGACGCCACCCCCACGACCCCCGCCTGGCCGAACTGGTCGGCGAGCTGTCCGTCCACGACGAAGACTTCAGCCAATGGTGGGCCGACCACGACGTCCTCGAGTACACCCACGGCACCAAGCAGTACCGCCATCCCCTCGTCGGAGAACTGACCCTCGACTACGAATCCCTCACCCTGCCCGACGACCCGGACCAGGCCCTCTACCTCTACACCGCCGAACCCGACAGCCCCTCCGCACACGCACTGCACCTGCTGGACAGCTGGTTGGCGACCGGGGCGACCGGGCGGGCAACCTCGTAGGCTGGCACAGGTCGAAACGGTCAAACCGCCGGAAAGCCGTACGCGCAAGGGCAGACGGTGGCGGCCGACCGACCGGAGAGGAAGCCGTGACGACCGATCAGCCCACCCCGCACCCCGACGCGGACCCGGACCGGGACCGGGATCCGGACCGGGACCTGGCTGCGCGCCCGGCCCCGCGCCCGGCCGTGCAGCCGGATCCGATGCCGCTGCCGCCGCCCCGCCGTGGCGCGGACTGGATGTTCGGCGGGGTGTACGGCACGGTCCTGGCGAGCGGCCTGCTGGCCGCGCTGGACCAGAAGGGCGGCGAGCACACGCCGTTCCACGACGCCAGCTGGGTACTGGTCACGGCGGTTGCCGCCGGCCTGGCGCACGGCTACGCGCACCATATGGCCACCCACCGGGAGGGCTCGGCCGGACACCGCTGGCGGGCACTCGGTCAGGCCCTCTGGCACGAGTGGCCGATGGTGGCGGCCACCCTGCCGACCGTGCTGCTGCTGGTCATCGCGGGGGTCACCGGCTGGGACGAGCCCGCCACCACCGCCGTCGGGCTCGGGGTGAACACGGCGCTGCTGTTCGGCTGGGGGACGTTCACGGCCCTGCGGGTGGGGTACCGGGTGCGCACGTCACTGGCGATCGGGGCCCTGGACGCCACCCTCGGCCTGTTGATCATCGTGGCGAACGCCGTCATCAAGTAGCGGCGGCCGTCAGGCTGCCCTCCGCCTCCGCCAGGATCTCGGTGAGCCGGAGTCCGAAGGCGGCACCGCGCGGGTCGGGCACCCCGGTGCGGGCCGCGGTGAGCAGGGCGTCCAGGGCCCGCCCGTACGCACCCGGGACATCGCCCCAGTCGGGCAGCGTGAACACGCCCTCGGAACCGCGCAGTTCCAGGCCGACGCCGGCGGCGGCGCGCGGCGCGGCCAGGGTGAGGGCGGCGGTGCTGACGGCTCCCGAGTCGTGCCGGAGCAGCAGGTGCACGGTGTCGGCAGAGCCGCGGGCCGCGGTGACGGCCGTGACCTCGCCGAGGACCGGAATGAGGACGGAGAGCGCGTGCGGGCCGACGTCCCACAGGCCGCCCTTGGCGCGCCGCCAGGGCGAATCGGCGTAGGCGCTGGGCGCGCCCTCGGCGGTGCCGGCGGGGCTGCCGTCGGCGGCGAAGACGGAGCCGAGCCAGTGCGCGGAGGCGGTGAACCAGCCGCTCCGGGCGGCCTGTTCCTCGACCCAGCCGGCCGCGGGTTCGGCGAACCTCAGGGTCAGGAAGACGACGGAGGCGACACCGTGCCGGGCGGCGGCCTCGGCTACGGCGCGGGCGTCCGCGACGGTGGTGGCGACCGGCTTGTCGAGCAGCAGGTGGCAGCCGGCCGCGGCGGCGCGGACGGCGAGCGGCGCCTGCACGTCCGGCGGCAGGGCGAAGGCCACGGCGTCACAGTCCGCAAACAGCGCGTCGGGGTCTTCGTACACCTTCACCCCGTACTTCTGCGCCAGCTCGGCGGCGGCCTCGGGGCGGCGGCCCCAGACTCCGGCGAACTCCGAGCCCGGGTGGGCGGCGAGGGCGGGTGCGTGGGTGCGGTGGGCCCAGGGCCCGGTGCCGAGCAGCCCGATCCGGGGCGGCGGCGTGCGGCGGTCCGGTCCGGTGGAGGAGTTCAAATCGTACGAAATGCTCACCTGCTCAGTCTGCCCTACCCGGACGGCGGCACCCGCACCGAACCGCTCAAGGCGCCCGACCTGGACCGGAAGCTCCGGTAACACGGGGTTCACACACGGGCAACGGACGGGAAATCGGGACCGGGCACGCTGCGGTCATCACCGCAGCGACCCGCAACACCCGCAGAGTCTGAGGATGGGCCCCGTGACCTTCAAGGCTGAGTACATCTGGATCGACGGCACCGCGCCGACCGCGAAGCTTCGTTCCAAGACGAAGATCCTGGAGGACGGCGCCGCCCTCCCCATCTGGGGCTTCGACGGATCGAGCACCAACCAGGCCGAGGGCCACGCCTCCGACCGGGTGCTCCAGCCGGTGTTCTCCTGCCCGGACCCGATCCGCGGCGGCGACAACCTCCTCGTCCTGTGCGAGGTCCTGAACATCGACATGACCCCGCACTCCTCCAACACGCGTGCGCTGCTGCGGCCGATCGCGGAGAAGTTCGCCGCTCAGGAGCCGATCTTCGGCATCGAGCAGGAGTACACCTTCTTCGACGGCATCCGCCCGCTCGGCTTCCCGGTCGGCGGCTTCCCGGCGGCGCAGGGCGGCTACTACTGCGGTGTCGGCTCGGACGAGATCTTCGGCCGCGAGATCGTCGAGAAGCACCTGGACCACTGCCTGGCGGCGGGCCTGAGCATCTCCGGCATCAACGCCGAGGTCATGCCCGGCCAGTGGGAGTTCCAGGTCGGCCCGGTCGGCCCGCTGGAGGTCTCCGACCAGCTGTGGATCGCGCGCTGGCTGCTCTACCGCACGGCCGAGGACTTCAACGTCTCCGCCACCCTGAACCCGAAGCCGGTCAAGGGCGACTGGAACGGCGCCGGCGCGCACACCAACTTCTCCACCAAGGCGATGCGCGAGGACTACCGCGCCATCATCTCGGCCTGTGAGGCGCTGGGCGAGGGCAGCAAGCCGCTGGACCACGTGAAGAACTACGGCGCGGGCATCGACGAGCGCCTGACGGGTCTGCACGAGACCGCCCCGTGGGACGAGTTCAGCTACGGCGTCTCCGACCGCGGCGCCTCGGTCCGCATCCCGTGGCAGGTGAAGGAGGACGGCAAGGGCTACATCGAGGACCGCCGCCCGAACGCGAACGTGGACCCGTACGTGGTGACCCGCCTGATCGTGGACACCTGCTGCACCGGCCTGGAAAAGGACAACCTGGTCTGACCGACCCCTCCCGGCCCGGCCCCCTCGGCCCGGCCCCCCGACGCCCGCCCCGCCGCTCCCGGCGCGGCGGGCGTTGTCGTCACGACGGCCGGGACGAACTGGCGGAAGAGGCTCGGGACTTGAGGGTTTGTCGGGCGCGGCTGGCGGAATATGAGATTCCGATCCAGCAGGTGAGACGGGGTCTGCCCCGGCGGTCCGGCATCTGCTTCAATGAGCCCATGGCCAGCCATTCGCACTCCTCGACCGGTCGCAGCGACCTCGAGCCGTTCTGGCCGTCCCGTCAGGATCACGACTTCGACCGGGTGTGTTGCCGCGCGACGAACGCGCCGGCCCTCTAACGCCTTCCGGATCCTCGAAACCCGACCTTCCCGAAGGCCTTCGGTCTGCGCGGCACGACCACGACGTACTCCCGTCACCGTCTCCTGCCGACTCCGCGTGAAAGAGCTGACCACTCATGGCGAACACCCGTACCCTGTCCTCCGCTGCGACCGCCACCGCCTCCGTCTCCCCCGCTTCCGCCGGCCCGGCCCCGTATCCGTTCCCGGCCGGCCCACGGCATCGGCTGCGGGCCGTCGACCGGGACGAGGTCGCCCGGGTGGTGGACCTCCTGCCGCCCGGCGCGACCTGGCTCCCCGCGCCCCAGCACGCGCTGCCGGCGCTTCCCGGCCAGCCGCCGATGATCGGCTACCTGGTGCTCGTACCGGCCGACCAGCAGCCGCCGATCGCCCTGGCACCGCAGCCGGCCGCCGCCCCGGTGCGGCAGCCGCGGCCGTCCCAGCCGGCCGTGGCCGGCGGCGAGGGCGATGCGCTCGTCCGGATCGACCCGGCCCGGCGCACCGCCGAGGTCGACGGGCAGATTCTGGACCTCACCTACCTGGAGTTCGAGCTGCTGGCGCACCTGGTGGCACACCCGCACCGGGTGCACAGCCGGGACCAGCTGGTGACCACCGTCTGGGGCTACGGCCACGTCGGCGACGGCCGCACGGTCGACGTCCATGTCGCGCGCCTGCGCCGCAAGCTGGGGGCCCAGCACCGCGGCGCGATCCAGACGGTCCGCCGGGTGGGCTACAAATACGCCCCCCGAGCCACCTGACAGACGGCAGGGCCCGTACCCCGCGAAGTCTCTCGCGGAGTACGGGCCCTGTCCTGTTGTGCCGTTGCTGCCGTCGTTACGCAGCGACCCGGCCGCGGCGCCGGGACACCACGCCCAGCACCCCGTCGATCACCAGGAACGCCAGCAGGCTCAGCCCCAGCATCGGGATGAACCAGCCGACCAGCGCCACCACCGCAGCCAGCGGCAGCAGTACGGTCACCGGCAGCCGCCGCCATGCGCCGCGCGGCTGCGCCCGCCCGACGGACAGGGTCCGGTCCTTGGTCGGGCGGCGCAGCCACCACATCCGGTAGCCCCAGAACACCAGGAACATCACGGCGACCGCGAGCCCCGCCAGCGCCAGCTGGTTGACCAGGCCGAAGGTCGTGCCCATGTGGAGGTCGATGCCGAAGCGGGTGAGCTTGGCCAGCAGCGGGTAGTCCGCGAACCGGAGCTCGTCCATGACCCGCCCGTCCGCCGGATCCACGGCGACGGCATCGAAGTGGACCGGGACCTGCTTGTCCCGCTCCTTGATCACATAGCCCTTGCCACCGGCCGGCAGGGTGATCTGCAGGCTCTCGGTGACACCCGCCGCGCGGGCCGCCTCGACGGCCCGGTCGATGCCGACGTCCGCGCGCGGCGGCATCACCATCTTGCCGTCGGCACCGATCTGGTGCCCCGCGTGCTCGTCGGCGCCGGCCTCGCCGCCGTCGACGGAGGCGGACACCGACGGGGTGGCCCCGCCGAGCCGGTCCTGGAGCTGCCCGATGTTCTCACCGGCGTACTTCGACCAGGTCAGCCCGGTTGCGGACAGGACGACCAGACCGGCGACGGCCCACAGGCCGACCGTGCCGTGCCAGGACAGCGTGCGGCGGCGGCCCTTCGGTGCCTTCCGGTCGGGCAGCACCAGCTGCGCCTTCCGGGTGCGCCGGCGGCCGATCCACAGCGCGAGCCCGCCCAGCGCGACCACCCACATCCAGCTGGCGGCGAGTTCGCTGTAGTTCCGGCCGAAGTCCCCCAGCTGGAGGTTGGCGTGGAACTCGCTCAGCCAGGCGCGCAGCGGCAGCGCGTCCCCGGCGGTGGCCAGGGTGCCGCGCACCTCGGCGGTGTACGGGTCGACGAACACGGTCAGCATGCGGTCGGCGCCGGCCTCGGGGCTCTCCAGCAGCACCCGGGTGGTGGCCTCCGCGTCGGGGGCCGGCCACACCGCGGCGAGCTCCCCCTCCGGCGCAGCCGCCTGGGCCGCCTTGACCTGTTCGCTCAGCGGCCGGACGGTCTCGCCGACGGTGGCGACGGTCAGCTCGTCCGCGTAGACGATCTTCTCGGCCTGGTAGGAGAGGGCGTAGAGCAGGCCGGTGGTGGCGGCCACGAACAGCAGCGGGGCGATCAGGACGCCCGCGTAGAAGTGGAGCCGCAGCAGCAGGGGCCGTACGGCCGGCCACACGGCCTCCCGGCTCCGTCTTCCGGGCGCGGGGTCCTGCTCTCGGTCCTGGTCCTGGTCCGGGACATGGGTGTCCTGGATTTCGTCAATGGCCATGATGGTCCTAGGTGTTGGCGAAGACATGGGGAAATCGGCCCCAGGTCACGCCGGTTCGCCGGTCAGGCGCAGGCAGGACGGCCGGGGGCCGTGGCGCGGGTGGTCAGCCACCCGGGCGGTCCCCGCCGGACCACGGCATGGGCGTGCACGGCGCCGCGCAGCCGGCGCGGCCGTTCGTCCGTACCCGAGGGGGCGGCGGCCGGGGGCTCCGGAAGGGCCGGCAGGTGCGCCCGGACCAGGGCCGGGAGCCGCCGCAGCGGTTCGGCGGCGGCTGCCGCCCGTACCCGCAGGGCGCGCAGCAGCCGGAACAGGGCGGCCTCGCCCCAGGCCAGCCACGCCGCGCAGAACAGCCCGGCCAGCACATGCGCGGCGGTCATGGCGAAGCCGCCATGACCGGCCATGCCGGCCACGTCGGCCATGTCCGTCATGCCGGGGGTCTCGGCCCCCATGCCGCTCATGTCGGCCATGCCGCTCATGTCCATGCCGGGGGTGTGGCCCCCGGGCATGTGGTGAGGCGTACTTCCCGCGGCCACATGCGGCGCCGGGTGCCGGTGCGCCTGGCTCGCGGAGAACACCAGGTGGAGCGCGCCCTGTACGGCCAGCAGCGAGCCGGCGATGCCCAGCGGTCCGCGCCGCCGCCCGGCGGCCAGCCAGGCCAGCCCGCCGGTCACCCCGAAGGCGGCCAGAAGCCCGCCAAGCGGAATATCACTACCGGACATGGACGAATGCCCCACCGCAGCCAAGGCCACACACACCGCCGCGAATATCGCGGCCCGCGGGGTGCGCATCGGCGCGGGGTTCTCGAGCATGGCTGGAAACATGCTCCCACCTGGCCTTCCGACAACGGAAGGGGGGTACCCGGATACCGGCTGCACGCCCCCGGCGCACATATCGGATCATGATCGGATGACCACTCTGCTACTCGCACCGGTGTACGCGGGCGGCGTCCAGCTGGGCGCCTACGTCCTGGAGCGCCTGGATCCGGAGGAGCGGGAGCGGATCCTCCGGACCTGCTCGACGAATGTCGACAATCTGGCCGCCGGGCGCTGGGAGACGCTGCTGAGCAGCTCCCTGGTGGTCGAGGAACCGATGCCCCTGGCGTACGCCCTGCTGCTGCTCGCCGTTCTCGGGTACGCCGAGTACGCGTACGGCGCCTGGTGGACCGCCGGGGTGTTCGCGCTCGGGCACGCCGGGGCCACCCTGCTCGTGTACGGGGCGCTGCGCGCCGGGTCGCCCCGGCCCGAGACCCGGCGGGCCCTGGACGTCGGAACCAGCTACGGGTTCAACGCGGTGCTCGGGGCGCTGACCTCGGCGCTGCCCCGCGGCCCGGTCCGGCATGCGGCCCGCGCGGGGCTGCTGGCGGTTGCGGCGTGCCCGCTGCTCCGGCGCGGCCGGACCTTCACCGACCTCGGCCATCTGGCGGCGCTGGGGCTCGGCATCGGACTGTCGGTCGGCCTCGATTACCTTTCCACAGCAAAGCATCGGAAAATCACATAACTGGCCAGATTTCGACTTACCGTCGCCCGTACCCGCTGGAGCCGCCACGATGACCGCCACTCCGTCTCCGTCCACCACCGTCGCCAACCTCCGCGACCTCGGCGGCACCCCGCTCTCCGGCGGCCGTACCGTCCGTACCGGCCTGGTGTTCCGCTCGGGCCAGCTGGACCGGCTGGACCTGGACGCGGACCCGGCGGTGGCCGCGCTGGGGCTCCGGACGGTCATCGACTTCCGCACCGACGCCGAGCGCGGCGACCACCCGGACCGGGTGCCGGACGGCGCCCGGCTGCTGGTGCAGGACGTGCTCGCCGACAAGGTCAGCTCCGGCCGGGTGCCGGTTGCCGCGCAGCTCAAGGACATCCTGGCGGACCCGATCCTGGCGGAGGAGCACCTGGGCGGGGGCAAGGCGGTGGCGCTGTTCGGCGACATCTACCGGTCCTTCGTCGGCTCGGCCTCCGGCCAGGCCGCCTACCGCACCCTGCTCACCGAGCTCGCCGACCCGGAGTCCGGGCCGCTGCTGTTCCACTGCACGGCGGGCAAGGACCGGACGGGCTGGGGGGCGACAGTGATCCTGGCCCTGCTCGGCGCGGACGAGGAGACCCTGATGGCCGAGTACCTGTCGGTCAACCCGGCGGTCCGGCAGGCGTTCGCCCCGATGATCGAGGGATTCACGGCGGCCGGCGGCAACCCGGACATCGCGCTGGCGCTGATCGGCGTGGTCCCGGAGTACCTGCGGGCCGCGCTGGACGAGGTGAGCACGCGCTACGGCTCGATGGAGAAGTACGTCCGCGAAGGCCTCGGCGTCCCGGACGAGACGGTGGACGCACTCCGCGCCCGGCTCATCGCATAGCGGCCGGACGCGGCGGGGCCGGGCCGGCCCCGCCGCCGGGACCGGCTAGCCGGCCGCCTCGGTGAAGGTGTACGGGTGGGTGATGATCTCCATCCCGTGTCCGGACGGGTCGAGGAAGTACAGGCCCCGCCCGCCGTGGTGCTGGTTGATCTCGTTCGCCAGCTTCATCGCCGGATCGGCGTAGTACGTGATCCCGCCCGCCCGGAGCCGCTCGAAGGCCGCGTCGAACTCGTCGTCGGAGATCAGGAACGCGTAGTGCTGCGGGACGATCGAATCGGCGGGGACGGACGCGAAGTCCAGCTGTACGCCGTTGGCCGTGTCGACCGGGACGAACGGACCCCACTCGGTGCCGACCTCGAGGCCGAGGATGTGCGCCAGGAAGGCGGCGGACTCCCGGTTGTCACGGGAGTGGACGATGGTGTGGTTGAGCTCGACTGCCATGGGTGAGTGCCTCCAGAAGGCATCTCGCGGTCACCTCCATGCCTCACCCGGTCGGTGACCGGCACGCGATGCCGCCGCCTGTGATCGTAAGCAGCAGGCACGTTTCCGTCGAGTGGATTCCACGGATCCGGCCGGACCCGGCCGGGTGGTGACCATCCGCGGATTCGCTCGTTCTGCTGAACGTGACTCCTCCGGATACCGCCACCCGCCCCGCCTCCGCCGAGGCCGACACCCTGGTCGCCGTCGATCTCGGCCGGGCCGAGGCCGCGCTCGTCGAGCACTACCCGCGGCTGGTGCGGATGGCCTATCTGGTACTGCCGCCCGCCCTCGGGCGGAACCGCCGGGTGCTGGGCGCGCACGCCCTGACCCAGCGGGCGCTGCCCCGCGGCCGGGCGGCCTCCGGGCCGACCCGGGTTCCGGCGCAGCGGGGTGCGGCGGGGCGCGGGGCGGTGGCCGACCCCGGGTACGCGTACCTGCGGCTGCGGGTGCTGCGGGCCGCGCTGGAGGCCGGGCTGCCGCTGACCTTCCGCAGGCGGCCCCGGCGCGCCCAGCTGCCGCCGCTGCTGCCCCAGGTGTGGGGGCTGCGGCTGTTCCCGCGCTCGGGCGGGGCCGAGGAGCTGGCACTGGACCAGTGGCTGGCCACCCTGAGCGGGCCGGCCCGGGCCGCCTGTGTGCTGCGCGTGCTGGAGGGGCTGCCCGAGCCGGAGGTGCTGCGGGTGCTGGCCGAGGCGGGGGCCGAGGACCCGGCGGGGGCCGTTGCGGAGTCCCGTACGACGGGAACGGAAGGGCCTTCCGGCCGCACCAGCGGCGGGGCGGCCGAGGCGCTGCTCACCTCCCCCGAGTTCGACCCGTGCGTGCTCCAGGCCCGGCCCACCGACCTGCTGCGCCGCCGCCGGTACGGACGCGCCGGGCTCGCCGCCGGTGCCGCGCTGCTGGTCTGCGGTGCGCTGCTGGCCCTGCCGGGCGGCGGCTGGGGGGCGGACGGGGCCGCGGCCCCGCCGTACGCCCGAAACGCCGCGGCCGAACAGGCCCTCGATCCCGCCCTGTTGACCCGGGTCGCGGCCATGGCCTGGCGTGCGTCCTCCCGTACGGACTTCTCCGCCTGGCCCGCCCGCGGCTCCCGGACCGGGGACACCGCCCTGCTCCGCCGCGCCCTCGCCGTCTGGGCCCGGCCAGGCGCGAGCGTGGTCGTCTCGGCCACCCCCGGGACGCCATCCGGCCCGCCGATGGGGCCGGCGCAGCTGCTGTACGCGGGCGAGGTCGACCAGGCCGTGGTGGTGCTGCTGTACGACGGCCTGCGCGTGGTCCGGTACGCCGAGCCGCGCACCGGCACGGCCGGCGCGGCACTGGACTTCGCCCGGACCGACGGCGCCTCCGCGGAGACCTCCGGCGCGCTGGTGCTCAGCCGGGTCGACGGCAACGTCCGCTACCTGACCGCGCCGTGGGTGACCTCGGCCACCGCCCGGGACCTCCTGAAGCCGGGCGGTCCCCCCACCGGACTGGAGCTGACCCCGGAGGGCGTCACCCCGCCGGTCCCCTCCCCCGCCCCGTCCGACGCCTGCACCTCCTGGACCGCGCTGGCGCTGACCGCCGGCGACTCCACCGCCCTGGTCACCGACCTCGGCGAACTCACCCCGGCCCGGCTCACCTCGGGCGCGCCGGGGACCACCCCGGCCGCCGCCCCAGCGCAGGCGGTGGCGGCGGATTGGGCCAAGCTGGCCTGCCTCCTCCCCTCCGCCCGCTCGCACGGCGTCCGGTCGGTCAACGCCTGGGCGTACGCGAAGCAGCCGCTGCCGGAGGGCAACGGTACGGCGGGGTGGCTGTGCACCCGGGCGGAGACCTGGCGGGGCACGGCGGACCGGGTGCAGGCGCAGTTCCTGGCCCCGGGCGCGGCGGCGGCCACGGCGGCGGCCCAGGCGGAGGGCTCGCCGGCATGCGGGGAGCGGCAGCCGCGGGTGCTGGCGGGGGTGCTGTGGAAGTCGCGGGCGGGGCAGTGGTACGTCCTGGCGGCCGGCAGCGACCGGTTCACCGCGCTGGAGGTCTCGGGCGGTGTGAAGGGCCGGGCGCAGGGCAGCCAGCTGGCGGTGAAGGCTCCGGCGGGCGCCATGGTGGAGCTGACCGGCCGACTGGCGGACGGCACGAAGGCGGGCGTGCTGCGCTGACCCGGCCACGCGGTTCGCTGCCAACAGCCCTGTGCACCAAGATTCGGTGCACAGGGCTGTTGCAGTGCAGCTACCCATCAGTACATTGACGCCATGTCTAATACGCCGCTCGCCCCCGCCCCCGTAGCGTCGGAACACATGGAACTCCGGGCCCGGAACGTCTCCTTCAACTGGGAGGACTCGCCCCTCCACTGGCTGCCGAACGACCCGTTCGCCACCCACACCATCAATGTGCTCCACCTCCTCCTCCCGGCGGGCGAGCGGTGGTTCGTGCACGTCTACAAGCAGGTGCTGCCGCTGATCAAGGACGAGCGGCTGCGGGCGGACGTGGTCGGCTTCATCGGGCAGGAGGCCATGCACGCGGCGGCCCACGACGAGGTACTGCCGCACCTGAAGCGCCTGGGCCTGGACCCGACCCCGTACACGGCGCAGGTGGACTGGATGTTCGAGAAAATGCTGGGCGACCGCACCCTCCCGCCGGGCCGGGCGCAGCGCTGGTGGCTGCTGGAGCGGGTCGCGATGATCGCGGCGATCGAGCACTACACGGCGTTCCTCGGCAACTGGATACTCAACGCGGAGGAACTGGACCGCCGGGGCGCCGACCCCATGATGCTGGACCTCCTGCGGTGGCACGGCGCGGAGGAGGTGGAGCACCGGTCCGTCGCCTTCGACCTGTTCATGCACGTGGACGGCAGCTACCGCCGCCGCGCCCGCACCTGGGCCTCCGCCTTCGCCGCTCTGGTCTTCCTGTGGCAGCGCGGCGCCCGGTTCTTCATGGAGAACGACCCCACGCTGACCAACGGCCGTGCCTCGCTGGGGCAGTTCGTACGGGCGGGCCGGCAGGGCACCCTCCCCTCCACCCCCGACATGCTGCGCTCCATCCCCACCTACCTGGCGCGCACCTACCACCCCTCCCAGGAAGGGTCCACGGCCCAGGCGGTCGCCTACCTGGCGAGCTCCCCCGGCGCGAACGGCGGTGCCGCCCGATGAACCGGACGGTGCAGGCCGCCGCGGTGGCGGGCGCGGCCTACCTGGCCAGGCGCGCCCTCCGCGCCCGTATCGGCCGCTCCCCGCTGTGGCCGCTGCCCGCCCTCGCCACCCCGGTCTCGGGCTATTCCCCGCGCCGCTGGATCCCGGCCCGGATCGTCTCCCGTACGGAGCCGGCCGAGGGCGTGCTGCTCCTGCGGATCGAGTCCCCGGAGTTCCCGGAGTGGGTCCCGGGCGCGCATGTGGACATCCGGCTGCCCTCGGGTCTGATCCGCCAGTACAGCCTGTGCGGGGACCCGGCGGACGCGGGCGCGTACACCATCGGGATCCGCCTGATCGAGGACGGCCGGGGCGGCTCCCGGGAGGCCCACGCGCAGCTGTCCGAGGGCGCCGGGCTCGCCGTCCGGCCGCCCCGCAACCGCTTCGCCCTGGAGCCCGCCGGGCGGTACGTGTTCGTGGCGGGCGGCATCGGCATCACCCCGATCCTGCCGATGCTGCGCGCGGCCACGGCCGCCGGCGCGGACTGGACCCTGCTGTACGGCGGGCGTTCGCGGGCGAGCATGCCGTTCCTGGAGGCCCTGTCGGCGTACGGCTCCCGGGTGACGGTCCTCCCGGAGGACGAGTCGGGGCTTCCCGACCTGGCCCCGCTCGCCGCGACGGACCCGGCCACCCCGGTCTACTGCTGCGGCCCCGAGCCGCTGGTGGAGGCGGTCCGTTCGGCGGTGCCGGAGGGCGTACGGGTTGTGGTGGAACGTTTCACTCCGGCCACGTCGACGACCCGGATGCAGCCCTTCACGGCGGAACTCCGCCGCACCGGCCGGACGGTCGAGGTGGGCGCCACGGAAACCACCCTGGCGGCCGTGCGCCGCGCGCTGCCCAACACCCCGTACTCCTGCGAGCAGGGCTTCTGCGGAACCTGCCGGCACCGGGTGCTGGCGGGCGAGGTCGACCACCGCGACGAGCTCCTGACGGAGACCGAACGCGAGGACGCGATGCTCCTCTGCGTCTCCCGCGCCGCGGGCGACCGCCTGGTCCTGGACCTGTAGACCTCGTCGCCCGACTACCGGTGGGACTGGTTCCGCTGCCCTGGTGAGGGATTAGGGTGGCGGGCATGACAACCGGGGTGCGACGCAGGATGGGTGTCGAGGAGCGGCGGCAGCAGCTGATCGGGGTGGCCCTCGAGCTGTTCAGCCACCGCTCTCCCGACGATGTGTCGATCGACGAGATCGCCGCGGCGGCCGGGATATCGAGGCCGCTCGTGTACCACTACTTCCCGGGCAAGCTCAGTCTGTACGAGGCCGCACTGCGGCGCGCCGCCGACGAATTGGCCGCGCGGTTCGTGGAACCGCAGGAAGGGCCGCTCGGGGCACGGCTGTTGCGGGTGATGGGCCGGTTCTTCGCCTTCGTCGACGATCACGGGCCGGGGTTCTCCGCGCTGATGCGGGGCGGGCCGGCGGCCGGCAGCAGCCGGGCCAACGCCATGATCGACGAGGTGCGCCGGGCGGCGTACGAGCAGATCCTCGCGCATCTGGGGGTCGAGGAGCCGCCCGCCCGGCTGGAGTTGGTGGTGCGGTCCTGGGTGTCGCTCGCCGAGTCGACGGCGCTGATCTGGCTGGAGGGGAAGCGGATCCCGCGGGCGGAGCTGGAACTCCAGCTGGTCCACGACTTCGCGGCGCTGGCGGCGGTGAGTGCCGCCTACGACGCGGAGATGGCCGGGATCCTGCTGCGGATGCTGGCGGACGAGCCGGCCGACGGGCCGTTCGGCGAGCTGGTGGGGCGGCTGGGAGGCCTGGTTCCGGGAGGCGCGGTGCCGGGACCCCGGCGATAATGCCCGCGTGATCATTGATGAGGGGATCGTGTTCCGGCACGCCGCGGAGAAGGACGCCGGAACGCTGGTGGCGCTGTACGACGCCGCCGCCCGGTGGATGCGGGCGAGCGGCATCGACCAGTGGAAGCCGGGCGAGAAGGACGCGGCGCACTTCACCGCCCGGATGCGCGACGGGGAAGTGTGGATCGCGGCCGACGCCGACGGACGGGTCGCCGGGGCCTACGAGTTGTGGTGGTGCGACGAGGAGGCCTGGGGCGTGCAGCCCCCGGTGGCCGGCTATGTGCACCGGCTGATGGTGGAACGCGAAACCGCCCCCGCCGGGACCGGACGCCGCATGCTCGAACATGCCGAGCGGCGGATCGCCAGGACCGGGCGGGAGCGGGCGCGGCTGGACTGCCTGTCCACCAACCCCCGGCTGCTCGCGTACTACCAGGGTGCGGGCTACCGGGTGGTCGGGGAGTTCCCCCACAAGGAGGGGACGGACGGACGGGTGTACGGGGTGATCCTGCTGGAGAAGCGGCTGGATCAGCTCACGCTCGTTTAGCCGGACACCCCCTGGCCGGACGCCTGAGCCCGGGTGAACACCGAGACGGTGCGGGCCGGGATGGTGAAGGTGCCGGTGGCCGCCTCGTACCCGGACTGCCGGACGACCGGGTCGGAGCCGGCGGCCTGGACCGGGTGCAGCCGGTAGCCGGTGCCGGCGGCTGCGGGAAGCTGCTGCCGCTGCGCGGCCGGGGTGGCGTTGAAGACGACGACCAGGTCGCCCAGGGTCATGGTGATCACACCGGGGGTTTCCTCCGTCCCGGAGAGCGGGAAGGCCAGCCGCTGCTGCACCTCGGCTGCCGTGCCCAGGGAGAAGGCGGGTTCCGTGGTACGGATCCGGAGCAGGTCCCGGTAGCCGGCGGCGGTGCCGTTGATCTCCGTGCAGCCGGGGGCCGGTCCGGTCAGCAGCGGCTTGGCGTACGGCCACTTCGGGCGGTTGTCGGCGGCCGGCGGGAGACCGCGGCCGAAGCCGTTGCCGTCCCGGCAGTCCCAGTGGATGGCGTTGAACCAGTCGCCGCTGTCGTAGGAGTTGCGGTCCAGGGACTTGGAGCGCAGCAGGTCGGTACCGGCCTGGGAGAGCGCCGGACCCTGGGAGAGGGTGGAGACCGCGAGGGCCAGGGTCTGCATCCGGGCCCGGTCCGCGGGCGAGGTGGCCGTCGGCAGCTTGAACGTGAGGGCGTCCGCCAGGGATTCGTTGTCGTGGGCGTCCACATAGGCGAGGGCGTCGCCGGGGTCGGCCGCGTAGCCGGCCGGGGAGCCGTTGTAGTCGACGTCCGCGCCCTTGACCGTACGGCCGGTGGTGTCGGTGAAGCGGTACGAGGCGAGGTTGCCGGAGAGGCCGACCTTGATCAGGTCCTGGGCGTGCAGCAGGCGGGAGCGCTGCTGCTCCGGGGTGCCGTTCGCGGGTGAGCCGTTGGGGGCGGTGAAGAGGCCGGAGGCGAAGCCCTGGACGCCCGGGTCCTCGTCGAAGGGGCCGCCGCCGCGGGCCGCGTCGCGGGCGCGGTCGGAGAAGGTGGCGATGCCGGTGCCCGCCATGTTCTTCTGGGTGGCCTGTACGAAGCGGGCGTCGTCGGCGATCTCGCCGAAGTTCCAGCCCTCCCCGTAGAGGATGATCGCCTTGCCGTCGACCCCGTCCTTCTCGGGGGTGAGGGCGTCGAGGGCCTGCCGGACGGCCAGGATGTTGGCCTTCGGGTGGTGGCCCATCAGGTCGAAGCGGAACCCGTCGACCTTGTACTCCTTGGCCCAGGTGACGATCGAATCGACGACCAGGCGGCCCATCATGGCGTTCTCGGGTGCGGTGTTGGCACAGCAGGTGGAGGTGGCCACCGCGCCGTCGGCGAGCAGGCGCTGGTAGTAGCCGGGCACGATCCGGTCCAGGACGGACTTGTCCGACTGGCCGGCGGCGACGGTGTGGTTGTAGACCACGTCCATCACGGTGCGCAGGCCGGCCCCGTTGAGGGCCTGGACCATGCGGCGGAACTCCACGGTACGGGCGGTGCCGTTGGGGTCGGAGGCGTACGAACCCTCCGGGACGGTGTAGTGCAGCGGGTCGTAGCCCCAGTTGTAGCCGTCCTTGGCCGCGGCGGCTGCCGTGCAGGCCTGCTGCTCCTCGGAGTCCGGCGCGTAAGAGGCCAGGTCACAGGCGGGTTCGGTGCGGTCGGCCGGGTTCTCCGGGATGGTGCCGATGTCGAAGGCCGGGAGCAGGTGGACGTAGGAGGTGCCGGCGGTGGCCAGGGAGCGCAGGTGGCGCATGCCCGCCGAGTCGGCGTCGGTGAAGGCCAGGTACTGGCCGGGGTGCTGCGAGGTGCGGTCCGCGACGGAGAAATCGCGGATGTGGAGTTCCTGGATCTGGGCGCGGGTGAGCGGGACCGCGCCGGGCTTGCGGAGGTCCTTCCAGCCGGCCGGCCGGAGGGCCGGGTCGGCCAGATTCACGGCCAGGCTGTGGGTGGAGTCGGTGGTGAGGCCGGTGGAGTAGGGGTCGGTGACCAGGTTCGTCACCAGCTGCCGGGTGCTGGGCGCCCAGACGGTGACGGCGTACCGGTACTTCTTCCCGGCCCAGGAGCGGGGGCCCTGGGCCGACCAGACGCCGGTGGCGTCGTCGCGGCGCATCGGCAGGGTCTTCCCGTCGAGTTCGAGGGCGACCCGCTGGGCGGTGGGCGCCCAGACCGAGAGCCGGACACCCGCGCCGGTGAAGACCGGGCCGAGCGCGGCCTGGTTGGCGTACAGGTCGTCGAGGACACCGGCGAGCTGGACGCCGGTGGCGGCGAGGACGGCGCCATTGGCCGCGCGGGCGCTCGCGACGAGCTGTCCGCGCAGGGCCTCGCGGACCCGGTCGCGGTCGCGGGCGTCCACGGTGAAGGCGGCGTACGAGGCCAGGTGCGGGAACTCCTGCCGCTGGGCGGGGGTGAGCGCGGACCGGTTCAGGCGCAGCCAGGCGGCCCGGCCGGTCAGGGTGCCGTCCTGGGCGGTGACCGAACCGTCAGGAGAGGCCAGAAGCTGGACGGAGGCCGCGGCCTCCGGGGCATTCCAGACGACCGTGTCGCGGTCGATCCAGACGGCGTGGGCCTTGGTGAGGTCCAGGGCGGCGGCGGACCCGGCGGGCTGCGGCAGCAGGTGCTTCTCCCGGCCGGCCAGCAGCCAGGCCTCGTGGCCGGTGGCCTTCAGGTCCAGGGACTGGTCGGCGGGCAGGTCCTTCTCGTCGCCCTTGTGGAGGATGTAGCTGAGGGAGGTGGCGCCGGCGGCCAGCGGCACCTCGTAGACGGCGCCGTAGGAGTCGAAGCGGGCGGGGAGCAGCGGCTTGGACCAGTCGGTGGGGTTCGCCGCCCCGGTCCAGGTGTGCAGGCCCCAGCCGTCGTAGGCGCCGTCGGGGCGCTGGAGGTGCAGGACGGCCTTTGCCGTGTCCTGCGGCGGGTAGGCGGGGCGTTCCGGCCGGGGGGCCTCCTTGCCCTGGTCCAGCCAGATCTCCCCGGTGCGGGTCAGGTCGATGGTGCGGTCGGCGGCGACGTCCTTGTTGCCGTCCTTGTCGATGACCAGGTAGCCGACGGAGCTCGCGCCGGGCTTGAGGCGGACGTACGCGAAGGCGCCATAGGCGTCGCGGCCGGTGAAGGCGTGCCCTTCGGGCCAGGGCTTCTGTTCCCCCTCGGCGATGTCACCCCAGGCGTACAGCCGCCAGTTGGTGTAGTCGCCGTCGGGGCGGTTGTAGTGGACGACCGCGTAGTCGCGCTGGGTGGCGGTGGGCGGGGTCACCACGGGCGGGGCGCCGGCAACGGAGGCGGCGAGGGCGCTCGCGGTGCGGCCCCGGCCGTCGATGACGACCGCCTTGTAGCGCAGCGGGGTGCCGGCGGGGGCGGTGACATGGTCGGTGACCTTGTAGGGGGCGTGGTCGGCGGAGCCGAGGACGCGCCATGCGTCGTTGCCGGTCTGGGCGGCGAACACGACCCGGTTCAGGGGGCCGCCGCCGGTGACCTCGGCCGTGAGCTCGACGGTGCCGGTGGCGCCGGGGGCCGGGGCCTTCAGGGTGACGGCGGGTGCGGCGGCCGGGGCGGGCAGGGGCCGGTCCGCGCGGAGCACGGTCGAACCGAGCGCGGGCACGGTGACGCGGACCTTGCCGGTGGCGGTGACCCGGGCACCGGCGTCCGGGCCGCCGTATACGGTCCGGAACGCGGTCCGGGTGGCGCTGTCGACGGGGACGTCGACGGTCACCGGCTCGGCGGAGTTGTTCACGGCGACGGCGTACTCGGTACGGCTGCCGGCATCGGTACGGGTGAAGGCGTAGACGGAGCCTTCTGCCAGGCGCTCGGTCTGGACGCCGTCGCGCAGCGCCGGGTGCGCCTTGGCCAGCCGGGACAGCCCGGCGATCTGCCGGTAGAGGGGGTGCTCCGGATCATAGGCATCGCTCGCGTGCGTGCGCGCCGTCCCGAGCTGGTCGTCGTCGAGGTAGTCGGCGGTCTTCGAGGCGAACAGCGACTGGCGGGCGTCCTTGTCCCCGCCGGCTCCGGTGAAGCCCTGCTCGTCGCCGTAGTAGACGACCGGGTTGCCACGAGTGAGGAACATCAGCTCGTTGGCAAGCCGGTAGCGCGCCAGGAGCTCCTGCTCCCCGGCACTGGGCCGGTCCTGCTTCAGGAAGGTCCCGAAGCGCCCCATGTCGTGGTTGCCCAGAAACGTAACCTGCTCGTAGGCGTTGGCCTTGTCCGTCGTGTAGCGGTGGTCGTCGCCGAGGACGCCGGCCAGCCGGGAGGCCTGGCCGCCCTGGGAGGCGTACGCGCGGATCGCGTCCTGGAGCGGGAAGTCGAGGGTGGCGTCGAGGCGACCGCGGGTGACGTAGGGGGAGGTCACGGCGGTGTCGGCGGAGTAGACCTCACCGAACATGAAGAAGTCGGGACGGCCGCGCTTCGCGGCGTAGGCGTCGAGGGCGGTGGCCCACTGGGTCCAGAACTCGGTGTTGACGTGCTTGACGGTGTCGATGCGGAAGCCGTCGATATCGAACTCGCGGACCCACTTCTCGTAGATCTTCTCCATCCCGGAGACGACCTCGGGGCGTTCGGTCCACAGGTCGTCGAGACCGACGAAGTCGCCCTGCTCGCTCGACTCCCCGGCGAAGGTGGAATCGCCCCGGTTGTGGTACATGGCGGGGTCGTTGAGCCAGGCGGGGACCTTGAGGTTCTTCTTGGCCTCGGGGACCACCGGGGTGCGCGGGAAGGCCGATGCGGGGTCGGTCTTCGGGAACTTCTGCTTCCCGTCCGCATAGTCGGAGTCGTTGAAGGGGACCCCGTCCTTCGTCAGGTAGGGGAAGGCGCCCTTGGAGAGATAGGAGTACGACTTCTCTCGATAATCAACCACATCCGCGGTGTGGTTGGTGATGACGTCGAAGAAGACCTTCATGCCCTTGGCGTGGGCCTTGTCGATGAGCCGCTCCAGATCGGCATTGGTGCCGAAATGCGGGTCGACCTGGGTGAAGTCGGTGATCCAGTAGCCGTGGTAGCCGGCGGAGGCGTTCTCCCCGCTGCCCTGCACCGGCTGGTTCTTGAAGATCGGCGCCAGCCAGATGGCGGTGGTGCCGAGCCCCTTGATGTAGTCGAGCCGATCGCTCAGCCCCTTGAGGTCACCGCCCTGGTAGAAGCCCTTGTCGGCCGGGTCGAGGCCGGTCTCCAGCCGGGTGCCGGTGAGGCCGCCCCGGTCGTTGCGGGGGTCGCCGTTGGCGAACCGGTCCGGGAGGACGAAGTAGAACTGCTCCCGGGTGAGGTCGTGCCGGGCGGGCTGGGCGGCGAGCTTTGCGTCCGAGGGTGGCGCGGGCGGGCGGGCGGCGGCTGCCGCGGGCAGTGCGGGTAGCAGGGTCACGGCGAGCGTGGCCGCGGCCACGCCTGCGGCGGGACGGCGTATCAAGGCAGGGGCTCCTTGGTCGGAGAGGCGGGGGCGGGGGGCGGCGGTCAGTTGCGCCAGGTGTCCGTCAGGGTGACCTTGCCGTTGGCCGGGACGGTGGCGGAACGATTCGCCCCGCTCTCCCAGGTGACGTTGCCGGACCCGTCCTTGCGGACGTACTTGTACTCGAACGTGGTGCCGGCGGGCAGAGCGACGTCGAGCTTCCAGACCGGGTAGGCGGCCGGGTCGAGCTTGGGGGCGGCAGCGGTGTTCCAGCTGCCGAGGGCGGTGTGGCTGCCGGCGACGTGGATGTTCTGGCCGGGGGCTGTGGTGGCGTTCACGCCGAAGGAGGCGCCGGCGGCGGGGGTGGAACCGCCGGAACAGCTGCGGGCGCCGGTGTGCAGGGCGAGCGCAGTACCAGCGGGCACGGTGGCGGTGAACTGTCCGGAGGAGTTGACGGTGACAGTGCGGCTGCCGCTCTGCACGTCGCAGTAGTCGCCGGCCGGGAGGGAGGTCTGGAAGGTGCGGGCGAGCGGACCGCCCTCGTGGTTGATGGCCACGTACGCCTTGCTGCCGCGCCCAAAGGCGATGGCGTCGGCTCCGTTGTCCCACCAGTTCGTGACGCCCTGACCGCGAGCCACGTTCCGGAAGCCGACCATGGAGGAGATCTCGCGCCAGGCGTGCTGGCACTTCCAGCCGTCGGTGTAACAGGCGTTCACGGTGCCGTTGTTCGGCGAGCCGGCGTCGTGGTTGGTGAACTCGTAGCCGGAGTGGACGTCCGGGGAGCCGTACGGCCAGGCCAACATGAAGACGGAGGCGAGGGTATAGGCAGACCCTGCCTTGTAGTTGAGGGTGTCGCCGCCGCGCTCGGTGTCGTGGTTGTCGACGAAGACGCCGCTCTGGGCGGAGGGCATGTACCCCCAGCCCTCCCCGAAGTTCTTCAGGTAGGCCAGGTTCTCGTTCTGGAAGACCCGCTTGAGGTCGCGGGCGTAACGGAACTCCTGGACGTCGCCGTTGCCGAGGTACTCGCTCGGGCTGACGGCCTCGCCGGCGCCGAATATCGCCTCCTGCTTCCAGTAGGCGTTGGGGTTGGTCAGCCGGGACTTGATGTTGGCCAGGTCGGCGGCCGGCATGTGCTTGGCGGCGTCGATCCGGAGCCCGTCGACGCCGAGGGACAGCAGGTCGTTGAGATACGCGGCGATCCGCCCGCGCACGTAGTCCTCGCCCGTGTCGAGGTCGGCGAGCTGGACGAGCTCGCAGTTCTGGACGTTCGCCTTGTCCTGGTAGTTGGAGATGGTGGCGCGGCAGTCGTCCATGTCGGTGCCGGAGTAGGTGCCGGGGTAGTTGTACTTGCTGTAGGCGGAACCGCCGCTGCCGACGCCGGAGCCGTCCTGGCCGGCCATGTGGTTGATGACGGAGTCCGCGACCACCTTCACGCCGGCGGCGTGGCAGGCGTCGACCATGCCCTTGAAGGCGGCACGGTCGCCGAGCCGACCGGCGATCTTGTAACTCACGGGCTGGTACGAGGTCCACCACTGCGAGCCCTGGACGTGCTCCTGGGGAGGGGAGACCTGCACGTAGCCGTAACCGGCGGGACCGAGGGTGCTGGTGCAGGCGGTGGCGACGTCGGCGAACCGCCACTCGAAGAGGACGGCGGTGACGTCCTTCTCCCCCGGCGGGACGGCCATGGCAGGGGTCGTTGCCGTGGCGCCGGCGGTGAGGGCCGCGGCGGCGAGGGTGGCAGCCGCGGCCAGCGCTCTGGCGGTGCGGCGTGGGGGGCAGGTGGGGCGCATAGAGGCCTCCTGGCGGAGAGGGTGGGGATTGTGGCGACCGTAGGGGGCACCCCCGCGTGTTGCAAGACCTTGCGCAAGAGATTGCAGAATTGTTTCCGACGAGTAACCCCGCCTGCCCTACGCGCCGATGGCGGTCGCATGCCCTCGCGGCGGCGGCCGTCGAAGCCGGTCACCAGCAAGATCGGGGAAGCCGGACGGCGGCGGGAGGGGGACGGGGGCGGAGGGTGGGGGTGTCCGGGACGTAAAGCGTGATTTGTGGCGCGCTCACCGCCGCCCGGTGGCCTGATTCCGCGCAACGCGCCGTAAATCATGCAGTCCCGGATGCCCCCACCCGGAGTCACCGGCCCCCGGCGGCCCCCGACGCCCGGCGGAGCCGAAGTCGCACGGCGCGGCGCAGCTCGGCACAACCAGCCCCGCCGGCGTTTGAGGCGCGGGGTGCGGGGCGGAGCCCCGCGGGCCCGGGCGCAGCCGGACCAGCCGCAGCCCCGGCCCCGCCCGGACGCAAGGCGGCGCCGGGGCCCCGTGACGGGGCCCCGGCGCCTGGCGGGTCTCGGGGAGGAGCCCCGAGCTTCAGGTCCGCGGCAAGCGGGGTGG